>JARBUG010000262.1 GCA_029239785.1 Symbiobacteriaceae bacterium | reverse complement strand
CATGATCGCCACCCCCGTCACCCCGCCATCGATGATCTGGTTCGGGATGAGGAAGAGTTCAAGTCCCACCCCTACCAGCACTGCGCCCAGAATAATCCACAGCCCGCGCACCAGCCGTCGCCGGACTGATTCTGGCCTGTGCGTCGCCCTTGCGCCCCCGATCGTCAATCCCTCCCACTTTCGCTACCAGAAATAGCAGGAAACCGCCCGCTCCCTCCGGAATCTTTCCTCAACTGTCAGACAGCTCATACCGGAGGTGAGCCTGCTGATCCGCCTGTTGATCTGCCGGCACGGCGAATCGACCGCCGACCTGCCGCCCCGCTGCATTGAGGGCAGCGCCGACTTTCCCTTAAGCGACCTGGGGATGCGCCAGGCAGCGGCGCTGGCCGCCTGGCTCGGCGCCCGGTACCAGCCGGGCCGCATCCTCTCCAGCCCGCTCATGCGAGCCCGCCAGACCGCCGAGGCGATCTCGGCTGCAACCAACGCCCCCCTCCAACTGGAGTCACGCCTCGCCGAGCGCTCCTCCGGCCGCATTGCCGGCCTCCGGCCGGACGAAGCCGACCGGCTCTTCCCGGTCAAGCAGCATCCGGTGCCCATCAACCACCGGCCTCCGGGCGGCGAATCATATCTCGACCTCTACAGCCGGGTCGCGCACCTCTGGTGCGAACTCCACCACGACACAGCCCACGACGGCCAGACCCTCCTGCTAGTCAGCCACGGCGGCGCCATCTCCGCACTCATGCAGGCCGCCCTTGGCCTGCCGCCATCCGTCACCGGCCCCGCATTCCCCACCGACGATACCGGCCTCCACGAGCTCCAGTTCGAACCCGGCGGCCGCGTCCGCCTGACCCGGTTCAACTACACGGTTCATACGGAAGGATTAGTATGAAACGAATTATCGTGGATATGAAGAGCCGCATGCAGCACCACATGCTGAGCGGCCACAGCTACCCCATTGACCGGCGGCTGGAGCGCCGGGGCGGCAACATCTACCTGGACCGTACCTATGTGAACCATGCCGACATCAGCGGGTTCCGGTCGGTGCTAATTCCCGAACTGCACCTCTGGGTCATGTTCTGGGAAGGCCACGGCGGGCCGCACCCCTGCCGGTGCTACATGCACATGGCGCGCATCCTCGATGAAGGCGAACGCGTCGTCATTGAAGACCTCTACCTCGACATCACCGTCATGCAGGACGGGCGGTGGGAACTGCTTGATGTCAATGAGTTCCGGGCCGCCATCGCCGCAGGCGAACTGACGCCGCAGCAAATCCAGAACGCCCTCGAGGGGCTTGAGAACGGCTGCAAGCTGGTCCAGCGCTCTGGCGGCGATATCGACGGCTACGTCTACCGCCTGCTGCGCGAAAAAGAGGTCGGGTGAGCAAAACGGCGGGCCAGAACGGCCCGCCGTTTTCAGTCGATTACCGTTTCCAAGTCATCCACATACTCATCGCAGACCGAGCAGCCGCAGCTGGGACAGACTACATCGAGGTCACCATCAATATCGCCAGCGCTGGCGGCCAGCGTCTCCCCGCAGTCCGGGCAGACGGCCATCTCCACGCCCTCGTCGTCCAGCAAGAAGGCCTGCGAGGGGACGAACTCGACCACCTCGTCATCCTCGTCGCCATAGAGCGTCTCTTCCAGGGCGCCGAGGTCGTAATCCACATCCTCGACATACTCCGCCAGTTCGGTCTGTGCCTCAGCGATGTCCGCCAGCACGTCAAGCATGGCGCTCAGCACACGGCCTTCCGGGCTCCCCGTGTCCAAGTCAAGCCCTTCTGCCAGCCCCTGCAGGTAAGCCACCTGCGAGCGGATGTCGTTCACGGCCATCTCCTCCCAGCTTCACACCTACGTTCCGGTGATAGTCTGGTTCTGACCGCGTGGCTTTATGCGGGTGTCTCCGTCCATAGACTTTTCGACAGAGCAATAGGCAATTCGGAGGATATTCACACAATCCACATGTGCTTGTGGATAATTCAGAACAATGTCGAAAGGTGTTGTTCGGGTATGCCCGAAAACCAAAACGGAGAGGCAGAACGCCTCTCCGTTAAACAGTAGCAACGCTTATGCCCGGCCCAGGTAGTCGCCGGAACGGGTGTCGATCTTCAGCTTATCGCCAACGTTGATGAAGAGCGGTACGTTGACCACGTAGCCGGTCTCCAGCTTGGCGGGCTTGGTGGTGCCGGTGGCGGTGTCGCCGCGGAAGCCGGGCTCGGTGTCCACGACTTCAAGCTCGACGGTGTTCTGCATATCGACGCCGATGATGACGCCCTTCCACTCGGAGATCTGCACGTTCATGTTCTCCAGCAGGTAGTTCTTGGCGTCGCCAATCTGCTCGGCGTTCAGTTCGATCTGCTCGTAGCTCTCGTTGTTCATGAAGGTCCAGGTGCCCTGGCCGGAGTACAGGTACTGGAACTCACGGCGCTCCACCTGGGCCCGGGGCAGCTTGTCGCCGGGGTTGAAGGTGGTTTCAACGTTGGAGCCGTTCTGCACGCCCTTCAGCTTGACCCGCACGAACGCGGCGCCCTTGCCGGGCTTGACATGCAAAAAGTCGACAACCTGATAGACCTGGCCGTTCATCTCAATGGTAACGCCCTTGCGAACATCGCTAGCCGAAATCATCTTAAATGGTCCCCTCCGCTAAAAAATTGCACGTAGACTTAGGATTAACCAAACTGGCCAGGTACTTCCCGTCCAGCGGCTGTGAAAACTTAGAGGATCAGCAGATCCTTGGGGGAGTTGGTCAGGCGGCGGCAGCCATCTTCCGTAATCAGCACGGTATCCTCAATGCGGACACCGCCCCAGCCGGGCAGATAGATGCCGGGCTCAATGGTAACGACCATGCCGGGCTGAAGCACAACGCCCTTGCCCAGCGGGCCGACCCGCGGCCCTTCATGAATGAACCGGCCCACACCATGACCGGTGCCGTGGCCGAACTTATCGCCGTAACCCTTCTCCACGATGTAGTCGCGGCAGACGGCATCCAGCTCTTTATCGGTCATGCCGGGCTTGCAGGCGGCCACGCCGCGCAGCTGGGCTTCCAGCACGATGCCATAAATCTCACGCTGCTTTTCGTTCGGCTCGCCCACCATGACCGTGCGGGTCATGTCGGAGCAGTAGCCGCCGTACATGGCGCCAAAGTCGAACGTGACCAGGTCGCCCTGCTCGATTACCTTCTCCGACGCCCGCCCGTGGGGCAGCGAGGAGCGGACGCCCGAGGCGCAGATGGTGTCGAAGGCAACACCGTCGCCGCCGAGCTTCTTCATGAGGTATTCCATTTCGACGGCCAGGTCGCGCTCGACGGCGCCGGCCTTGACCTTGGGCAGAATCTGGCGCCAGACCTCATCGGTAATGGCGGCGGCCCGGGACATGATTTCGACCTCTTCCGCGTCCTTGAACATGCGGAGGCCTTCGACCATGCCCGAAATGGAGAGCAGTTCGACACCGGCCAGGGTGGATTGATACTGGGTGTAATCGTCCATGGTCATGTAGTCGCCTTCGAAGCCCAGCATCTTAAGGCCGTGCTGGCTGCAGAGTTCGGCGATTTTCACATGGGCGGTAGTTTCCGGTTTGATGATAGTAAAGGCGGGCGCCTGGGCCGTGGCCTGCTCGGTGTAGCGGAAGTCGGTGAGCAGGAGGGCCTCGTTCGGGGTGATGACGAGCCAGCCGGCGCTGCCGGTGAAACCGCTGAGGTAGACCCGGTTTTCCGGCTTGGTGACCAGGATGGCATCCACGTGGCGCTGGGCCATGGCGGCACGGAGCTTGGTGAGGCGTGAGTTAGCCATTTGCTCGTTACCCCTTGTCCTGAGAAGTAGCCAGCCGGGCGGCCGCCCGGAGGCCCAGGTAGAAGCTGTCGGCACCGAAGCCTACGATAGTACCCGCCGCCACCGGTGCGATGACCGAGTGGTGACGGAACTCCTCTCGCTTATGTACGTTGGAGAGGTGGACTTCCACGGTGGGAATATCCACCGAGGTGATGGCGTCGCGAATGGCAATGCTGTAGTGAGAGTAGGCGCCGGGGTTGATGACGATAACCTGATGCCGGCCCCGGGCGGCGTGAATGGCGTCGATGATGGCGCCTTCGTGGTTGGATTGGAAGGTTTCTACGTGTACGCCCAGCTCGCTGCCAAGGCGGACGAGCTCGTCGTGAATGGTCTGGAGTGTGGTGTGGCCGTAGATCTCCGGCTCCCGGAGCCCCAGCAGGTTCAGGTTCGGACCGCTGATGACGAGAATACTTTTCATGGCCGCACCACCCAAAAAACGGTGATTCTGAACCCGCATAATCATACCAGATAATAAGCCTGTCCACAAGTCTCCAGGGTTGGGAACCTCCCCCCCTGGCGGTCGTCTAAACAGGGCAAAGGGGTGGTAACAGCGATGCGGCGGATGATGGCTGCGATGGCGCTGGCGGTTCTGTTGGGTGGCTGTGCAGCGGGGAAGGTGCCGGACCAAGGGGTGATCATCGACCCGTCCCCGGCGGTGGATTGCGGCACCGAGCAACTGGGGCACGGCGCGACGGGGGTGAATGAGGAAGCCCGGAAATGTCTGTTGGC
>JARBUG010000261.1 GCA_029239785.1 Symbiobacteriaceae bacterium | reverse complement strand
TAAAGGCCGCAGGCTTTCGGGTGGCGCGGGTGACCAAGGCGAGTGCCCCGGTGGCCCGGACGGTGGCAGTCGATCGTGCCGGGCAGGCCGGCACCGAAGCCCGCCTGAAGGAGATTTTCCCGGGCGCCCTGTATCTTTCGAAGCCTGACAAGGCTGCTGAAGAGGCGATTCAGATCGTACTGGGCCAGGACCTGATTCCCAAAAGCACAAAGCGGTAACCGAGGGGGCAGATGCCCCCTCGTTTTTTCATCACGCCTGAAGGGATGATTGGGATCGGGGCGTCTTACTCTACAGACGGGCGCCGGGGCCCCGGTGCTCGATTTCAAGGAGGATGGACGAAGATGCGTGAACTAAGACGGACCCGAGATAAGAAGATTCTCGGCGTTGCCGGTGGCTTTGCTGAGTATTTTGATATGGATAAGACGATCTGGCGGGCGATCTGGGTCTTTGGCTGCATCGTGATGCCGCCGGCGATTCTGGCCTATTTCATCCTCGGCATGGTGATGCCGGAGCCCCAGGTGGGCCATGAGCAGGCGCCGCCTGCACCGCCCCTGGCACAGGCCGTGCCTCCGCAACCCCAGCCGCAGCCGGACATGTGGGCCAGGCCCGAGCAGCCCGGTTTTGACCAGCCCGGCC
This sequence comes from Symbiobacteriaceae bacterium, assembly GCA_029239785.1. GTDB lineage: Bacteria > Bacillota > Sulfobacillia > Symbiobacteriales > Symbiobacteriaceae > JARBUG01. The sequence continues at coordinate 3,921 of JARBUG010000261.1, read as the reverse complement.
CCGGGCAGCCTCAGGCCGAGCCCATCTACACCCGCAACAGCTACAAGCCCCTGACCAAGTCCCGTGACAAGTGGCTCTCCGGCGTCTGTGCGGGCGTGGCCGAGTACTTTGGCGTCGACCCGGTGCTGGTGCGGGCGATTTGGCTGGGCGCAGTCTTCCTGGCGGGCACGGGGCTCTTCCTGTATATCGTGCTGGCCATTCTGATGCCCGAACCGCCCCGGAATCTGCCCCGGTACCAGCCCTGAGGTCACAACCTGATGAAAAAGGGGCCTGTCAGCGTCGGAGAACCCTCCACGCCTGGCAGGCCCTTCACTTTTTTGCTTGACAGAAGCTTGTCTTGCCGGGTAGACTCAACTAGGAAAATTACTAGGTAAGTCTGGAGGCATTGCCATGACGGTCGAGGAAGTCCTGCAGCGAATGAAGGAGATGGGCTGCAAGCTGACGCCGCAGCGCCGCATGCTGATCGACGTGCTCCTGTCCGCCGGCGACGGCGAGCAGACGGCAGACGACATCTACCAGCAGATTCGGGCGACCTACCCCGATGTGGGGCTCGACACCGTCTACCGCAACCTCAGGCTGCTGGCGAAGATGAGCATTGTCGATGAAGTGAAGCTGCCAGGCAAGCAGGCGCACTACTCGCTCAACCGCCAGGCCCACCAGCACGGGCTGGTCTGTCTGGAGTGCGGCAAGGAGGTGCCCCTGCGGCACTGTCCCATTAAAGAACTCGAGTCCATCGCCCGGACGGAGCACGGCTTTGTCATCTCCAGCCACCACATCGAACTGTTCGGCTACTGCGAGGCGTGCAGCGGCAGCCGTTCTTAAAGCCGGCAGTCGCAGATAAGAAAATTGGGAGGCAATAGCCACGATGCGACAGATGGTGACGCTCCTCGCGCTTGCGGCCTTGCTCGCCCTGGGGGCTGGCTGCAGCCCGCAGGCAACCCGGGCGCCCGCCTTCGCCGGGGGCGAGACGGGCAGGCTGAAAGTGGCCACCAGTTTCTACCCCATGTACGAATTTACGAAGGCCGTGGGCGGCGATCTGATCGACCTGATCAACCTGGTGCCCGCCGGCACGGAGCCCCACGACTGGGAGCCGACGCCGGGCCACATCAAAGCGCTGAACCAGACGCAGGTCTTCATCTATAATGGCGCCGGTTTTGAACATTGGATTGATAAGACTTTGGCGAGCCTTGACAACCAGGACCTGCTGGCGGTGGAGACCGCCACGGGCGCCGAACTAATGCAGGGCACGGGTGATGAGGGCCACGACCACGGCGCCGAAGGCGACGGGCACGCGGATAGCGACGAACACGGTGAGGAGACCGAGTGGGACCCCCACGTCTGGCTCGACCCGCTCTTTGCCATTCGGCAAGTCGAACTGATTCGTGATGCCCTGGCGCAGGCGGACCCGGCCCACAAGGCCGAATACGAAGCGAACGCCGCCGCCTATGTGGCAAAGCTGCATACGCTGCACGGCGAGTTCGAGACCGGCCTGGCCCAGTGCCGGCAGGCCGAGTTTTACACATCTCACGCCGCATTCGCCTATCTGGCGCACCGCTACGATGTGACCCAGCATCCGATCATGGGCCTCTCCGCCGACGGTGAGCCGACCCCGCGCGAACTGGCGGCGATTATCGATGAAGCGAAAGAACATCAGGTCAAGTATATCTTCTTTGAGACGTTGGTCAGCGATAAGGTCGCCAAGTTGGTCGCCCGTGAAATCGGGGCCGGCACCCTGGTACTTAACCCGCTTGAAGGCCTGACCGAAGCTGAGGTAAGCGCCGGCCGCAATTACCTGAGCGTGATGCGGGAGAACCTGGCCAACCTAAAGACCGCATTGGAGTGTGGCAATTAATGGAGAGCCCGCTGGTGCAATTGAAGGATGTCGGCTTCGGCTACGGCCCGGAGCCGGTGCTGGACGGGGTCGATCTGACTGTAGGCCGGGGCGATTACCTGGGCCTGATCGGGCCCAACGGGTCGGGCAAAACCACCCTGCTGAAGCTGATTTTGGGGACGCTGCCCGCGCCCCGCCGGGGCGAAATCCGGCTCTTTGGCACCCCGGCGGCCCAGTTCAAGGAGCGCTGGAAGATCGGTTATGTCGCCCAGAAGGCGGCTTCCTTTAACTCTGGCTTTCCGGCCACGGTCGAGGAGGTCGTGATGACGGGGCTGGTCGCCCGCCGGGGTCTCTGGCGGGTGCTGACGGGCGAGGACCGCAAGGCTGCCCGGGCTGCCCTGGAGCAGGTCGGTATGCTCAGCTTCAAGGATCGGATGATTGGCCGGCTCTCCGGCGGCCAGCAGCAGCGGGTCTTCATCGCCCGGGCGCTGGTCAGCCGGCCGGAACTGCTGATTCTCGACGAGCCGACTGTCGGCGTCGATGTGCAGGCCGAGAGCCAGTTCTATCAGCTGATTCGTGATCTGCGGGCCTCCATGGGCCTGACGGTGATGCTGGTCTCGCACGACATTGGGGCGGTGGCCCACGAGGTGACCTCGCTGGCCTGCCTCAACCGGCGGCTCTTCTACCACGGTTCGCCTGACGACTTCGGCACCGAGGAGCAGCTTTGCGAGCTGTACGGCCATCCGGTCCGGTCGATTCATCATCATCACCATTAGGCGGGAGGCGCCCCCATGCTTGATATGTTCACGTACAGCTTTATGCAGCGGGCGTTGGTGGCGGGCATTGCGGTCGCCATCGTCTGCCCCGCCATCGGAGTCTTTTTGGTGATGCGCCGGCTGGCGCAGTACGGCGACACGCTGGCCCACGTATCGCTGGTGGGCGTGGCGGCGGGCGTGCTGACGAAAGTCTTTCCGATGGCGACGGGGCTGGTTTTTTCGGTGCTGGCCTCGCTGGGGATGGATTGGCTCCGGCAGCGCTATGCCAAGTTCAGCGAACTGAGCCTGGCGATTATGGCGCCCACGTCGCTGGCGCTTGCGATGGTGCTGGCACGCAGCGAAGTGATGAGCTACCTGTTCGGGTCGGTCGTGACGGTCGATAACGAGAAGCTGTACCTGATCGGCGGCCTCGGGCTGCTGGTGCTGGCGGTGCTGCTGCTGCTCTATAAAGAGCTGCTCAGCGTCAGTTTTGATGAGGAGCAGGCCCGGGTAGGCGGGGTGCCCGTCGCCTTCGTCAACACGGTCTTCATGGTGCTGACGGCGATGACGGTGGCCATGGCGATGAGCGTGGTCGGGGTGCTGCTGGTCTCCGCCCTGATTGTGGTGCCGGTGGCGACGGCGCTGCAGATCGCCCGGTCATTCCGGGGGACGCTGACGATCTCCGTGCTGACCGGCGTGGCCTCGGTGGTGGTGGGGCTGGTGGTCTCGTACTGGCTCAACTTGATGCCTGGCGTGGCCGTGACGCTCACCGCTGTGGCAGGGCTCCTGCTTGTGCTGGGGTATAAGCGGATTGCAGGGATTGAGGAATAAGCGAAGGCCCCGCGCCAGGCGGGGCCTTCGCTTATGTGCCGATCTCCTCCAGATAGGCCTGGAAGGCGGCGGTAGCGGCCACGTGGCGCCGGCTCGATCCGGTCAGGTCCCGCAGGCGCTGCTCCGCAGCGGCGACGGCGGCTTCAGGGCGCCCCGCCGAGAGCGCCTCGATCACCGGGCGGATGGCGTTGATGTCGTACCCGCCCTGCCGGAGCAGGGCGATCACCTGCACCCGCAGCACCTGCGCCTCGTCGTAAAGGCGGTAGGCGCTGTTTTCGTCCCGGATGGGTTCCAACAGGCCTTCGTTCTCCCAGTGCCGCAGGGCGCTTACTTCGACCCCGGCCCGCTCGGCCGCCTCACCCACGAACAGCAGGGTGCGGCGCCCGGGCGGGCCTTTGCGCGCCGGTGCCGCCGCCGGCCGTGGCGCCGTGCCCAGCGCCGTTGTAAGGCGCAGGGCGCCCAGCGTCTGCTCCAGGCGGGTCCGCTCCAGGTGCAGCTGCGCAC
>JARBUG010000260.1 GCA_029239785.1 Symbiobacteriaceae bacterium | reverse complement strand
GTGGCCGATTTCATCTACTTCTTCGGTTCTTCGGCGGGTGCGGCTTCCTTGGTCGGGTTGTGGATCAGCCGGTTGACCAGTTCCTGTGTCTTGGCCTGGTCGGCCTCCCAGACCCAAAGGCCGTTCGGGGACTGCGCGCCCTTACCCGGCACCATCTCCATCTTGAGGGTGTTGGGGTCAACTTTGCCCGCTACCCGTGCCAGGGCGGCGATTGTGCCGCCGTCGAGGTCTGTCTTGACGTAGGGCGACATATTGCTCCAGAGCTGCGGCAGCTTGCCGATGCTGCCCTTCTCCTTCAGGGTGGTGTAAACGGCGAGCAGGAACTTGCGGGTCCGCTCGGTGCGGCCCACGTCACCCTGGCCGTCAGCCCGGAACCGCACATACTCCAGCGCCTGCTTGCCGGTCAGATGCTGGGGGTTGGGGCTGCCCTTGAAGTGGATGTACAGGCCGGGCGGGGTCGGGTCCTCGTAGTCCATATCCTCTTCGATCACCATATCGACGCCGCCGAGGGTGTCGATTACCTGCTTGAACCCGTCAAAGTCGACACGGGCGTAGCCATCGATCTGAACGCCCAGGAACTTTTCAACCGTCGCCACGGCCAGCTCGGGCCCTTCCTCACCGCCGTAGGCGTGGGCGTGGGCGAGCTTATCAAGCGGCTGGCAGACTTCGATGCCATCGCAGGGAATCTCTACGTAAGTATCACGGGGAATGGAGATCAGGTTGACGATGCCCTGCCTGGGATCGATGCGGGCCAGCATGACCACATCGGTCCGGGTCTTGTGTTCATCGACGCCCATGAGCAGAATGTTCTTGGGCTGTCCGCCGTCCAGGAAGTAGGTTTTGGCGGCCCAGGCGCCGCCGGCGGCGACCATAATCAGGAAGACTGCAAGCAGAATGGACCCGACCTTCGGGCCGCTGCGCTTCTTGCGCGCCGTCCGGGACAATTGCTGGTTGGCTGATGTTGACATGGTTGCGTTTCGCCTCCAATAGTCTGCTGTCCATGATAACACCATCGGACACTATTCGACAATCGCAATTTCATGCTCAAAACACTTCCAGGCTCTGGATGGACCGATGGGCAGGAGAGATGGGCGCCTTTCCCGAACATATCATCGACGCGGATCGTTTATGTTTGTAGGTGTCCTGTGCGGGGGTGCAGTTGTTGCGAATCTTAGGGATCGACCCCGGCACCGCCCTGATGGGCTACGGGGTGGTTGAGTTCGCCGGCTCCAAAGAGAAGGCCGTTGCTTACGGCGCGCTGTCAACGCCGGCGGATATGTTGGCGGAAAAGCGGCTGCAGTCGCTCTATCGCGGCGTAGTCGACCTGATGCTCGAGTACAAGCCAGACGCCGTGGCGGTTGAAGAGCTCTTCTTCGGCCGGAACGTAACCACGGCCATTCACGTGGGACAGGCCCGGGGCGTGGTGCTCCTGGCTGCCGCCGACAACGGGGTTCCTATTCGGGAGTTTACGCCCATGCAGGTGAAAATGGCGGTCACCGGCTACGGCCGGGCCGATAAGGCGCAGGTCCAGCAAATGGTTAAAATGCTGCTCGGCCTCGCCCAGACCCCCAAGCCCGACGACGTTGCCGACGCACTGGCCGTGGCCATCGCGGCGCTGCACGGTTCCAACTTGGCTCAGCGCCTGGGAGGGAAGTTCTAAATGATCGCTCACGTGCGCGGCCAGTTGGTCGCGGCAACCGCCGATTCCGCCGTGGTCGATGTGGGCGGCGTGGGGTACCGCTGCCTGGTGCCCAATTCGACCCGCTCCCGCTTGCCATCGCTGGGGCAGGAAGTGCTGCTTCATACCTCGTTCCAGGTGCGGGAAGATGCCATGACGCTCTACGGCTTCCTGACCGGCGAGGAGTACGACCTGTTCGAGCTGCTGCTCAAGGTCGATGGCGTAGGGCCGAAGGCGGCGCTCAGCGTGCTTTCGACCATGACGCCCGATTCGCTCCGGCGGGCGCTTGCCTTCGAAGATGTCACCGCACTCTGCCGGGCGCCGGGCATTGGCAAAAAGACGGCCCAGCGCATGGTGCTGGAGCTGAAGGACAAGGTCGGGTCCATCGGTGTCGAGACGGTGCCGCTGCCCGGCGGGCTCCCCGGGGCCGGCGTCGCTTCCGGGGCGTCCGACGTACGGCTTGAGGCGGTCGAAGCACTCATGGCCCTGGGGTACGCCCGGGCCGAAGCAAGCCAGGCCATCGAGAAGGCCGCCCGCGAGGCGGGCGATGAGCCCAAGCTGGAAACGCTGGTCCGTCTCTCACTCAAGCATCTCTTCCGGGGGTAACGCCGCATGAGCGATCAGAATCGGTTCCTGTCCGGCGCACAGAAGCCGGAAGATGTTCGGTGGGATGAAACGCTCCGCCCCAAGCGCATGGCCGACTATCCGGGCCAGGATCGGGTCAAAGAGGAGCTTTCTATTTATATAGAAGCGGCCAAGCAGCGGGGCGATGCCCTCGACCATGTCCTGTTATATGGTCCGCCCGGGCTGGGCAAGACCACGCTCGCCCAGATCATCGCCCAGGAGCTGGGCGTCAACTTCCGCGTTACATCCGGTCCGGCCATCTCCCACCAGGGCGACCTGGCCGCCATTTTGACATCGCTGTCGGAGCGCGACGTGCTCTTCGTTGACGAGATCCACCGGATGAACCGCCTGGTCGAAGAGACGCTCTACCCGGCCATGGAGGACTTTGCGCTCGACATTATCCTGGGCAAGGGCCCCAGCGCCCGCACACTCCGCCTGGATCTGCCCAAGTTTACGCTGATTGGTGCCACGACCCGGTACGGCGCGCTTACGTCGCCGCTGCGCGACCGCTTTGGCGTGGTTTCGCAGCTGCAGTTCTATTCGGTCGAGGAGCTGAAGACCGTGCTTCTGCGGGCCGCCCGCATTCTCAAAGTCGACCTCGACGAGGCCGGCGCCGAGGAGATCGGCAAGCGTTCCCGCGGCACGCCCCGCATTGCCAACCGGCTGCTGAAGCGGCTGCGCGACTTTGCCCAGGTGAAGGCGAACGGCCACATCACCCGGGAAGTGGCCGACCAGGGCCTGCGGCTCATGGAAGTCGACCCGCTGGGTCTGGACAAGGTCGACCACAAGGTGCTGCTCACCATTATTCAAATGTACGGCGGCGGGCCGGTCGGCCTCGATACGCTGGCGGCGGCCACCAGTGAAGAATCCGAGACGATCGAAGATGTCTACGAGCCCTACCTGATGCAGCTCGGCTTTTTGCAGCGGACCCCCCGGGGCCGCATCGCCAACCGGGCGGCCTATGAATATTTAGGTCTTCCCTACAATGAACATCCGGATGGAAACGGAACCCCTGGTCAGGTCCGTCTATTCTAAAGGGAATTTGAGGACAAAAGTCCTACCCCCAAAAAGCGCAGTCCTGATCCGTATTTCTTAGCAGACGAGAGGTGAACGCCGTGCTGGGGTTTCTACTGAGCCTCTCGGGAAACTCCCCTCCCTCGGAAGGATCCGCTGTGGACAGGCTCCTGGAACCCGCCAGGCGCGGAGATGAGCAGGCGAGAGACGATCTGATTCGTCAGTATACGCCCCTGGTGCTGCGGGTTGGCAGCCAGGTCTCCGGGCGGTACCTGCAGGTGGGGCGGGATGAGGAAGTCTCCATCGGCATGATCGCCCTGAATGAGGCGATCGACAGGTTTGACAGCGATCGTGGTGCGTCGTTCATCTCCTTTGCCGAGATGGTGATTAAGCGGCGGCTGATCGATTACTACCGACGCCAGAAGAGTCGTTCCGAAGTCCCCATGAGCGAACTGGAGTCCGAAGACGACGAAGGCAACGTGCTGCAGCACGTTGAGCAGCGGGAAGCGATCTCCCGGTTCAGTCAGGAGCGGGAGGCGGACGACCGCAAGAGCGAAATCGTCCGGTACGCCAAACGGCTGGCTGAGTTCAGCATCCGGTTTAGTGAACTCGCCGAGATCTGTCCCAAGCACGAAGATGCCCGGGAACGGGCCATTGAGGCGGCCCGGCTCGTGGCCCGGAACCCGGTCTTCGCACAGCACATGATGGCGAAGAAGGAGCTGCCGCTCAAGCAGCTGGAGGAACGGGTCGGGGTCAGCCGGAAAACGTTGGAGCGCCAGCGGAAGTACATCATCGCTGTTGCCCTGATCATGCTCGAAGACTTCTATCACTTACGGCAGTATATTGCCGGATAGGCTGGGCGCCAAGCGAACTAGGAGGAGATCGTGTGGGCAAGGGAGTTCTGCTGGAGATGGCAGGCCGACAGGCCGTGGTCCTGACCCCGCAGGGTGAATTTAAAAAGATCCCCGCGCCCAGAGGCACCTGGGAGATCGGCGACGAGGTAGAGTATGCCGAACTCAGAAGTGTGGCGCCGTGGGCTCGCTGGGGAGCGACCGCCGCAGCGGCTGCCGTGCTGATGGTTGGATCCTTCGTTGGATACAACCAGTACACGCTGACCGTTCCGGTCGCCGTGGTGACTGTGGATATTAACCCGAGCCTTGAACTGACGCTCAATAAGAAGGACCAGGTTTTGAAGGCGAAGCCGCTCAATGCCGATGGCGAGCTGGTGCTGCAGGGCGTGGTCTGGAATCGGAAGCCGTTTGATGAGGTAGTCA
>JARBUG010000259.1 GCA_029239785.1 Symbiobacteriaceae bacterium | reverse complement strand
CGAAGTCGTTTTCACCGAAGGACCAGATCACCGAGTTCTGCACCGGTTGATGCAGGCAGACGACGGTAAACAGGTCCCGGTGCTTGGCCAGCACCTGGTCGAACCAGGTCAGCTGGGCTTCGGAGAGCCAGGCCCACTCCCGGGGGCCCGGGGCGTTTTTGTACATTTCAGTCGCCAGCATGACGATATGGATGCCGCCGGCTACCCGGCTGCTGTAGGGCGTTTGCAGACCGAAAGCATCCGTGAAGCGGCGGACTTCTTCGTCATCGCTGGCCTCTTTGTCATAGAAGTCGTGGTTGCCGGTGGTGACCAGGACCTGGTCGGGCCTGGCCACCGTCGCCATAATCTCCTTGAATGCCTCCAACTGGGCGCTCCTGCCGGTGTCGGCGATATCGCCGTTCACCAGCCAGAGATCGGGCCGGAGGGGCTTGTAGTCTGCCACCGCACGGCTGAGCTTGCCGTTGATGGCAACGGCGAGCACTGAGTCGGATTCCACAGTGTGTGGATCCGAGAGCAGCGCGACCCGGAACGGTCTGGGTCCCCCCTCCTCTCCCTGTGGCATTTCCCGGGCTGCGGGGAGTTTCAGCCGCATGCGGCTGCATCCCGTGGCGGCGATGAGCACCGTCCCGGCACCTATGAGAAATTGTCTGCGGTTCACACAGCACCCCTCCTGCTGCCTGGCGGGCGGGTGATAGACTAGGAATATCCGCCCTGCTTTGTTTAGATTGCCCCGCGAAACCTCCGTCTACCTAAATGACGAGGGAGAAGTGCGATTTGTTTTGCGTGCCGGGGGCGAAAAGGTGGGTGCCCGCATGGAGGGTGAGGAGTTGTCATCTGTTGCCTCCGGCCTCGGGTAGGGGATGAGGCAAAAGATGACAAATGGCCGTAGGAGCGGGGGACAAAGAGGGCGCAAGGTCCGATTTGGGCTACCTCAGGCCGGTCCAAGGCCCTTCTTCCTTGTGATTCGGGCGGAGTTGTCGATTTTTGCCCGCCAGGTCCCGGTTTCCCCGGGGCAAAAGGTGACATTTGTGATGGGGAGGATATCTAGCCATGGATGTAAACCAACGGCGCCGGCTGCGTGAGGCGTTTATCGCCTGCGGGCGGGGGGCCACCCCGGTGGCCAGGTTGATGTGCGAGGTGCTGGGCGGGGGCTCGGGGGCCGGCGTGGTCGGCGGGCCGGCCGGGGCCCCGGGGCCCGACCAGCCCTCAGGCCCGGGCCGCACCGCCGCCCCGCCCCCGGCCGTCACCGAGCTCTTCCGCCAGTTCTACCGGACCATCTCGGCGGAGGCGCCCGACGTCCGCCTCTTCCTTAGCGCCCTGCACCACCTCGCCCTGAGCGGGGAGGCGCCACACCTGGCGGCCCTCTTTCCCTCGTGCGGGGGCACCGCCGACCTCGCCGCCCTCGCACAGGCCCTGGAGCCCGAGGTGGCGGCAGGGAGGGAGTCGCTCCTCGACTACATGCTCAGCCAGCAGGTTCGCCCCTGGCTCCCCGAGCGGGCGGCGCTGCTCGCCCGGGGCGCCCGGGCCGTGGCGGCCCAGTTCGGCGGCGGCATCTCGCTCGTTGAGTTCGGCGGCGTCTGCGGCCTGAATCTCCTGCTCGATGAGGACCCGGGCCTCCCCCCGGTCGTCGCCCGCCGGGGCCTCGACCCCGCCCCCCTCCACCCCGCCGCCCCGGACGCCCGCCTCCTCCAGGACTCCTTCCTCTGGCCCGACGAGACCGGGCGCCTGACCCGCCTGCGCCACCTGGCGCAAAGTCCTGAAGCGCAGGCCCTCGACCTGCGCCAGGGCGACCCGGTCACCCACCTGCTCCCCCTGCTGGCCGAAGCCTACGCCGCCATGGCCCCGGGCAACACCCTGGTCGTCATGGACGCCTTCGCCTGGCCCGCCCTCGCCGATCACGAGCGCCAGCAGGTCACCTGGCAGATCCAGCACCTGGCCGCCCACCTCCAGCCGCACAAGCCCCTGGCCTGGCTTCAGTTGGAGCCCAACGCCCTCGGCACGGCGGTCGACCTGCGCCTCCACACCTTCGGCTGGAGCGACCCGGAGGACCGCGCCGTCCGCCGCCTCGCCGAAACCAACTGGGACGCCACCCAAACCACCTGGCTCGATGCCTGAGACATGATCTGCCGTGGACGAGCATATACCACCACATCACCCTGTTGTAAGGATGAGGAGGCGGTTCCCTTGGCCACGGCACAGCTCCATCTGGCGGACCCGACCCTGGCGAAAATCCGCGCGATCCTGGCCATGGAAGGCATGACCGGCCAGGCCGGCGAGGTCACCATCACCCTGGCGAACCAGCCCGGCGAGAAGCGCTCCTTCCAGGGCGCCACCGTCACCGTGGACGGCCCCTACAGCGTCAGCGTCTCCACCGAAGATGCCCTCTTTTTGGCCATGCGCCCCGATGGCGAGCTGACCGTGCACGTGGGCCCCAACACGGGCACGCTGGCCCGCTTCGCCATCCACAAGGTGGACGGGTTCGAGTACCAGCTCTCCCCCCGGGAAACTCGGTACGCCTTCACGGAGAAGTCCACCCGCCTGAGCGTCGTCGTCCGCTGGTAGGCGGGCTGTCAGCGCCCCGCCCCCAGCACTTCCCGGGCGATGGCCGTAAAGGGCCCCACCGGCCCCGACCGCAGCCCCGCCCGGCGGCGCAGCAGCGTCACCGTGCGCCCTTCATCAGGCCAGTCTCCCAGGCGGCCGGCGACAAGCCGGCCGTCTTCCGCGTCCTCCCGCACTGCCGACCAGGGCAGCAGCGCCACCCCCAGCCCCAGTTCCACCATCGTCTTGATCGCCTCGATGGAGTCAAACTCCATCACCACATCCGGCCGCACCCCGCGCCCCTCCAGCACCTGGTCCACATACTGCCGCAGCCCCGACCCGCCCCGGAACGAAATCAGCGTCGCCCCCTGCAGCTGCGGCACCGTCCCGGGCAGCGCCACGCCCGGCGCCGCCGCCACCACCACCGGGTCCACAAAGAGCGGTACCGCCTGGATATCCGGATGCGGAAAGGCCGATGTCACCAGCGCCACATCCGCCTCGAACCCCAGCAAATGCTGGAGGCACTCCCGGCTGTCGCCCGTCATCACTTCCAAGCGGACCCCCGGCACCTGCTGCCGAAACGCCGCAATCACGGGCGGCAGCGTAAAGAGCGTCAGCGTCAGACCCGCCGCCACCACCAGCCGTCCGTGCCCCGGGTCACGCCACGCATCAGCCGCCCGGCGGCAGCCCTCAGCCGCGGCCACCGCCCGCCGGGCCATCCGATAGACCCGCCGCCCCACCGGCGTCAGTTCCACGCCCCGGGCGCCCCGCACCAGCAGCTGCACACCCAGTTCATCTTCCAGCCCGCGTATCTGCTTCGACACCCCCGGCTGCGACAGGTGCAGCCGCTCAGCCGCCAGGCTCAGGCTCCCCGTCTCCACCGCCACGCACAACGCTTCCAACGCCCGCAACACATCATCCACCCCCCGAGATCTAACGGACGGTTATAGCCACCTAACGTTTCTCTATTGGACGGTTATACCCTTTCGGTGCTTTACTACAATCGTCAGATAGATGCTGAAGGGGGCGGACTTGCAGATGTCGGTTACGGCTGTCATCGGGGTGCAGTGGGGCGACGAGGGCAAGGGCAAGATGGTCGACTACCTCTCGGAAGAGGCCGACCTTGTCATCCGGTATCAGGGCGGTTCCAACGCCGGCCACACCATTGTCAACGAGCGGGGCACCTTCAAGTTCCGCCTGATTCCCAGCGGCATCTGCTACAGAGACGTCCGCTGCCTCCTGGGCGCCGGCGTCGCCGTCGATCCGGCCACCCTCCTCGGCGAGATGGCCGATCTCGAGAGCCGCGGCGTCGCCACGCAAAACCTGTTGATCTCCGAGCGGGCCACGCTCGTGATGCCCTGGCATATCCTGCTCGACCGGCTCGAAGAGGAGTCCCGGGGCGAGCGAAAGATCGGCACCACGCTGCGGGGCATCGGCCCGGCGTTCACGGCCAAGGCCGCCCGCCGGGGCCTGCAGGTCGGTGACATGCTGGAGAAGGACTGGCTGGCCGATAAGGTCGCCTGGGCGTTGGAGTCCGTCAACCCGGTCCTCGCCAGCATCTACGGTGCTCCCACCGTCAGCGCCGAGGAAGTGATCGAGCAGTACTGGCACTTCGGCCAACAGCTCAAGGAGCGCATTATCGACTCGCTGCCCCTGGTCCGGCGGGCGCTGGCCCGGAACGAGCGGGTCCTGCTCGAAGGGCAGCTCGGCGTGCTGCGTGACCCCGACTGGGGCACCTACCCCTACGTCACCTCCTCCTCGCCCCTGGCGGGTGCGGCGGCGGTGGGCGCCGGCATCGCCCCGTGGCAGATCAAGGATATCCTGGGCATCGCCAAGGCTTATACCACGGCCGTTGGCGAAGGCCCCTTCCCCGCCGAGGATACCGGTGCCGCCGGCGATACCTTACGCACCAAGGGCGCCGAGTTCGGCGTGGTAACCGGGCGCCCCCGGCGCTGCGGCTGGTTTGACGCCGTCGCCACCCGCTTCTCGGTGGAGGCCGCCGGTGTGACCGGCCTGGCCCTGACCAAGCTCGACGTGCTCGACGGCCTCGACGAG
>JARBUG010000258.1 GCA_029239785.1 Symbiobacteriaceae bacterium | reverse complement strand
CCCACCACTGGCGACGGCTTCGCCGAACTGGCGAAGTACGACGCCGACGGCAACCACTGGATCGACGCCGCTGACCCCATCTTCAACCGGCTCCAGGTCTGGACCAAGGATGCGAGCGGCAAGGACCAGCTCTTCGCCCTGGGCAGGCTGGGTATCGGGGCGATCTACGTTGGGTCGGTGGAAGCCGGCTTCAGCCTGACCAATGCGGCCAACCAGACCCGGGCCATCAACCGCCAGGCGGGCGTCTACGTCCGTGAAAACGGCACCGCTGGGACTGTGCAGCAGTTGGACATAGTGGTTTAGGCGTAGAAAAACAGCCCGACGCTTTAAGCGCCGGGCTGCTTTCATATTTACGCCAGCGGAATCGTGAGCGAAGCATTCCCTTCCATCTGGTAATCGGTGCCCCGGACCGACAGGGTACACCCCGTGCCGGTCTCGTTGGTCACCACCAGTTCGCCCTGCCGCACCGCTACCCACAGGCGGGCGCCCCGGAACATCACCTTGAACGAGAACGACTTCCAGTGCCCCGGAATAAACGGGTTCAGCACCAGCTTGCCCTCAGCGACCCGCAGGCCGCCAAAGCCCAGGACCACCGACATCCAGGTGCCGCCCATGCTCGTAATGTGCAGGCCATCCTCGGAGTCGTTGTTGTAGTTATCCAGGTCGAGGCGGGCCGTCCGGAGGTAGAACGCGTAGGCCTTCTCCCGGTACCCCAGTTCGCAGGCGATAATCGCATGCACGCACGGCGACAGCGAGGACTCATGCACCGTCAGCGGCTCGTAGAAATCGAAGTTCCGCTTCTTCGTCTCCAGGTCATACTTGTGACCCAGGAAGAAGAGCCCCTGCAGCACATCCGCCTGCTTGATATAGGCCGACCGCAGAATCCGGTCCCACGACCACTTCTGATTGAGCGGCAAGTTGCTGGGGTCCAGCTCACGCACCGGGGTCAGGTCCTTGTCCAGGAACCCGTCCTGCTGCAGGAAAATGCCCCGCTCATCATCGGTCGGATAGTACATCTTCGCGATGATCTCGCGCCACTTCTCCGTCTCCGCCGACGAAAGGCCCAGTTTCTCAACCAACGACGCATACCGTTCCTGCTCGTTTTCCCGCAGATACTCGGCCACCTCAAGGGTGTACTCGAGCGTCCAGGCTGCAATCCGGTTGGTGTACCAGTTGTTGTTGACGTTGTTCTCGTACTCGTTCGGGCCCGTCACACCGAGCATCACATAACCCTTGTGCGCCGTCCACTGGACCCGCTCTTCCCAAAACCGGGAGATCTCGGCCAGTACCTCGAACCCGTACTCGCCCAGGTAGGCCTTATCATCCGTATAGTTGACGTAGTTGGAGATCGCATAAGCGATCGCGCCATTCCGGTGAATCTCCTCGAAGGTGATCTCCCATTCGTTATGGCACTCGTCACCGGTCATCGTCACCATCGGGTAAAGGGCGCCCTTCTTGAAGCCGAGCTTCCGGGCGTTCGCCTTCGCCCGCTCCAGGTGCTTGTGGCGGTACACCAGCAGCTGCCGGGCCACATGCTGCTCAGCCGTGCTCATGAAGAACGGCACGCAGTACGCCTCGGTGTCCCAGTAGGTGCTGCCGCCGTACTTCTCGCCGGTAAAGCCCTTTGGTCCGATATTCAGCTGCGGGTCGTGGCCCGTGTAGGTCTGATTCAGCTGGAAGATGTTGAACCGAATCGCCTGCTGCGCCGCCACATCGCCTTCGATGATGATGTCGCTCTCCGCCCAGTGCTTCGCCCAGGCCTCTGCCTGCTCAGACACCAGGGTGTCAAAGCCCTTGGCATAGGCCGCCTCGACAACCTGGCCCGCCACCGCCAGCAGCGAATCCTGCTCGTGGTCCCGCGACGTCACCTGCGCCACATACTTGTAAAGCGTGGTCGTCACGCCCTGGGCGGCGTCCAGCTTCAGCGTATGTCCGACATACTTCGGCCGCTCCGCCACCTCGGGCCGCACAGCGACCTTCTCACCGTTCCGCACCACGTCGTACTGCATGGCCGATGCCAGGTGGTACTCGGTCTTGCGCGTCCGCACCACGACAGATACGGGATCGGTCATCACCGGCTCCCAGAACTTCTCGTCGTAATTGGCGTCCTTGTTCATCACGTCGGCGTCGAGGTAAAGCGTCGCAGTCATTTCGCTGCTGAAATTCAGCGGCGTGATCGCATAACGTATTGCCCCGATTTCTTTGTCGACGATGGAGACAAACCGGGTCGCCTCCACCCGGACCGCCCGGCCGCTGGTGAACACAGCGACAAAGGTCCGGCTGAGGTGGCCTTCCTTCATATCGAGCACCCGGCGGAACTCGGTTACCTGGCACTTCGCCAGATCCAACTGCTCATCGCCGAAGCGAATGTCAATGCCGATCCAGTTGGTAGAGTTGAGCACCTTGGCAAAGTACTCGGGGTACCCGTTCTTCCACCAGCCCACCCGGGTCTTGTCCGGATAGTAGACGCCGGCCACGTAACTCCCCTGCAGCGAGGGGCCGCTGTAAGCCTCCTCGAAGTTGGCCCGCTGGCCCATGTGGCCGTTGCCAATGCTGAAAAGGCTTTCAGAGATTTCATGGTTGTGGGGGTCAAAGGAGTCCTCCACAATCCGCCACTCGTCCAGCTTTACGTACTGCTTCACTCGCCCGCACCTTCTTTTACGCTTACTCCATGGGAAGCCTATCCAACGTCATTTCGGCAAGGCCGGAAATGATCAGGTTCGCCCGATGCAAGGTCTGCGGCGACCCAATCCCTACGCAGCGCATGCCGGCACGCAGCGCCGCCTCCACCCCCGCCTCGGCATCTTCAAATACGACACAGTGGGCTGTCGCCACCCCGAGCGCGTGCGCGCCCAGCAGGAAGACCTCCGGGTCAGGCTTGGCCGCCGACGTCTTATTTCCGTCGATGATGACGTCGAACTGGTCGACCAGTCCCACGTTGCGCAGAATCAGCATGGCGTTCTTGCTCGCCGACCCGAGCGCCGTGCGAATCCCCGCTGTCCGGCACTCCGCCAGGAACCGCCGGGCGCCCGGCAGCACCTCAGACTCGTCCATCTTCGCGATCATCTCGACGTACCAGTCGTTCTTCTTGGCCGCCAGCGCCGCCTGGGTCTGGGCGTCCAGCGTCACCCCGCCGATCTCCAGCAGAATCTCCAGCGAGCGGACCCGGCTGACGCCTTTCAGCCGCTCGTTGTCATGCTCGGTAAAGTCAAAGCCCAGCTCGTTGGCCAGCCGCCGCCAGGCCAGGTAGTGATACTTGGCGGTATCGACGATCACGCCATCAAGATCAAAGAGGCAAGCCTGTACCCGGCTCATCGTCTCACCATCCTGCGGCGGACGAAAAAGCCGCCGGTAAGTGCCGCCAGGCCCAGCAGGGCGCCCACGATGATCATGGTGCCCCGGGCGGCGGGAACGACCGCGTAGATCGCGCCACTGCGTGCAGCCACGTCTACCTGTAGCTTGCCCCCGGAGACCGTTGCAGTCTTATCCGTCAGTAGGTCGCGCAGTTGCGCGCCGTCGGCAAGGCCCAGTGCTGCCACGTCAATGGCGCCGGCGTAGGCGTCGGTCGCGTGGTTATTCAGCACCGTAATCACCTTGTCATCACCGGCGACTCGGGCGAAGGCGTAGGTGGTCTGGTCGGCCAGCAGGTGCTCAACGGTGCCCTGCCGCAGCGCAGGCTGCTCCTGCCGGATGCGATTCAGCCTGGTCACCAGGTCCCGGACATCGAGGTTCTGCTCCTTGCCCCAGGGGAAGTCGTCCCGGTTGTACGGGTCATTCTTGCCGGGCATGGCAATTTCCGTGCCGTAGTAGACGATAGGGATTGCCCGATAGGCAAAGAGCCAGGTCAGGCCCAGCTTCAGCCGCCCGACCGGGTCATCTTTCGCTTCGCTGACGAACCGGGTCATGTCGTGGTTGTCCAGGAAGGCGCCGGTCTGGGCCGGGTCCTTCATGGTGCGGCCCATATTGCTGACCGCCGCCTGGAGCGTGGTAAAGGAAGCATCGGTGGCAAAGACCTTCCGGGCCGCTTCGCTGGCCGGGAAGTCGAGCAGGGCGTGGGAGCCCGCCTCCTGGTAGGTGTTCAGCTTGATCGGATTTGCTTCCCAGACCTCGCCGATCATCCAGAAGTCCGGCTTGATCTTCTCAAGCTCCTGGCGGTACCAGGTAATGAACGCCGGCGGCACATGCCGCATGGTGTCGATGCGGAAACCGTCCACGCCGGTCTTCTCGATCCAGAACTTGGAGTAGTCCAGAATGTACTGCCGCACCTCGGGCTTTGACTGGTCAAAGTCCGGCAGGTTGAAAATCCAGCCGTTCTGCAGTTGCTTCGGGTCGTTCCAGTTGCTGATCTCTGACTTCGGGTTGAACCAGTCCGGCTTCTCCACCACCAGCGGGTTGCCCGGCCCGGTGTGGTTGACGACGATATCAAAGATCACCCGAATCCCCTTGGCGTGGGCCTTGTCGACCAGTTCCCTGGTCTTCTCTACCGTGCCAAAGTGCGGGTCCGTGTCGAAGAAATCGACGGCGCCGTAGCCGTGATAGTCCCGCCCCGTGTTCTCCACGTGGGGCGTAATCCAGATGGCGGTAAAGCCCAGCGATTTGATGTAGTCCAGCTTGCCAATGACGCCCTGCAGGTCGCCCCCGTGCCAGGCCCGGGGA
>JARBUG010000092.1 GCA_029239785.1 Symbiobacteriaceae bacterium | reverse complement strand
AGCGGCAAAAAAGTTGTCCGGAATCCCGCGCCAGCGCACCCTGGGCTTGCATATCGATACGGCCTTATGCACGCTCGAACATTTTGTCAGCAACCTGGAGGCCCCCGCACCCTTCCGGTGCGGGGGCCTCGCGTGGTGGGCTTACTGGCCTTTCGTGAAGACGGTTTCGCCGCCTACGATGGTCTCCAGGACGTTCAACTCGGGGTCCAGGAGGACCAGGTCGGCGTCCAGGCCGGGGGCGATGGCGCCCTTGGGGAGATTGTACCGGCGGGCCGGGTTGCGTGACGCCATGGCCACGGCGGCGGGCAGCGAGACGCCTGCCAACTCCACCATGTTCTTCACGGCCTTGTTCATGGTCAGCACCGAGCTGGCAATGGTGCCGTCGGCCAGGCGGCACTGGCCATCCTTCACCCAGACCGGCAGCACGCCCAGCGAATACTCGCCGTCGGGCAGGCCGGTGGCCCGCATGGCATCGGAGACCAGGATGACGCTTTCGGCGCCTCGGGCGGCCACCGCCACCTTCAGGGCCGCGGGGTGAATGTGGAAGCCGTCGGCGATCAGTTCCACCGTCAGGTTCGGCAGCGTCAGCGCCGCCCCCACGGTCCCGGGTTCCCGGTGGTGCAGCCCCCGCATGGCATTGTATAGGTGCGTCACATGGCGAACCCCAGCTTCAGCGCCGGCTGCCAGCTGGTCATACGTGCACTCGGTGTGGCCGGCGCTGACCACGGCGCCCCGGGCGGCCATATGCCTGATGACCTCCAGGTGTCCCGGCAACTCGGGTGCGATGGTGAAATGCCATACGTCACCCGGGCGCCCCTCGGCCATGATGCGGTCGACCTCGGCCGTGGTGCCCGGCCGGGCATACCGCTCATCCTGGGCGCCCTTGAACCTGGCATTAATGAAAGGGCCCTCCACATGGTAGCCCAGAATGCGGGCGCCCTTCCGGGGCGCCGCCTTCGCCGCCCGAATCGCCCCGACAATGTCGGCCTCCGACGCGGTCAGCGTCGTACAGAGCATACCGGTCGTGCCAAAGCGGCTGTGTGTCTCTGTTATGGCAGCCACCGCCTCAGGATCTGCATCCAGAAAATCGCCGCCACCGCCGCCATGGATATGAATATCAATGAACCCCGGCGAAATGTACCCCGCTTTCAGCCGGGTGGTCGTCTGCTCCGTCTGCCCCTGCGGGCGCGGCGAAACACTTAGGTCCCACACCCCGCCAATCCGGCTGCCATCCACCGCAACGAGGCCATGCTCCAAGACCCGGTCGGTCAGCACCACAGCCCCTTCCAGCCATCGCACCATCGATCGTCACCCTCCCAAGGAGAATAGAGTGCCCTAAATAGGGAGTAAGCCCGCACAAGGACGAGCCGCTCACTTAAGACGCCCCCCCGGCACGAGGAGGGACTGCCAGGCAAACCAACGGCCCCCGCACCTTCGATGGGTGCGGGGGCCGAAACGTCACAAAGAAGAGGGGGGTAGGTCAGGCCGCGAGCCTGTGGGGGTGGGTAGGGAGCGACCGAACGTTGGTGCCGGATGTTTGGGGATGGCCGAAGGCCCCCAAACGAACAACCCTGAGAGGAAGCCCCTACCCGCCCCCACAGGCGCCCCCGCTAGAAAAGCCCCACAAGAGCGACCTACTTGTACTGCCCCAAAATCTTCGCCCACAGCACAGGATCAACCTCAAGCGACTGATTCACAATTCCCTGTTCCCTATACCCGGAGACCTTGTCCTCGTACCGGGTCGGGTTCGGATCCTCGTAGATAATCCCCGTCACCAGCTCGTTCGTCTCCATCAACTTCTTCATGGCAGCGAACCGGTCGGACCGATCGTACGTCGGATCCTCATCCAGGTTGACGATCTCCTGCTTGTAGAAATCGAAGGTGTTCAGCTTGTTGAACGTGACGCACGGGCTGTAGGTGTTCACCAGTGCGAAGCCGGGGAACTGAAGCGCCCGCTTGATAATCTCCACCAGCTGCTTCTGGTTGGCCGAGAAGCCATTTGCCACAAAGCCGCAGCCCGACGCAATCGCCAGCTGCATCTGGTTGACCGACTTCTCAATGTTGCCGTTCGGCGTCGACTTCGTCTGGAAGCCGCCGTCGGAGGTGGGGGAGGTCTGTCCCTTCGTCAGGCCGTAGATCTGGTTGTCCATCACGATATACGTGATGTCGACATTGCGGCGCAGTGCGTGCATATAGTGGCCCATACCGATGGCGAAACCGTCGCCGTCACCGCCCGCGGCGATGACCGTCAGCTCACGGTTGGCCAGCTTAATGCCCTGGGCGGCCGGCAGCGACCGGCCATGGACGACGTGCAGGTTGTACGAGTTGATATAGTTGCCGATCTTACCCGAGCAGCCGATGCCGGAGGCCAGGGCCACCTGCTGGGGCTCGATGCCCAGCTCAACCAGCGCCTTCTGGAGGCCGGCCAAAACGCCGAAATCACCACAACCGGGGCACCACCAGGACTTCTCTGAAGTCCGGAAATCAGCCATCGTGGCCATTAGACGTGCGCCTCCTTCGCGGATTCAAGAACGATGGTGGGATCGCTGCTGGTGCGCACGCCGGCGCCGCCGCCGGTGACCATGAACTGGGCTTCGCCGTTCAGGACCCGGGTGGCCGCCGTGCGGATCTCTTCCACCGTAATCAGGTTGCCGTCGTACTTGAGCAGGCTGGCCAGGTTGGCCGGGTTATAGCCGGAACCCTTCAGCATAAAGGCGAACTGGCCAACGGCGTTCGACTCGACCACCAGGGCCTTGCCGTTGCCAACGTACTTCGCGATGGCTGCGACCGGCACCGGGAAGATCAGGCGGATCTGGAGCACGCCCACCTTCTTGCCTGTCAGCTGTTCGATTTCGGCCCGGGCTTCCTTGGCGGCGCCCAGGGTGGTGCCAAAGGCCACGATCACCAGGTCCGCCTCGGAAGGCCCGAAGTACCGGACGGCCTCGGTCTTGACGCCGCGCAGGCGATGCATGCGGCGGTCCATCATATAGACGCGGTTGGCGGGATTCTCCCAGACCTTGCCGAAGGGACCATGCTCGGCGCCGGTGGCCAGGAACTGGCCGTTCTTCATGCCGGGCATGGAGCGCTCGGAGACGCCGTTCTCGTTGGTGTTCTTGCTGTAGCGCTCGAAGATGTCACGGCCCAGGGCGGCCAGGGCGGCGGGGTCAGCGACAGGGCCCCGGCTAACCGCCGGCAGCTTGGCCAACTCGACGGCCTCGGGCTCTACGGTCTGCTGGAACAATGCCAGCGCCAGATCCGAAGCGATGAGGACCGGGCAGTGGTAGTTGTCAGCCAGGTTGAAGGCCTCGGCGGTCATGGGCACCAGCTCCTCGACGCTGCCGGGCGCCAGCACAATCCGGGGACCGTCGCCGTGGCCGCCATAGGCCATGGCCAGCAGGTCGGACTGCTCCTGCTTGGTCGGCATGCCCGTGGAGGGGCCGCCGCGCTGGGTGTCGACCACGACCACCGGGGTCTCGGTCATCGATGCCAGGCCCAGGGCTTCCTGCATGAGCGAGAGGCCGGGGCCGGCGGTGGCGGTCATGGCCCGGGCGCCCGCAAAGCCGGCGCCAACACAAGCTACAATCGAAGCCAGCTCATCTTCCATCTGAACGGCGATGCCGCCCACCTTCGGGAAGATCTTGACGAGCGACTCGGCGATTTCGGAAGCCGGGGTGATCGGATAGGAGAAGATCATGCGGCAGCCGCCCGCCAGGGCGCCCAGGGCCGCAGCCTCGTTGCCGATCATCAGGAGGCGCTCCTTGCCGTCAGCCGGAGCGAGGGAGATGGCCAGATCGGGCCAGTTGGCCTGCACGTGGGCGTAGCCCTGCTCCATGGCCGTGTGAATCAGGGCGACGAACTCCTCGCCCTTGTTGCCCCACCGGCCGGAAGCGTACGCCTTGAAGCCCTCAAGGGGCAGGCCCAGGAAGGCGGCGCTGGCGCCCAGCACGATGTTGTTCTTCATGAGCGGGTTGCCCAGCGCCAGGGTCATCTTATTGAAGGGAATCGTCAGCAGCTTGGCGCTGACGCCCTCAGGAAGGGTCGGGTTGATCGCCTCATCAGCCAGGACGATGGCGTCGGGATAGACGTTCTTGGCGCACAGGTTGATCGTCTCCTGGTCGAGGGCGACCAGAAGGTTGACGCCCGGGGCCGGGGCCTGTACACGGGTCGTGCCCAGGCGGGTGGTGAAGTCGGTGTGACCACCCTTGATGCGCGAGGCGAAGGTCTTATAGGCGTAGACGTAGTACCCCGCACGGCTGGCGACCGTGTTAAATACCTCTACGGTCGAATCAAGGCCGGTGCCCTGCTCACCGCCGATCTGCCAGCAAACCTCCGAGAACATTGCGAGTCCCCTCCTCTTTTGTGCAGCGCCATAACAGTATGTGTCACGGCGAGAAACCATCCTAATTGTCTACTTCCAACTATACGCCGGGTTAGGCTATGATGAAAATGCATAGTCAACATAGAACGAATACCAGGGGTGCATAGTACTTTCGTAGGGGGTCGCCCGATTTGATCTTGCAGCATCTGATCACTTTCTGCCGTGTCGTCGAGACTGGTGGCTTCTCCCGGGCTGGTGAGCTGGTCGGGCTGAGCCAGCCGGCCGTTACCCGGCAGGTGGCAGCGCTCGAGGCCGATTTGGGTACGCCGCTCCTTGACCGGACGAGCAGGCAGTTCCGGCTGACGCCCGCGGGCGAACTGGTCTATGAACGTGCCCGCCGGATGGCCGCCAGCGTCTCCGAGCTGCGTGAAGCGGTGGCCGACCTGGTCGACCATGACCGTGGCCGGGTGACCGTCGGCGCTGTGACCACGGTGGGTGTGGGCATTCTCCCCCCAATTCTTGCCGAGTTTGCCCGGCAGTATCCGGCAGTGCGGGTGATGGTCAAGGCGGGCCGTACAGCCGAAACGCTCGAGCGGGTCCTGCAGGGCGAAATCGACGTCGCCATTACGCCGACGCCGGTGGCCCACCCCCGGCTCAAGTCGATTCCCCTGTGCAGCGACCCCGTGGTGCTGGTCTGTTCGCCCGTCTTCCGGGCCAAGCTGCAGGATCCCCTGCCCCTTGAGCAACTGGGGCAGGTGCCGATGATCAGTTTCCAGGCGCCCTCCCGCTTCCGGACCTTCGTGGATGCCATTTTGGAGCAGCACGGCATTTATCCGAACGTGACGATGGAGTTTGACAGCCACGAGGCCGTCAGCCTGATGGTGGAGCAGGGTTTTGGCGTGGCGATGGTGCCCCGGTCGGCCGTGGCTGGCGATCTGGCGTCGGGCCGCCTGGTGCAGGTGAGTGTTGCCGGTCTGCAGTCCATCGCGCGGACAACCTCCTTGCTGGTGAAGCGGGAGAGCGACGCCCGCCAGCCGGCGGCGGAGAACCTGCAGCGGATGATACTGGCGCACTTTGGCGTCACTGAAAAGTAGATGCAAACACCCCCGCAGGACGACGCCTGCGGGGGTTGTCATTTGATCTGCTCTTGCGCTTTAACTAGTCTAATAATTTATGCTAAGCTGATGATGGTGATAGTGATAGTGTGGGAGGGTGTCTGTTTTGGGCAAGGGATACTGGATGCGACTCATGGCAGCCTTCATCATCTTCATACTCAGTCTGCCGCTTACGGTTTCGGCGGCGGAGCCCAAGGGCACCGTCTATCTGCTCATTCAGACTGCGGACGGCGGCCTGATTCCGCACGCATCTGTGATGATGACGATGGTCGGGCAGTTCACCAGGTTCACCTCGGACATCGGTTCCGGCACAAAAGAACTCTCCTTGAGCCCCGGGGTCTACAAGTTCTCGGTGACCGCCGCGGGATACGAATCGTCGGAGATTCAGACAGTGGTGGTTGAGGCGGGGAAAAGAAAGTCGCTCACGTTTACGCTCGCCGCTCCTGCCGCCGCGGGGAGCATAAGCGGGCGCGTCACCGACAAGAAGACGGGTGCCGCTGTGGGCATGGTGGAAATCGCACTGATGCAAGAGCATGTGCAAATTGGCGCCACAATCACGTCCGGTGCCGACGGAACCTTTGCCTGGGGCAGGCTCCCGCCCGGCACCTACACGGTTTCGACGGGCTACGTTGCGCTGAACGACGTCACGGTAGATACCCAGACCGTCGTAGTGTCGGCGGGCGAAACCAGCACGGTGACGCTGGCGGTGGTCCGCCGGAGCCGCATCACCGCCGTGGTGACGACGCCGGATGGACCCGTGGCTAAAGGCGCCCAGCTCTTTGTTGTGGCTGAATCGGACGAGTTCTGGCAAACGGGCATGGGCCACGGGTCGGCAGAGACAGATACGACGGTCTCGCTCCCCCCTGGCGAGTACACCGTGACGGCTGGTGGCCAGGCTTATGTAACATCTGCTCCCCAGAAAGTGACGGTGCTGCCTGGCGAAACGGCCCACCTTTCGTTTGTGGTGGTGCCGCTGCCGGCCGGCAGCGTCCGGGGCAGGCTGACCAACACCGCCGGCGCTCCCATTACGAATGGGGTTCTCTCGCTGTATGATCTGAACGGCAACGATATTGGTAAGAGCGCTCTGACGGCAGCGGATGGTACCTTCGTCTTCGACCCGGTGGGCGTCGGGGTATTCAGCGTGCATGCCTGGGCGCCGGGTTACAACTTCGAGGCCTATGTCATTCTTGACGCCACAACCGGCAAGGTGGGCACCGTCACCGTGGAGGCAGGCAAAACGTCCACCATCGACGTGACGCTGAAGCGCCAGGAGCTAATCAGCGTGAGGGTAGTGGGTGCCGATGGCCAGACTGTGCCGGACGGCTATGTGTTGGTGGATGGCAGACGCGTGGAGACGGAGACGGGCGATGACGGCAACCTGCTTTTCACCGCCGACGAAGGTGATCTCGTGATTACGGCGGAAGCCCCCGGGTACCGGCGCAGCGAAGAGCAGCTCATCCATGTGGGGGCGCCCGGCGACCCGTCGGCCCTGACCATTCGGCTCACCCGGGAGAACGCCGGTACCGTGAAGGGACGGGCGACCGCCCCGGGCACGGGCGGCGGAGTGACCGGGGCAGCGGGCATGCAGGTCGAACTGCGCAGGGTTGGTGCCAAGTCCCCAGTCGTGCCGCCAGTAACGACCGGGCCCGACGGCAGCTTCGCCTTTGTTGATGTGGAGCCGGGCGAGTACGAGGTAATCGGCCTGGGCGACGGTGTCGCGGCCGGTCCCGTCAGGGTGAAGGTGAAGAAGGGGGCCACCGCGAGGCCGACCCTGAAGGTGCGATCGACCACACCGTGAATGGGAGGGACCGTTCATGCGCAGGACTGCCCCCGGGCCTGCGGGTCAAAGCTATGCAGTTGGCACAAGTGGAGCATCAGAAGACCACGGTGGTGACGGTTACGATGGAGCCGGGCGCTCGCTGATCCTGTTTCCGGTTCTGAAGATGTTGAAGTATCGAAAGCATGATAAAATCAAGGGAGATGTGATACAGGGAGGACCACTTCATGCGCAGCACTGCCCGCCGTCCTGTCGCACTCCTGATCGCCATACTCCTTCTCCTTCTCAGCCTCCCGGTGCCGGCCTTCGGCGCCGAGCCCACCGGAACCGTGAACGTACTGGTTGAGACCACAGATGGCCAACCGGTTACCGATGTGGCCGTAAAGGCCACCGCCCTGACCAGCCGCTACTCTCTGTGGCAGCCAAACTCGGGGGGAGGGGCAATTCGCCCCCTGCAACTGCCGCCCGGTCAGTACAAAGTTGCCGTGTCGGCCCTTGGATACGAGGCGCCGGCTACGCAGATTGTGACTGTGGCCGCGAGCGAAACCCAGACCCTCACCTTCGTGGTGGCGGTGCTGGCCAACCCAGGTCGGCTGAGCGGACAAATCACTGACCAGAGCACGGGAGACCCCATCAAAGGCCGGATCGCGGTCAAGCTGACCCGCCAGGGTGATGGGGTGCCTTCGCTGATCAGCGTCGGCGAAGATGGCGCCTTTTCGGTCCCATCCATTGAGCCAGGCACCTACACCGCCACAACGAACGCGATCTCATGGGAAGCGATGACTGCGTACATCACAGAGGACCGCCTGGTCTGGGTCACGGTCTCCCCGGGTGCGGAGAGCCGGGCCGATCTGACCGTGAGCCGAAAAGGCACAGTGAAGGCGCAGATCTCGACCTCCGATGGCAGTAAGGTCAAAGACGTCCAGTTGGTCCTGACGGATGCGCAGAACGCGAACTGGACCTTCTATGCAGACGCCGGCGGCAACTGCACGGCGACGGTGGCGCCCGGGCTGTACTCGGTCCGTGCTGCCGGACCGGCGTACAAAGCATCCCCGGTGCAGTGGGTGACGGTCACCGCCGGCCGGAACGTGACACTGACCTTTCAGGTAGAACCGGTACCGGCCGGTGCGGTTCGCGGGCGTGTGGTCGACCGCAGCGGCGCCCCCATGGCAGACGCACATGTCTACCTGTCCGATGACAAGAACCATTGGGTGGGGCAGGGAGTCCGGACAGACGCCGACGGCATCTTTGCCTTTCCGCCGGTGGCGCCGGGGACCTACGTGGTGATGCCGTATGCCGAGGGCTACGTCGCCCAGCACCCGAGCACCGTGAAGGTTGAAGTGGGACAAACAGCCACCACGGAAGTGACCATGACCCGGGAGGTGCTGGTGAGGTTCCGGGTGGTCGACGAAGCGGGCCAGGTCTTCCCCCGCGCCGCCCTGCACCTGGAGGGCAAGGTTCTGAGCCCCGAACGGGACCCGGAGGGCAACCTGCTCCTCCTCCTGTTGGAGGGAGAGCACGATGTGGCGGCTTCGGCCCGCTGGTATCAGCAGAGCGACGGCCAGCGCGTGATGGCTGATGCGGCAGACGGCCAGCAGATCGTAACCATCCAACTGAAGCCGCTGCCGACCGGCACCATTACCGGCAAGGTGACCAACCTGGTCACGGGTGCTCCAGTCCCGGAGATTCCGGTGGAGTTGGTGGACCCCGGCTTTCTTCAGACTGTTCAGCGTACCGTGGCGGCAAAGGATGGCACGTTTACGTTTACGGACGTCCCGATCGGACGGTATATCGTGCTGGCCCGGGGCTCGTACGACGAGGGGCAGATGAACGATGTCCGCGTGAACGCCGGAGAGAGCACGACGGCCGCCGTGGAGGTCAGATCCTATGGCCGGCTGGTCGTCCGGGTGCAGGATTCGGAGGGCAAAAAGATTCCGGGCGCAACTGTCAGGCTATCGCGTGTGGGCAGCGGGGTCTGGAACCCCTACGCATCGGATCTCCTCGGCGTGGTCAGCCAGTTCCTGGAGGTGGGGACCTACCGAATGACCGTCACCGCTCCCGGGTATCGAAGCCAGGTTGTGCACGGCGCCAGCGTGGAGCGGGGGCTGTCCACGTCCGTGGTCGTTACGATGGAGGGAAGTAAGTGACCCCCGAGGGGGTCTTTCTGGCGACGGCATAAAGGAACCCCCGCAGGGAAGCCCTGCGGGGGTCCGGCTACTCGCGGCCGGGGCGCCCGGCGATTCGACTTCCTACAGCGGCCCCGGCTGCTCCGCCGATGACCGTCCCGACAGGACCAGCCGCGGAGCCGAGTGCGGCGCCGCCCAACGCCCCCAGCACGGTCCCGGAGGGGGCGGGTGAATCGGCCCCGGTCCTGGAGCGTACCTCAAACGAAGGGATTTGCTCCAGTTCTTCAGGGGTGTAATGGATGATCCCCTTTTCATCCTTGGTTGCCATGATCCTGCTCCCCTCAACGTAGGTATTGGCGCACGATGTTTAGGGTTGACAGGTCGGGCTGGTGTTATGAAAGCGGCGGGGCGGCGTGGTGGCGGGCCGGGTCCGGTCAGGGGCTGAGGAGCATCGCAGCGTTGGTTCACCATCTTTGCGGCAGCAAAGATGATACCGCTATATCAGCCGCTGCGCCGCGACGACGCCCCTGGCCGGACCCGACCACCGCGAGCACCACCCCCCTTGACGAGTGTACTGTACCCGTGTACTATTGTCGTAGTACACGGGTACAATTTGTATGCGAGGTGACCTACCATGCACGCGATTCACGTCGAGAACCTTACTCGTCTGTATCGCAACGGCCGCGGCATCACGGGCGTCAACCTGCAGGTTGAGCAGGGCGAAGTCTTCGGCTTCCTCGGCCCCAACGGGGCGGGCAAGACCACGCTCATCCGCACCATGCTCGGCTTCATGCACCAGCAATCTGGCAACATCCACCTTCTGGGCCTGAACGCCCTCACCCAGAGCCGCGCCATCAGGGCCCGGGTCGGCTACCTGCCCTCTGACCCCGCCCTTTACGACCTCCTGACCGGGCAGCAGAACCTCGACTTCGCCCTCGCCGTCCGGGGCATCAAAAGCCGCGCACGGGTCAAGGAGCTGGCCGACCGGCTGGAAATCGATCTGAAGCGGCGCCTCAAGACGCTCTCGCGGGGAAATAAGCAAAAGGTCGCGATTATCGCCACGCTCGCCCACGACCCCGACCTGATCATCCTCGATGAGCCGACTTCCGGCCTCGACCCCCTGGTTCAGGAGATCTTCAGCTCGCTGATTCGCGAGGAGCAGGCCCGTGGCAAGACGGTCTTCATGTCCTCCCACGTCCTCTCCGAAGTTGAGTCGCTCTGCGACCGGGTCGGCGTCATCCGCGACGGCAAAATCGTCACCGTCGATCACGTGGAAAATCTCAAAAAGCAGCGCGTCAAGTACGTCACCGTTGAGTTCCGCGAAAAAGCGCCCGACCTGAGCAGTGTCCCCGGCGTCAAGGACCTGGCGTGCGAGGGCCGCAAAGTCCGGTTCACCTTCCATGGCGCCATCGACCCGCTGCTGGGCGCCCTGGCCCAGGGCTCGGTGGTCGACCTGAACCTCTCCGACCCGCCCCTTGAAGAGATCTTCCGGGCCTTCTACGAAGGAGGAGGTGGCGGACGATGACCCTCTTCCGCCAGTTCTTTGTGGCCCACCTCAAGGGCCTGTTCATCTGGATGGCCGTGGGCGCCCTCATGGCCATCGCACTGACCCGCTCCACCGCCACCTTTATCGAAGGCGGCGTCTTCGAAGCGATGCCGGCCTCCATGCTGGCGCTCTACGGCGACTTTACCGGCATGAATGTCGTCGACATCTATCTGACGATCTCGGTCGGAAAGGGCACCGTGCTGATTCCGACGCTTTACGCCGTGATCGTGGCGCTTTCGATCATCACACGTGAGGTCGACCGGCGCACCGTGGAGTTTCTGCTGGCCCTGCCCGTACAGCGGGCGCAGGTGCTGCTCTCCCGGCTGGCGGTGCTGGCTGTCAACGTGACGCTGGTCAACGCGGTCATCTGGGCGGTGCTTCGCTTCGATATTTCGGCGCAGGGGTACGAGGGGTCCTGGGCGCATCTGGACGTGTTGTTCGTCAACCTTTGGCTGCTCTGCATGGCGCTGGCCGCGGTCACGCTGGCGGCGTCGATGTGGATCGATGACTACAGCGTGGGCGTCAAGCTCTTCTTGGGCCTTGTCACGCTGACGTTCTTCCTGGAGTATGTCTTCCGGGGCGCCCAGGTGAGCCGGGCCGTCCGCCTGATCACCCCGTACAGCTACGCCGATCTGGCAATGGTGATGCGCAGCGGCACCATCGATGCGCTGAACCTGATCGTGCTGATCGTCGCCATCCTTGGCGGACTCGGGGTCAGCTTCTGGGCTTTCAATCGGAAACAGTTCTCGGCTTAGGCCGGACGGAGGTGGAGATCATGACCCTGTTTCGGCAGCATGCCAAGAGTGAGGCGATCTCGACGCTCGTCTGGGCGGCCATTCTCGGCTTCATCGGTTTCTTCACGACGTATCTCTGGGAGATGATGAGTAAGTCTGGCTCCATCGCCCAGCTGGAGAAGGCGATGGAGGGCGCC
The DNA here is from genome assembly GCA_029239785.1 of Symbiobacteriaceae bacterium. GTDB lineage: Bacteria > Bacillota > Sulfobacillia > Symbiobacteriales > Symbiobacteriaceae > JARBUG01. The sequence goes on along the minus strand of JARBUG010000092.1, from coordinate 7,379 downwards.
CAGGGCGTTGTCAAAGGCCTGATTGGCACCGGCGAAGGCAGCTTTGCGACCCTGGACGGCTGGATTGCGGGTTACGTGCTTGGCAGTTGGATTTCGCTGCCATACGTGATCTTCACGGCCCTGTTCGTGGCCGGCATGATCACCCGTGAAATGGACCGGCGGACGATTGAGTTCGTCCTGTCGCTGCCGGTCTCACGGACGGAGGTGCTGCTCTCCCGGTTCGGGGTGCTGGCAAGCTCGCTGACGGTGCTCCATCTGGCCAACTATATCGGTGTAGTGGCCGGCGTGGCGGCCGTAGGGCAGGCGGGTCACCCCGGGCGGTATGCGCTTGCGATTCTGAACTCGCTGCTGCTCTTCTTGTTCCTGGGCGCCCTGATGCTCCTGGTCAGTCTCTATATCGATGACTACGGACCGGGCACCGGCACCATGCTGGGTATCGGGCTGGGGCTTAACTTCTTCCACATCGCGACGGCCGACGCCTCAGAGGCGATCAAGTCGCTGCGGGAATGGCTGCCCTTCGGCCTGCACGATGTGAACGCGATCGTCGGGCGGGGCGAGGTGCCCTGGGGCGACATGGCGCTCCTCGGCGGCGGTGCCCTGCTCTGCCTGGGGCTCGCCGTCTGGGCCTTCCAGCGCAAACAGATCGCCGTGTAGACGGGAGGAGGGCGCCTAGTGTGGTATCACATCGACCCATCGAGCGGAACGCCCATCTACCGCCAGCTGGTGGAACAGGTGCAGCAGGCGGTGGCGTCGGGCGTATTGAGGGCAGGCGACAGGCTGCCCTCTGTCCGCGACCTGGCGGTGGAACTGGCCGTCAACCCCAACACCGTGGCGAAGGCCTATCAGGAACTGGAGCGGGCCGGCGTCATCGAGACGCCGCGGGGCAAGGGCTCTTTCATCGCCGACCGCGACCATACGGTGACGGAGGAGGAGCGGCTGCGGCAGTTCATCGAAGCGGCGGACAAGCTGGTGGCAGATGCCTACCGGCTGCGGATTGGGTCGGAGCGGGCGGCGGCGCTCTTTGCCGAACGGTTGGCGGAAGCGGAGAGGAGGCGTTCCGGTGAGTGACGTCGCGATTCGGCTGGCTGGGCTGACCAAGCGGTATGGCGAGAAGGTCGCCCTGTCAGCGGTGGAGATGGTTGTGCCCACCGGCTCCTTTTCTGCCCTGCTGGGGCCAAATGGCGCAGGCAAGACGACGCTGATTCGCTGCCTGACGGGTATGATCCGGCCCGACGGGGGCGCTGGCACGGTGCTGGGTGTGCCGGTCGGGCCGGGGTATCCGCCGACGGCGCTGAAGAGCCGCATCGGGTACGTGGCGCAGACGCAGGCGCTGCCGGAGCGGATGACGGCCCAGGAGTTGATCGGGCTTTGCCGGGGCGTGCAGCCCCGTTGGAATGATGCGATTGTGAAGCGGTACCTTGATCTGTTTGCGCTGCCCATGAAGCAGGTGGTGCGGCAGATGTCGGGCGGCATGAAGTCGCAGCTGGCGCTGACTCTGGTTATGGGCGGGCAGCCGGAGCTGCTGATTTTAGATGAGCCGACGATGGGGCTGGACCCCAAGAATCGGCACCAGTACCTGCAGGTGCTGCTGGCGGATTCGATTGAGACGGGCTGCACGGTGCTGCTGTCGAGCCATGATCTGCATCAGATTGAGCGGCTGGCAGACCGGGCCACCATTTTGGTCGGGGGCCGGGTGGCGGTGTCGGGGGCCATTGATGATTTGAAGGCGGATGAGAAGCGGGTCCGGATTGCGGGGGCGGTGGAGGAGGCCGTGGTGCTGGGCGTGGAAGGCGTGCGCCGGGCGGTGAAGGAGCCGGGGGGTTGGCTGCTGTTTGTGAGTGGGGCTTCGGAAGGGCTGGTTGAGCGGCTGCGGGGGCTGCCCGGGGTGACTGGGGTGCAGGTGTTCAGCCAGAGTCTGGAGGAAATTTTCCTGAGTTACGCTTGATCGCTATTGTAGCGGCGGTCGGGGCGCGCTCGTCGCGGCGGGGCGGCTGACACAGCGGTATGATCCTGGCTGCCGCCAGGATCGTTACGGGTCGAGACCGGCTGGAAGGAGCGGTACGCTGTGGCCTACATCCCGAAGGGCAGCCCTTTGGGCGAAGGCATCGTGATCAACCTGAGCGCTCCGCTGGAGCGCAGGCAGGTCCGGAAGGAAGAGGAGACCGAAAAGGAGTAGGCCTTGGAAAGACACAACGGACGAGATCGTACCCCTCGGGGTGCGACCTCGTCCGTTTTCGCGCCTGGGCCGGGGCCTGGTAGGGAGGGCGCGCACTTCCGTCCAGTTTTGCCCAACCGAGTCCGCATCTGGCGGGCGCGAATGGACGGCATTGCCTTTGGAAAGCCGTACACTTCAGCAGGGCTTCTTGGATGGAGCGGACGGGGCCTAGGAGGGCAGCCGCCCGATCCGCTTGAACTTGTACCGCTCGTGGATCAGTTCGACGCCCCCGGCCCGACGGTGGAACTCCACCACTTGCCGGCGCCCGCCGCCGTAGGTGTAGAAGCGGGGATGCTCCGCATCCAGCTCCGCCGGCACCAGGGTGACCGCATCCTCGCTGTGCTTGGTCTTGAATTCCAGCACCAGGTTGTCGCCCTTCCGCCGCACGGTGGTGGCGAAGGTGCCCCGGTAGGTCTCGTACATGCCGGTGAGGTCGTCCAGGATCTGCTCGGTCCGCAGGGCGGGAATCTGCCAGGGGTCCTCGCCCAGGAGGGTGGCCAGGGCGAAGTCGGCGATGTTGGCCAGGGCGTAGCCGGTGCCGTTGGCCAGCACAACTGCGCCGATTTTCTGCTCAGGCAGGAAGCGCATGGCGGCGGTGGCCACGTACATCATGCCGGTGTGGCCCACCAGGCGCCGACCGTAGAAGTCGGAGGTGCCCAGGCCAAAGCCGTAGTAAGAGGCGGGCTCGCCGGTCGCCACATCCTCCGGGGGCGTGCGCACCGCGGGGGCCGCCATGGCATCCAGAGAGGCCTGGCTCACAATCCCCTTGCCGCCGCTGAGGTACATCTGCACATAGCGGGCCATGTCCTGCACGTTGCTGATCAGACCGCCGTCGGGCTCCGCCTGGCCCCAGGGGTAGTCGGAGGCGACGTGTTTGCCGTTGTCCAGGGCGTAGGGCACAGCCATGTCGAGATCCTGCTTTGCCATTTCCCGCTGGTGGAAGGAGCGGATCATATCGAGGGGGCGGAGGATCTTCTCCTGGATGTAGTCAGCGTACTTGATGCCCGAGACCTTCTCGATGATGGCGCCCAGCAGCACGTACCCTTCGTTGAGGTAGAACCAGCGCTCGCCGGGCTTCGCCTCGACCCAGTCATCGGCGCCGTTTACGAAGGAGAGCATGTCGTCGACGCCGCCCATGGGCAGGTAGCGGTCGAAGGCCCCATGGTGATAGCGCAGTACGTTCTCGAGGTAGGCCAGGGCCGGGAGGCCGCTGGTGTGGCTCATGAGGTGCCGGATGCGGATGTCCTCGCCGAAGGGCCGGACCCGGAGCGGGAGGAAGCGCTCCACGGGGTCGTCCACGGAGAGGAGCCCCTGCTCCTGGAGCTGCATGATTGCCAGGCTGGTGAAGGATTTGGTGACGCTGCCGATGCAGTAGTTGGAGCGGGGGGAGGCGGGGATGCCCTTTTCCCGGTTGGCCAGGCCGAAGCCCCGCTGGTAGATCACCTGGTCGCCTTCCACCAGGGCGATGGTCACGGAGGAGAGCTTGGTGCGGCCCATGCGCTCCAGAACGAACTGCTCAAGTTGGGCGAATCGATCTGCCACGAAAGAAAGCCCCCTGTCTGCGTTGCGGTCGGATTCACAGCTTCCAGAGTTCCGCACCGCGGGGGCTAACCCCTTCATGGTCGCGCTTACCGTATACCGACCGCCCTTCGCACCAGCGCCCCCTGAAGGCGCTGCAGGGGCTTGCGCCCGAGCAGGGTCATGGCGCCCAGGTCGGAGGGGAATTTGGTAAGGTTCTCGTACCCATCACGGGTCACCAGGGTCGTGTCGGAATGGCGGATGCCGCCCACGCCTGGCAGATAGATGCCCGGCTCCACACTGATGACCATGTTCTCCGCCAGCATCTCCGCCGAGCCAACAGCTACCCAGGGCGCCTCGTGGTTTCCCAGCCCGAAGCCGTGGCCGGTCCGGTGCAGCAGATAGGGGCCAAAGCCCTCGTCTTGCAGGAAGCGCTTCGCTGCCAGATCAACCTCTGCGCAGGGGGTGCCGGGCCGGATCACGGCAAAGGCGCGCCGCCTGGCCTCCTGCATGGCAGCGAAGGCTTCCCGGACCTGGGCGGTGGGGGGAGCGAGGAAGTACGTGCGCTCGCATTCGGCAGCATAGCCGTTGACACGCACAAAGCCGAGGGCAATGTGCGGGCCGTCGCCCAGACGGTCGTCGATGGCGGGTACGCCGTGGGGCTGGGCGCTCAGGGGCGCCGGCCAGCTGGCGGCCAGGACGCTGGTAGTCAGCGCTTCATATCCGTCGCGCTTCATGATTTCAATCTGGACGCTGCGCCCCTGGGAGAAGAGTTCCAGTTCCGCGACCCCGTGGTAGGAGGCCCGGAAGATCCGCTCGACGGTGTAGTCGGCATAGTAGGCAGCCCGGCGCAGCTTCTGCACCTCGGCGCTAGATTTGACCACCCGGAGTTCCTCAACCAGGGGCAGCGTCTCGGGGGCAAGGTCGCGTAGGCGCCCGTAGATCTCCAGCGGGAGGGAGGGCTCCACTGCCACTCGTCCCGCGCCCGCCAGCAGTTCAGTGAGCCGTTCGGGCCAGCCTTCTCCCGGTGGTGAGGGGTAATCCCAGTAGTGGCGCACCTCTGAGACGTTGGGCGCCGCCCGCAGGTGGTCCTGCTCCAGGGCGGGGACAAGGAGAACCGGTTCCGCATCCGCCCGAATGATGATGAAGAACGGTCGCTCCAGCGGTTTGTAGGAGACGCCGGTCAGATAGTAGATGGAGTCCTCGGCGGAGACGACAAAGGCATCGATCTGGCGCTGGTGCAGCTTCTCCTGGAGTCGGTGGAGCCGCCCGTGGTATTCGGACGCGTTGATCATGCTGGCCCTTCCCCTTATTCAGCCCTATTTGTATCATCACACTTCTAGCGATTGGGCCATTTGCCCTTCCTGCCGGCCGGGGGCAGGTGGGGAGCATACGTCAGAACCTCCCGACTTTCCTGGACGCTGCGTTAGCAGCCTGCCCTCCGGTTGGGGTGATGGCGCCACCTATATCTGCTACTATGAAATAGCAGGCATATCGCCACGCCGGCATTCTAGCTGACAGGGGGGCGTTCCAAGAGAGTGCTTGTGTCGTTGTTGTTCTTTGTGCTCGCCGGAATCGCTGAGATCGGCGGGGGGTACCTTGTGTGGCTATACCTTCGAGAAGGGAAGCCCCTGTGGTTCGGGCTCCTCGGCGCCGTCGTGTTGATCCTATACGGAATTATCCCGACTCTGCAGCCGGAATCAAACTTCGGTCGGGTATATGCGGCCTACGGCGGCATTTTCGTCGTCATGGCACTGCTGTGGGGCTGGCAGGTCGATAAGAAGACCCCCGATCTCTACGACTGGATCGGGGCTGCAATCTGCTTGGCAGGAATCTCCGTGATTATGTGGGCTCCAAGACGCTAGTCGGACGCTGAGTTGCAGCGGTCCTTGATGCCATAACCGAGGCAGGAGGCCAGAGATGATACGCTTTGACGCGTCTTCCGATAAGCGGTACCTCGTGGTGAACTGGTCCGAACAACCCAGCAATTGCATGGAACTGCTGATCGCTCCGCAAAGCCTTCCCATGACGGTGAACGCAAACGGTGTGGCGGTGTGGCGTGAGGAGGATGTGGCCGAAATCCCGGCAACGTGCGTCTACAGCGGCGGCCTTGTTGCGGCGCTGCGGGCTCTTGACGAAGGTCACCTGACTTCAGCAACCGTGGCAATTGTCAGGGGTTGCGAGAGTCAGTTAACGATTGAAGCAACCGGTGTCAAAGGCGAGGTTCGGTTGATCATCAGGGAACTGTATCCTCCTCACCTGAGCGCCACCATTGAACTGCCTGTTGCCGAATTAGTGACCAAGCTGTTCTTACCTAAGGTGACGCTCTCAGACAGACAGGCCTACGAGGCGATGTTCAGCTTCCTTGAAGAGCTATATGAGCGGACTCACTACGACGAAATTGGTGCTCTGCTCGGTCAGATACAGATGATGAGTGATGGTGGATCGGCTGATCCTGCCATGTGGCACGACTGGCTGCGCTGTGTCAGACAGGTTCTTGCAAAGGATGGTCCAGTCTAGGTCACTCTGACATGAAACGGGTGGACTCTGATGAGAAGAAGACGGATGGTGCTGGCCGGGTTACTTTATGCAGCTATGGCTACAGGTGCGGTGTTGCTGTGGTTTCGGCCCTACTTCCACAAGTTGGAGTTAGTACTGTTTCTCTTGTTTTTCTGGGTCATGGTGTTGCTTGAGGTGGTTGAGTTGGTCCGGGCGCCCTCAAAGTAGTCGTTCTGAGACGTCGCCAGCCTCTTTCTGCTAGCCTTCCAGCGCCTCGCTGACATCCCGAACGCATCCGCGGGTGTTCTGGCTGGGGCTCGGGGCTCGTACGGCTTGCAGCCGGCCTCCCTCCGGCGGGGGTCACGCCTACAGCCGCAAGGGCCCCCGGGGTCATGGCCTTGTCGCTCTGCTTATGTCGGTGGTACGCCGCGTGTCAACCCGGCGCGCATCCCGCGGAAATCCGGGCACCGCCGCCCTGCGATTTCCGTTACCTGGAGCCTCACTCCCGCAAGGTTCCGGTGTCACGCCCGCTTCCGTTCTGCCTTCAGACACCTAGAACAACGTCGACCCCGATGAACTGATCGGTCCGGCTCCCACCGATGAGGCACCCAAGGGCACGGCGTACGACTCGTCGGCCTGGCTCCATTCGCCGGCCCGTCTTGAGTGCTGGCCGTGGCCAACAGCCGCCTGACCCGGATTGCGAACATCCAGCGCGTCGCGGATGAAGAGCCACTGGTCGAGCAGGTTGATTACGTGTGGGCACGCCTTGTGCCGGGCACGGCAATGGTCATCATGAAGGCGGTCCCGTACAAGAACCTGACTGCACTGCCTGTCGTTGGTACAAAGGGGAGTCTGGCGCCTGGGTCAACCTCTTTCTCCTGCTCGGCCCCAAGGATTGACCAGGACCCGTGGCTTCCGGGAGCCGTTCGACGTTCTGTATATGCCCAAGACGAGCCGGTTGTGGCCGGCCCTCTTCATCGACCTGAGCAAGCCCCAGGACCGGCGCCGGGAACCCACCCGGAAGAAGGGCAAGGCTGGGGAAGGAAAATAGCAGCGCGGCAGGCCCGGGAGTGCAGACTCCCGGGCCTGTGGCGTTATGGGGGGGACACGGTCATGCGACTGGGGGGAGAGGGGGATGTACGCGGGA
>JARBUG010000257.1 GCA_029239785.1 Symbiobacteriaceae bacterium | reverse complement strand
AAGGAAAAACGCCCCTGCTCCCGGGCTGTCAAGGCGGGGCCCCTTTGGGGTGCCTTGACGGACCGGGACAGGGGCGTACAATCAGCCGGGCCGGGCGGCTGGGGAGACCACGTTGCCTACGGGCCGTCAAGGGCCTGAATCTGCACGGGGAATCCACGTTCCTCCCTTGACTGCCCTACGGCAACGTGGTGCACATCTATCAAGGCGGCCCCGCCAGGTATGGCGTTGCCGCCCGACTTCTAAATGGTTTGAACCGAGGCATATTACCCAGGGGTACAAAGGCAGACTGTACCTACCGGGGCGAAGTAGGTAGTGTTCACCATCACGAAGTGGAGGGTGACCTACTTACATGAAGAGCTACAAGAAGAGTGAGGTCCTTGTGCGGGTCGAATACGAAGAGAACCCAGAAGAGGCCAGGGCCGCGTTGGAGCTCCTGCGGGAGGGCTTCCGAAGAGGACTTCGGAAAGCGATTGCCGAAAAGGAAAGCAACACCAAGAAAGACGGCGTGGCATAGAGCCAGAGCCGTCTTTCGGCTTACCAGGGCTGTGTGCGTCTTGTAATCGACACTGGTGTAGACTGGACACATCCGGTGCTCGGTGGTCACGCCGAGGCACCGAACGAGAAGGTGATTCATGCCGTCTCCTTGACGGGTGAACATCCGATCGACAACTTCGGCCACGGGACCCACGTGGCGGCCATCATTGCCGGCGACGCTGAGTACAAGGGCACACCCCGGGGCGATGCCCAGGTGAGCGGCGTGGCCCCGAAGGCCAAGATTATGGGGTATAAGGTCCTGACTGGGGCCGGGTCCGGGTCGGCGACTAGCATTATTCTGGCCATGGAAGACGCTGCCCGGCGCGGGGCGCATGTGATGAACCTCTCTCTGGGCGATTCGTACGGCGATCCGTTCAGCCCGGAGTGTTCGGCGGCAAATAACGCCATGCTGGCAGGCTGCATCATGGTGATCGCGGCAGGCAACGCAGGGCCGGAAGCCAGTTCGGTCGGCGCCCCGGGGGCGGCGCACCACGTCATTACCGTGGGCGCCAGCACCGATGAAGGCGTGACTGCCCTGGTCGCAGAGCTGAACCGGGCCGGCGCCGATCCCCAGCAAATCGAAATGCGGCTCATGGAAGGCTCCGTCGCTCTCCCGACCCCGGCCATCGACATGGAGTATATTCCCTGTGGGCTCGGGGCCAGGCCGGCCGACTTCCCGGCCGAGGTCCGGGGCAGAATCGCCCTGATCCAGCGGGGCGACATCACCTTTGCCGAAAAGGCGGCCAACGCCCAGCGGGCCGGTGCCGTGGCAGCCGTCATCTACAACAACCGTGACGGCAACTTCTTCGGCTCCATGGGCGACGAGGCCAGTCGGCCCAACATTCCGGCCGTCTCCATCAGCAAGGCCGATGGTGAGCTGATGGTCCAGGCCAGGTCCGAGGCCGGCGAATCCGCCGCCAAGCTGCGCCTGACGCCCGAGGAGGTGCCGCAGCCCGACCGGATGGCCGAGTTCAGCTCCCGGGGCCCCAACAACGACGGCTGGATCAAGCCGGAGATCACGGCGCCGGGCGTCAACATCTACTCGGCGACCATCACCGAAGCGGCCATGCCGGGCGGCGGCATGCCCGATGCCAGCGGGTATATCAGCGCCAGCGGCACTTCGATGGCCACGCCCCATGTCGCCGGTGCCGCAGCCCTCATTCGCCAGGCGCACCCCGACTGGACATCCATGCAGATCAAGGCGGCCATGGTCAACACGGCCCGCTGGATGAAGGGCCAGGGCACGGTGATGGACCAGGGCAACGGCGCCCTCGACCTGAACCGGGCGATCGACTGCCGGGCCATCATGGTCACGGCTCAGGACCCGGTCTCCCCGACCCACACCTTCGGGGCGGTGGTCCATGGCGGGAAGGCCGTTGCGGTTTCCCAGCCTATGATGATCCGGGCGCTGGACGCCGAGGCGGCCAAGTTCCAGTATCAGCTCGCCGTGGAGGTCGCCGGGGCGCCTGCGGGCATCACGGCGGAGTTGTCGGCTGGCACCGTCGCCTGCAGTGTCGAAGGCTGCAACGCTGCCTTCGACCTGAAGCTGACAATCGACGGCACCAGCGTGCAGGACGGCGCCTACTACGGCTTCGTGGCGGCCGAGTCGGAGTGGGGGCGGCTGCGCTTCCCCTTCTACGTGGAGGTCTCACGGGAGCCCTACACGCTTCCGCCCGAGGGCGGAAGCCAGAACCCGATTCCCGGCATTCCGCCCAAGGGGCGCCCGGGTGGCATGCCCTGCGCCTGAGTTGGCCTGAATAGAGACGGCCCGGAGCTACCAAATGGCTCCGGGCCGTTTTATCAGTATCTAATCAAGGATATTGAGGGACCAAAGCAATAAGAAGGTTTCATAAGGGAGGGGCGTTCCACGACTGAAAGGAAACCCGCGGCGCGCCGCCTGCAGATTTGCGCCGAAGGCAGGCTGGCACGCCGCATAGACATACTCACAGAACTGAAAGTGCGCGGCTACGTCGTGGAAGTCGAATCATGCCTCGACCAGTGTACCCGCTGTGAGACCGGTTCCTTTGCCCTCGTGCACGGGCGCCTGGAGTTCGCCAAGAGCCCCGAAGAACTCTTGGCGAAATTGTCGTGAAGGATTTGGCCCTCAGCGAGCGGAACTGGTAGACCGGGGGGAGAGTCGCCATGCTAAAGAATACGTTTCGTAAGTTTACTGGCATCCTGATTCTATTGGTCTTTGGCGTCGCCGTCATCCAGTACTTCCGGCAAACAGCCAGCGACCCTTACTTGTGGGATGCCCTGGGGTTCGGCTCCAAGATTATCCTGTTCCTGGCGCTGGTGCTGTGGGTCGTTTTTCTGGCCGACCGCCGCATGAAAAAGCGGCAGCAATAGCGTTTGACATGCATTCTCCGGGGAACGGCCCATGGGCTGTTCCCCTGACTGCTCTACATACGAGGAGGCGGGTTATGAGTTTCACCATGGCTCCGACCCGGGTTGACTGGCTCCCCAATGGCATGCGGGTGCTGACCAGGGAGCTGCACCATGCGCCCGTCGCCTGCGTCATGGTCTGGTACGGCGTGGGCAGCCGGAACGAGCCCGCGGGCCGGACCGGCATCTCCCATTTCCTCGAACACATGATGTTCAAGGGAACAAAGCAGTTTCCCATGGGCGCTCTGGAAGAGGGCGTCAAGTTGCGCGGCGGCATGTCTAACGCCTTCACCAACTACGACTACACTTCGTACTATCAGGTGCTGCCCGCCCGCCATCTCGAATTCGGGATGATGGTCGAGGCCGACCGTATGATCAACATGAACTTCGACCCGGACCTGACGGTGCGTGAACGTGGCATTATCGTCAGCGAACTGGAGGGGCGCGAGAACAGCCCGCACTTCTGGCTCCAGTCTGGTTTCATGCACGAGGTCTTCCGCCAGATGCCGTACCGCCACCACGTGCTGGGCTACAAGGACGACATCAAGGCGACCACGGGCGCCTGGCTGGCTGAGCATTACCAGCGCTTCTATCGGCCGAACAACGCCACCCTGGTCGCCGTAGGCGATTTCGATACGGAACAGCTGCTGCAGATGGCGCAGCGCCACTTCGGCGGCCTGGAACCGGGCGCCCGTGTGGAGCCGCTGGGATTGCGTGAACCCGAACAGACGGCCGAGCGGCGCTTCGAAGTGCGGCGCCCCGGGCCCAACCCGTACCTGATGGCCGGCTACCGCATGCCCGGCGACGACCATCCCGACATTCCGGCCATCACGGTCCTTTCTGCCGTGCTGTCTGGCGGACCGTCGTTCGCCATGATGGGCGGCGGCGCCGCCATGGGCCGGTCCAGCCGCATGTACCGCAAACTGGTCGCCTCGGGGCTTGCCACTTACGCATCGGCCCATCCGTGGTCGCTGGCTTACGAAGGCCTCTTCCTTGCCAATGCTTCACCCGTGCCGGGCGTGGCGCCCGAGCAGGTGGAGGAGGCCGTTTTCGCCGAGGTGGAGGCCGTACGGCAGGACGCCGTTCCGGTCGACGAACTGGAGCGGGCCAAAAAACAGGTCCGGGCCCAGTGGATTTATGCCATGGAGAGCGCAATGAACCAGGCGGTCCTACTTGGCGCCACCGCCATGACCGACAGCGTCGAGGGCTTCGACCGGGCGCTGGAGCGGTTTGAGGCCGTCTCGGCCGATGACCTGCTCCGGGTCGCGCAGACCTACCTGAAGCCCGAACGCCGTACCGTGGGCTGGTTCCATCCCGAGGCGCAGGCGAAAACGATCGTCTCCGCACCTTACAAGCCGCCCGAGAGCGAGCTTACCGGCACAACGCCCGATTATCAGAAGCCCGACAGCGCCAAGGTGGAGCCGCCGGCCTCGGGGAAGCGGAGCGCAATTCTCGACCGGGGCCGCATCGTGCGGCGGGAACTGCCCGACAGTGTGACGCTGCTGGTCTACCCCGCAGAGACGATTCCCAGCGCCCTGGTGCGGGTGCAGGTAGAGGCGGGGCCTTGCTATGACCCCGAGGGCAAGGCCGGCGTTGCCCGGCTGGCGTCACAGTTGCTGACCCGGGGCACGCAGGCCTATTCGGCCGATGACCTGGCCATCAAAACCGACTCCCTGGGCATGTCGGTCCGGGTTGATGTGGGGCGCGAAACCGCGGTGGCCACGCTGAAGTGCCTCCCC
>JARBUG010000256.1 GCA_029239785.1 Symbiobacteriaceae bacterium | reverse complement strand
CCGGTGGCCAGCCACGCGGTGGCGATCCAGTAGATGCCGAGCTGGGTGTGCCAGGTCCGGGTCACGACATACGGAATCCATTTGGCGATGGGGATGCCGTACAGGCCCGTCCCCTCGACGCCGTAGTGGGCGGTCAGCACGCCCAGACCGATCTGCACGATAATCAGGAGGGCGACCACCCAGAAATACTTCAGGGTCGCCTTCATCGACGGCGTTGGTTTCAGGGCGTTCAGCAGCGGATCGGTCTTGGGCAGCGGGTGCTCCGCCTCGCCGGCGGCCCGGTGGTGCTCGGCGGCGTAGTACCAGACCAGACCGCCGACCCCCGCCAGGAGCAGCACAAAACTGATCACCGACCAGACGACGGTCTGGCCCGTGGGCCGGTTGCCCACCAGCGGCTCGGGCGGCCAGTTGTTGGTGTAGGTGATTTCCTGGCCGGGCCGGTTTGTTGTTGTCGACCAGGTGGCCCAGAAGAAAAATGAATTCATCTTCGCCCGGCGTGCGGGGTCGGGCACGCTGTTCGCCGGCATGGCGTAGGCTTCCCGCAGCTCGTGCAGGGCCGGGTCGGGGTTGTTGCCAAAGAGGGCGTCGTAGTGGGCCGAGACCGCCCGGAATGCCTCGGCCCGAATGGGCGAGATGACCAGGTCGCCGGTCTGCGCGTTGTAGGTGTTGGTCCGCATCTCTCCGGCGAGGCGGGCGCGCAGGGCCGCCTGCCGCTCGGCATCCAGTTTATCGTAGGGCTGGCCGTGGTCGCGGGTCGCCCACTGATCCAGCAGCCAGACCGCTTCCTGGTGGAGCCAGTCGGCGGTCCAGTCGGGCGCGACGTACGCGCCGTGCCCCCAGACGCTGCCGATCTCCTGACCGCCCATCGACTGCCAGACGTTCTGGCCGTCCTTGATATCGGCTTCCGTCATCAGCACCTTGCCGTCGGTGGTGACGACTCGTTTGGGAATGGGCGGGGCCTGCCAGTATGTCTCACGGCCATAGTAGCCGAGGATGGCGAAGGAGGCGAGGATGACGAGAGCCAGTCCGGTCCAGAGTCGTGAGTAGCGCATGGTTCCATGACCTCCAGCGTGTGGTACAGTTGCGAGACTGCCCCTAGCCTGCCCTGATCTTGCCGGATGTATCAAAAGGCGGCAGCGGACACCCGCCAAGCCCCGCCCTTCCCCCGGGCGCCCCGTTCCGGTATACTGGGCAAGGAGTAAGCAGCAGAGGTGAATTCCTTGTCTATGTGGCAGCGTTTGATGCCAAACTGCCCCGAACGGCTGGCGGCAGCCGCAACGGTGGCGATGGAACAGGTCCGGCCCCACTGGGCCCGCGTCGATGAACTGGTGCTCATGAACCAGGCTAAGGTGCTGCGGGCCTTCCAGGATGCCCGCGTTTCTGACATCCATTTTGCCGGCTCCACCGGCTACGCCTACGGCGACCTGGGCCGGGAGCGCATTGAGCAGGTCTTTGCCAAAGTCTTCGGCACCGAGGCGGCTCTGGTGCGGGCGCAGTTCGCATCCGGCACCCACGCGATTACCTGCGGCCTTTTTGGCGCGCTCAAAGCCGGCGACCGGCTGATCACCGCCGCCGGCACCCCCTACGATACCCTGCGCTCGGTTATCTCCGGCTCGGCCGGCAGCCTGACCGAGTGGGGCGTCACCTATGAGGAGACCCCCCTGAAAGATGATCTGACCGTCGATATCGAACAAGTCGCCCGCCGGGCGACACAGCCGGATGCCCGGGTCGTTTTCATTCAGCGCTCCCGGGGCTATTCGCTCCGCCCGACGCTCTCTGTGGAGCTGATCGGGAAGATCATCACCGCGGTCAAAGCGGCCAACCCCAACATCATCTGCGTTGTCGATAACTGCTACGGCGAGTTCACGCAGGAGATCGAGCCCTCAAACGTGGGCGCCGACCTTGTCTGTGGGTCGCTGATCAAGAACCCCGGCGGCGGCATCGCCCCGACGGGCGGCTACGTGGTGGGTCGGCAGGACCTGGTCGACCGGGCGGCGGCGCGCCTCTTCGCCCCGGGCATCGCCGGGGAAGTGGGCGCCAACTTCGGCATCAACCGGCTCATTTTGCAGGGCTTCTTCCTGGCGCCCCATGTGACGGGCGAGGCGCTGAAGGGCGCCCAGTTTACAGCGGCGCTCTTTGCGCAGCTTGGGTACGGGGTCCGGCCGAAGTACGACGCCGAGCGCTACGACCTGGTCCAGGCGGTGGAACTGGGCGCCCCCGAGCGGCTGGTCGCCTTCTGCGAGGCGGTCCAGAAATCGAGCCCGGTCGACGCCCACGTCCGCCCCGAGCCCTGGGACATGCCCGGCTACACCGACCAGGTGATCATGGCGGCGGGCACCTTCAACATGGGTTCCTCCATCGAACTCTCGGCCGACGGCCCCATGCGGGCGCCTTACGCCGCCTATTTCCAGGGCGGCCTGACCCGTGAACATGTGATTTGGGCCGCCATGCATGCGGCGAACGAATTATTGGTGCGCGGATATCTATAGAGATGACACGGAAAGCAGGGAAACGTCCCCTGCTCCCGTACATACTACTGAGAGGTGTTCGCTATGGCCCTTGCCTGGGAATGGGCAGCATTTGCGATCGCACTGGTCGTCATGTGCATCGGTATTCTGGGCACCTTCCTGCCGGCGTTGCCGGGCATTCCGCTAATCTGGGTTGCCATGCTGGGCTACGCACTGTTCGAAGGGTTTGAAGATATCGGTGCGACGTTTCTGGTGGTCACGTTCCTGGTGGTCGCCCTGACCCAGGTGGCTGAACATTACTCCCGGGCCTGGGGCGCCAAGAAGTGGGGCGCCGGCAAGGCGGGGGCCTGGGGCGCGGTCATCGGCTCCATCGCGGGCCTCTTCTTTATGCCGATTGGCCTGGTGCTGGGCCCGTTCCTGGGCGCCATGGTCTTTGAACTGATCGCCGGCCGTGAAACCAAGGATGCGTTTAAGGCCGGCATCGGCGGGCTGGTCGGGGTGCTCGGCTCGATTCTGATCAACGTGATCGTCGGTATTGGCATGGTGATCGCGTTTATCATTGCGGCGATCTAACGCGTAGAAGGAGGCTGGGTCCATGCCCAATCGCCCGAAGACCAAAGAAGAGGTGATGGAGCGGGTCCAGGAGCTGGATGTCCGCTTTGTCCGGATGCAGTTCACCGATATTCTTGGCGTCATCAAGAACGTCGATATTCCGGTGGAGCAACTGCCCAAGGCGCTGGACGGGCAGCTGCTCTTCGACGGCTCATCAATCGAAGGGTTTGTGCGCATTGAGGAGTCGGACATGCTGCTCAAACCCGACCCGGCCACTTTCGCGGTCTTCCCCTGGCAGGAACAGGGCGAAGGCGCTACCGCCCGCCTCATCTGCGATGTGATGAACCCCGACGGCACGCCCTTCATTGGCGACCCCCGGGGCACGCTGAAGCGGATTATGGCGGAGGCCAAGGCGCTGGGCTATACCTTCAACGTCGGCCCGGAGCCGGAGTTCTTCCTCTTTACCCGCGATGCCGAGGGCAAGCCCTCGACGAAGACCATCGACCAGGCGTCGTATTTCGACCTGGGCCCGGTGGACCGGGGCGAGGAGTGCCGGCGCGACTGCGTCATGAACCTGCAGAAGATGGGGTTTGAAATCGAGTCGTCCCACCACGAAGTGGCGCCGGGGCAGCACGAGATCGACTTCAAGTACTCCGACGCCGTCACGGCGGCCGACAACATCGCCACTTTCCGGTTTGTGGTGCGTACGATTGCCCTGCAGCATGGTCTGCACGCCTCGTTCATGCCCAAGCCGATCATGGGTGTGAACGGTTCGGGTATGCATGTGCATCAGTCGCTCTTCAAAGATGGCAAGAACGCGTTCTACGATCCTGAGGCGCCCAGCGGCGTCAGCCAGACCTGCTACCATTACATTGCCGGCCTGCTGGCCCACGCCAAGGCGTTCACGGCGATTTGCAACCCGCTGGTCAACTCGTACAAGCGGCTGGTGCCGGGCTACGAGGCGCCAGTCTACCTGGCCTGGTCCGAGCGGAACCGCTCCCCGCTCATCCGGATTCCAGCCAAGCGGGGCAACTCCACCCGCATCGAGCTGCGCAGCCCCGACCCGTCGTGTAACCCGTACCTGGCGCTGGCGGCTATTTTGGCCTCCGGCCTGGACGGCATCAAGTCGAAGCTGCAGCCGCCGCAGCCGGTCAACCGGAACATCTATACCATGGCGCCCGAGGAGCGGGTGGCCGAGGGGATCGACCTGCTGCCCACCAGCCTGCGCGAAGCGCTGCGTGAGCTGGAGGCGGACGATGTGGTGCGGGACGCCCTGGGGCCGCACATCTTCACCAACTTCGTGGAAGCGAAGCTGATCGAGTGGGATGTCTATCGCTCCCAGGTCCATCAGTGGGAGTTGGAGCAGTACCTGCAGATCTTCTAGGTGTCACAAAACGCCCCCAGCCGGGGGCGTTTTTCTCTGCCGCTTTGCCGCCCTGCCCTTGGCGGTTACCTTACAATTTTGCGACAAGTGAAGGGGTGTGACATGGAGCTACGTCTTACTCGTGCAGATACCCACAAGGAGTGAAAGTACCCATGAATCGGACCATATTTGTGACCGCTGCGCTTCTCGCGTTGATTCCACTGGCCGGCTGCTCGGTGGTGACCAGCGATGATGGCGTCGATGTAAGGGTGCCGGGGGTGAGTGTGACCGCTGGCGA
>JARBUG010000091.1 GCA_029239785.1 Symbiobacteriaceae bacterium | reverse complement strand
TACCGGACCGGCAAGGTGCAGGCGCTGGTCCAGAAGCTGCTGGCGGTCGACGGGGCCTTTGACCCCAAAGACCAGATCAGCATCGGCATCTTCTCGAAGACCGACGAGAGCCGCGGCATCAAGTCGCCCCTCTGGGTCTACCGGGGCACCGTGGCCCAATTGCGGGCAGCCTGGCCCCAGCTTAAGCCGATCGGCGCCTGGACCGACCTGGTCGGCACCCTGGACGCCGGCGTCGAAGAGGTCAAAAAGCACAAGGGGCCGCAAACGCTCTGGCTGCTGACCGACAACATCGACCAGCAGGACGCCAACGTCGACAGCGCCAAGGCGACCAACGACTGGTACAACAGCCTGGCCGCCCGCGCCGACCTCTTCCGTATGTACATCTTCCCCATCGACGTGCAGGAAGAGAAGCGGGGCCTGGTCCTCTACGCCATGGCCCGCAACCGCGGCGACCGCTACGTGACCGAAGATGCCGCACAGCTCGACAAGGCCGTGGCGGCCATCAACGGCTCGGCCCTGAAGAACCAACTGGGCGAAGGTGGGTTCCTGGTCCGTCCCCTGGCGGATGAAGGGCTCACGGTCGAAGTGACCGGCTTCACCCCCGACCCTGAGGTCAGCCCGGACGTAAGCTTCGCCTACGACCAGCCGACCGGCGCCATCAGCCTGACGGGCTTCGCCGAGAAAAAGCCGATCCGGGGGCAGTTCAAGGTGGTCCTCACCTCCCGCTTCCCCGCCCTCAAAATCGTCGACGCCAAGGTGGAGGCCGAACTGGTCGATGTGGCCAGCCCCATGTTCGTCATGCCCACCATCGTCAGCCAGAAGATCACGCCCAACCGGGTCACCCTGGCGCCCGGCCAGAAGGCGGAGTACACCGTCGACCTCGACATCGAACCGCCGTTCATGCTCTGGAACCCGTTCGAAGATCCCCTGGCCGCCCTGGAGGAAGAGGGAGCGATTACGGGGCAGCTGAAGCTCCGGGTCTACGACGTTACCTTCGAGGCGACGCAGCCGGGCAAGTACTACAAGGTCGCGCAGATCCCCGAAATCCTGGGCAACCGCTCCAAGGTGCCCATCTCGGTGGTGGCGCCGCTCACCATGCAGGTCGGCCTTGGCTGGGAGCGACTGCTCCAACTCGGTCTCTACCTGTTCCTGCTCATCGCCGTCCTGGTCATCGGCTACTGGGCGCTGTTCGGTCAGAAGCGAATGGTTCGCATCTATAACGACGCATTCGATAAGACCGAGCCGATCTCGCTCAAGCGCCGCCTCGACCTGCCCGACATGGGTTACATTCGCATGAAGCTGTTCGGCGGGGTCGTTTTTGTCCCCACCGTGGGCAAGGTGCGCAAGGAGCGCCCGCTCCGGGGCCGCTCCGGCCGCATTGACCTGGAAGATGGTCGCTCGTTCTTCTATGACATGCACCCCGGTCGCGCCAAATCTCGTTCTGGAAAGGGAGGCAGGAATCGTGCGTCTGCAGGCGGTCTTTACTAAGGCTCTGGTCATGGGTTCTGTCGCAGCTCTGTCGGTTCCCGGTATCGCATTCGCAGCCACGGAGGATGGTCCGAGCAAGAAGGAAGCGCTCCTCTTCGGCGGCCTGGCACTCGTCTGCATCTTCATCGCCGGCGTGCTCTACAAGCTCTTCTACAGCTGGTTCCTTGATCGAAACTGGGAAGTCTCCTGGGCCATGGGCGTCGCCGTCTTCTTCCTCGCCCTTTCGGTCTTTACCGTTGGCCTCTTTGCCTATCTGCGGCTCTGGCCCCAGCCCTGGCACCTGATCGGGTGGATCGCCGACGGCGTACTCTGGGCACTGCTCCTGATCCTGGGCTTGATCGGGCACTTCAAGTATTCGGCCTAACCGGGAGGATCGCCCCACCATGGAATATGAGTCGAATGGACTTGACGAGCAGAAAGAGTTTCGACTGGCGTCGCCTACACTGATCATCGGCCTGGGCGGCACCGGCGCAGAAGTCCTCTCCCGCGTGCGCGACCGGTTCTTCTCCACCCTCGGTCCGTTGGAGAACTTCCCGGTGATCCGATACCTCTGGCTGGATACCGACACGGTCCAGGGGACCCACACCTCGTCCTGGTACAAGCAGTACCGGCAGATGTCGCAGCAACTCAAGTTCCAGCGTCACGAAAAGGTCGAACTGACCGTTCCTGACACAGAACTTTACCTCTCACACCTGAGCGAATACCCGCACATTCAGCGTTGGATTTACCCGCACCTGTCGGGTAAGACCAGCATCACCGAAGGTGCCGGCCAGATTCGCGCCTACGGCCGCCTTGCTTTCTTCCACAACATCGAAGCGATCCAATCGCGGATTCAGTCCGCGCTCCAGTCGATCACCACCATCGACGCCGGTCGCCGCTCCCGTGAGAACGGGCTCCAGGTAAACAGCGAGTCGCTCAACGTGATCATAGTCGGCTCCGTAGCCGGCGGCACGGGCAGCGGCACCTACCTGGACATGGCCTATCTCGTGCGCAAGTCGTTGCGCGACCTGGCCCTTCCCCACAAAATCAACCTCGTCGGTTTCCTGGCGCTGCCCTCCGTCTTTGGCGGTCCGGCTGAAATGCCCCGGCTCTATGCCAACGGCTACGCGGCGCTCAAAGAGCTGAACCACTTCAACTACTCGCCGCCCGCCGAAAAGCAGAGCGCCGGCCACGAAACGCAGCGCAGCACCGAGCACGATTACGAACTCTGGTTCTCCGCCGGTGACCGGCCCGTTCAAATGGGCAACGCCCCCTTCGATATCTGCTACCTGGTCGACGGGCGAAACACGGCCGGCGTCGCTGCAGGCGGCAAGGATAACGAGACCCTCTATACCATGATCGCCGAGAACATCTTCTTCGACTTCTCCATGAGCGACTTTGGCACCGAAAAGCGCTCCACCCGCGACAACCTGCTCCAGTGGCTCGGCAAGCAGTCCCAGCCGCTCTATAAAGATGAAGCCGAGGAGCTGAAGCTGCCCAAGCGCCACTTCGCCTTTGGTCTGGCCACCATTACTTTCCCTTACGAGCGGGTCATGCGGGCGCTCTCAGCCAAGCTCGCCGCCGACATCGTCGACTACTGGGGCAGGAAGTCCGACGACCAGGTCGACGCCGTCACCCACTTTGAAACCTTCCTGAGTGAAATCGGCTTCCTGGAGAACGGTATTGGCGGCCCGCGCCCGAAGCGGAATGTACTGGACGCGCTCTACGCCCACCCCGAAGGCGGCCTGATTCAGTACAGCGTCATGGACAAGGTCGGCCAGGCCGCCCGTGAAATGAAGGAACTGGGCAACCACCGGTCGAGCCAGCCCTGGGCAGAACTGCTGCGGGACCGCCGCGCCGCCATGGACCGCGAGTGGAACGGCGAAAAGTCGGATGACCCCAAGCTGTGGGGCGATGCCGTCCGGATCATGCGGTTCAACCAGGACCAGTATCTCAAGGGCCTCAAGGAACGGCTGGATGAAGCGGTTCAGAAGCTGGTCAACGACGACCACCGTGGCATCGGCTTTGCCATGACCGTGCTCGAGTCGCTGTCCGATCGCATCAACCGGTCGGAAGATGGCTACATCGCCGTCTGGCAAAAGGAGCAGCGCATGGCGGCGGAGAACATGGCCGCCCTGCGTGAGGAGATGGAGGGCTACCTGGCCGACCTGGACGAGCACTGGCGCATGTCCAACTGGACGATGCTGCGCGGCACCACCCTGGAGAAGGACCTGGCCAAGTACGAAGAAGCGGCCAAGAACTACTACCAGGTCAGGGTGCAGTTCCTTGCCCGCGAACTGGCCGTGGGCGCCGCCCGGCAGGTCGAGCTGATGATCTCCGCTGACGACCGGTCCGGCTGGCTCTACAAGCTTTCCCGCCTCCAGAAAGTGCTCAACCAGGTCAAGCGCCATCTCGATGAGCGGGTCATCGCGTACTCCCAGTCGACCCCGGACCCCCGCACCATCCTCCTGTACACCGGTGTCAAGGACCTGGAGCGCATTTACCAGCGGTACGTGCCCAGTGCCGACAAGGTCGCCAAGGAACTGAACGAAGAGGCGCTCCGCACGCTGGAACTGAAGCTGATGGAGTTGCCTGACCATGCCGTTGACCTGTCGCTGCTGGGCGACCGGCTCTGCCGGGTCACCGCTGCCCGCTTCAGCAAGGTGGCCGACGACTACGACGCGTTCACCCTGTTCCACGACCAGTACGAAACCAATACGGCGGAGTGGGACAGCAAGATTGAAGAGATGCTCAAGGCGTGCCAGAACTGGATCACCTTTGAGCAGGGGCACACCGGCTTGCGCGAGACCATGAAGTCAGAGCAGGCCCGGTTCATCGTCGGCTTCTCGCTCACCGGCGATGACAGCCGCCGCCGTGTCGAGTTCGCTGACCGGCTGCTCGACCGGTTCAACGAGGTTGCCCAAAAGAAGAAGGTGAACCTGGGCAACAAGCACCAGATCGTCTTCTACTGCGAAGTCGCCGGGTACGCCCTCTGCCAGACCCGCTCGGTCCGCTCCATGCGGGAGCAGTATCTGAAGGTCCTCTCCGAGGGTGCGCGCGACCTGCACATCGACAAGCGCGACGCCCGCTTCTCGGAACTGGTCGTGCTCGACCGCGAGGAGAAGGAGCAGCTCAGCACGGCGGCCCGTGCCTTCCTGCTGGGCTCCATTCTGGGCATCATCCGGCCGGTCCCCTGGAAGGACGGCCGCGGCAACACCGACATCGCCTACGAGTACCTCGAAAAGCGTGACGGCCGGACGCCCGAACCACGTTGGCTGGGCAACGACAACTCCGTCATTCCCTTCCTGCGCTCCCGGCCGGAAATGCGGGCCAAGATCGACCTGGAAATCCTCAACCTGCTGACGGACGTCAATACCGACCCCGAAAGCATGGCCGAGTACGCGGCATTGCTGCGGGTCTGGGTCGAGCAGTATTACAAGCCCCGCCAGATCGACTCGGGCAACTCCACCACCGAAAAGATCCTGTCGCTGGAGAACCGTGTGCTGGACAGCGAACTGAGCATGCTGATGAGCCGCAGCGCTGCGCTGGTCAAGCAGATGGCCCAGGAGAAGCACGACATCATCGGTACTGCGGCCGACAACTTTACCGAAGAGAATCTGGCCAAGCGCCGCGTCCTCAAGACCGCCCAGACCCCGAACCCGACCCCATCTCGCTTTGGGTAAGGAGGACCGCCCATGGTCGGTTCACAGCCAGACCTGGTGCTAATCGGGTGCGGCGGCTTTGGCGCACAGGTGGCGAAATGCCTGCGCCAGCGCACCTTGCCGGATCTCGCCGTGGAGACGGTGGAGATCACCGGGATGGCCGTCAACCGCAATTCGGGGGAGAAGCTGCTCCGGAACGCGCTGGAGCAGGGACTCTCTGCCCGAATGGCGGAATGGCAGACCGGCAGCAGGCTGCCTATGGTGGCGCTCGTCGGCATGCCCGACGATACGGCCGGCGGCGGGGCGCTGGTGGCGACGCTCGCCTATCTGGCGGCGGACAGCGTGTGGCAGAAGGGACGGCGGGTCGTATGGCTCGCCGTTCCGCCCACCAACCTGCCGGAGCGTTCCGCACGCGGCCGCACCTACGCCACGTTGCTGGAGTTGGACAAGCTGCGCCAGGAAGGTGCGTTTGAGCAGGCTTTTCTGTACGAATCGCCCCCGGCGCGCGAAACCGTTGCCCCCATCTTCAGTGATGCCATTCAGTTCTACAACCGTGCCTATCTCATGCCGCCGCGCGAACAGGGGTTCGCGGGATTTGGCTTTGCCGTACAGCGCGATCTGGCCACCGTCTTGGCGACGGACCTGACGCATCGCGTCATCAAGCGCGAAGCGGAGCGTCTGCTGAGCGAACGGCCCGACACCACAGGTCTGACGGCGCCCTTGAAGGAGCACATGGCCGTGCTGCTCGTCGATTTCTCTGACGACGACCTCAAGGGGCGCTGGGCGGAAGGCGGCAAGTTCCAGACCTTTGAACGGGAGTTTGCCACCGACATGGGCGCCGAAGATTTCGCTGACTACATGTGGCGGCAGCGGCGGGCCGTGATCGGACATTACGAGCCAGCTTCCGGGTACTACCCGTTCTTCCCCGATACCGCCCGCAAGACCTGGCTGGAACGGGGCAAGGCGTTTCAAGCCACCCTGGACCGGGTGCGGAGCCAGTGCAAGACGGCCAACAGCCGCTCTGCCTGGGAAGCTTTCATTGCTGCCATCCAGGAGTGCCGCCGGGAACTCTATTCGGCGATTGACCACGCCGCCAACCGGGCCATGCGCCTGGAGCAGGATCTGACCACCACCGAGAACCGGTTTCGGGTGCTCAAGGAAGAGACGGCCAAGCGGAAGATGCCGCTCCACCGGCCCAGGCCCACGCCAGAGCAACGCGAAGAACTCAAGGCGCTGCTGGTCGAAATGGACCTGATCGCAGCCAAGCAGCGAGTCCTGGGCTGGATTCAGGATGTCCGTCGTACCCAGGTCAAGGCCCTGGAAACGATGCTCAGCAGCATCCAGACCGAGTCGGTCCGCGCCCAGAGCCACGACGACGAGATCAAGCGGCTGCTGGAGGCCTACGGCACGGTGCCGGAAGACCTGCAGCCCGCTGAGGCGGCGCATATCTTCCCGGCCTTTCCACAGGTCGACAAGCGGGAGGCGCTGGCCGACCAGCTCGCACCCGGGCGGCTGGAAAAGCACCTCTCGGGTCAGAACCGGACCAACAGCCGGATCTTCGAGGGCCTCCGTGACGATCTGACCAGGGCGCTGCAGGCGAACCCTGAGGTCGCCGCGCTGGCGTCCACCGGGCAGCCCGCCCGCCAGGGCTGGCTCCGGTACGTCATTCCCCAGGTCTCCCTGGCGGATGGCGTCAGGCCCGCCGCGGGCTTCCCGTGCCGCATCCCCTACGGGTCGCCTCCCTATCTTCAGCAGGAGCTGAAGGGCCGTCAGTTGGATGTGAAGCTGGATACGGAGATTCTGCGCTGGTTCAAGAACGAGTTCTATATCTTCTCGTTTGCATCCCGCCTAGGTCTGGGCGCCCTGCCCTGGTTCAGCGAGTTCCAAAAGGCCTATGCCGCCGGCACGCCCGGTCTGCACGTGCTCACCGAGCCGAAAGAGGGCTGGGCCGACGCCCTCGGCTCTGCCGGCGTCCCCAGGGCGCAGCTTGGTTCCGCCGCCGTCACCTTTGTGCGCTCCCTGCTGCTGGGCCTGATCCGGCAGAAGCCGGATGGGACCTTCGAGGCCCGTTACCTGGCCGAGGAGTACGGGGAGACGGGGGTGGCCATCGAAGCGCTGGGCGCCCTGCCCGCAGCGCTCGGCGCCCTGGGGCAGGATGCAGAGCTGCGCCAGGAACTGGACAGAACGGCCGGGCTCTGGTTTTCCCTGCTGACGCCCCGGCACAAGGTGGGGTATGTCGCCCTGGCCCGCTGGCTCGAGATCAAAATGAGCCGGCTGGCTGCCGCCGAGGGCCTTGAGGCTGCGGCTGCGGTCAAGGAGGCGGCTGGCCAGGAGGCGGCCCGGATTGCGGCCCAGGTGCCTGACTTGGTCCGTGAGGTGGATGCGCCAACGCCCGATCTGGTGGGCGGCGCTGCCGATGACTTCTCACTGGCCGCCGGTGGCTGGAGGTATATCAAGTGGTGACATGGCAGCGGTTGCCTGACGGCCGCTTTTCGCTTCGGGGAGCCGACCAACGTGAAACCTTGCAGTTGGCGGCACGTGCCCGGGCCCTGGCCCGGGCCTGTGCCGGCGGCGCCGTATTCACCGACCCCGACGGCCTCGCATGGGCCGCCGGCGATCCAGTCTTGCTCATCCCCGCGCCCGCAGGCCGACCCTTGAAGGCATGGATCGCCGGCGACCAGGCCGGGGCGCCCGCCCTGCTGTCGGTCGTGACCGATGCGGTGCGGCTGCTGGACCTGCTCACCGGCGCGGGCTACATCCCCGCTCCCTTTGACCCCGACGAGATCTGGGCTCACCAGGGCCGGGTTACCTGGTTCCCGGCCGCCCTGGGCTGGGCGCGGCCCTCGCGGTACCCTACGTCCAAAGGGCTGCGTGCGCAGGGCCGCACGCTGGGCCTTTTCCTCAACCACCTGCTCCAGTGGGCGCAGGGCGTCCCCGACATCGGGCGGGTCTGGGAAGAGCTCTGGCGCCTGACCTACCGGCTGCTGGAGCACGGCTGCGGACTGAGCGGGGCCTGGGTGTTGCACGAACTCCAGACCCTGGCCGCCCGGTTCGATCCGGACGGGGAGGACGCCGTCAGCGTCCCGCTCACCTGGGTCCTGGCAGACGGCCCCGGCCTGCAGCGCATGCTGGGCTACCGGACCCTCGACCTGCCCGGCCTGCTCCGGCACCTGCTGGGCAGCAGCCGCCGCACCGCCGGGCTCATGCTGGGCAGTGCCGACCTGCCGCCGCATTACGCAGCGCAGGCGCAGACAGCGGGGCTGACCTGGTGCACCGACGCCGAACCCGACTTTGAAGCGCTGGGCAACGATCTCCAAACGGCCGGCGCAACCGAAGTGGTCGTACTCTGCGCCGGCACGGCCGACCGCACCGACCTGATCGCCAGCCTGCCCCGCCTGCGGCCCCGGCACGGCCGCCTGGTGCCGCTGGCACCCGACGGGCGTCCGTTCCTGCCCACGCAGTGGGCGATTGAACCCTTCGGCAGACCCCTGGCGCCCTGGCTTCGCATCGGGTGGCCCGGCCGAAAAATCTTGGAGGTGCCCGGGGATGGAGACCGTACTCACCTGGTTTCAAAACCTTAATAACATTGAACGCTTGTTTCTGGGTCTCAACCTCACCGTGGTCCTCGTTGGCCTGCGCGGCGTGAGCCTGGTCGCCAAAACCTACGGCAGCCTGACCAAGGACCTCGAAAACGTCCGGCAAAACGGGCAGGATGCGGCCACGCACCCCGTCCTCCGCGACGCCTTTTTCGACTACCACCGCATTTTGGGCCGCTTTGGGGGCCGGGTCCACGAAGGCGTCATCGTGGCGCGGGCACTTCAGGGCCTGCGCACCCGGCCCGGCGGCGCCCGGGTCGAAGCCTGGGTCCGCTTCGTCCGCACGGCCATCTCCCTCTGCCTGGTCCTCGGCCTGATTGGCACCTTCACGGGCCTGACCCAGGCCCTCTTCGGCCTCAGCGGGTCGCTGGCCGAAGCTGCCGCCAACGCCGGCGACACCAAGGAGATGACCGGGCTGCTCGACCAGCTTCGCGAAATGCTGGGCGGCATGAGCACCGTCTTCCAGGCCAGCCTCTGGGGCGTGGGCGGTTCAGCCCTGCTCACCCTCATCTCGGCCATCTGGGGCACCTTCAGCATTGGCGACCGGACTGCCGCCGAACTGGAGCATTACTTCTGCCATGAGTACGTGGCCCGGCGTGAAGCCAACGATGGTGAGGACCTCCAGCGGCAGGTCCTCGAGCAACTGAGCATCCTGACCGATACCCTGCGGGCCGGCCTTACTTCCGGCCTTAGCGATGCGGCAGCGCTCTTTGCCCAGACCGCCAGCCGCATGGGCGATATCCTCCAGCAGGTGCAGCCCATCACCTCGTCGCTCGATGCCAGCGGCAGCAGCCTGCGCGAACTGGGCACCGGCCTCTCGCAGGTCACAGGCGACATGCGTGATCTGATGATGTCGCTCAAGCTGACCCAGGGCGAACTGCCCAAGCGTATGGAGAAGCTCCATGAGGTGGAAAGCGCCCTGCTCGTCTCCTTTGACGCCCTTCAGTCGAGCATGGCCGGTTCGCTCAAGGCCTACCAGGACCTGGTCCGGGGCGCCGACCTCTTCCACGCCGGCGCCGATACCCTCCAGGGCACGGTGCGGGAACTGAAGGAAGCCTGGCCGGGCATCGTCCAGGAGTTCATCACCCGGACGGAGAGCGCCGTCGAGAGCCAGGCGGTTACCGTCTGCGAGTCGGTCGACCAACTCCGGGAGGTTCTGGAGCAGAGCCGCCGAGACTCGCTGGAGCAGATGGAGCAGATGGTCGAGGCCCAGACCGCCTTTGCCAAGGCAGCGGCCTCCTCGATGGGCCGGTAGGTCATTTCCCGCAGAAAACTGTCGATCGAAACCCAGAACAGACCACCACCCTTCGACAAGGGCGATGGTCTGTTCTGTGCTATCTTGATGCGGAGGAGGTGGCCTCGACTTCGAAAGGAGGGAAGGCCCGGGTGCTGTTCACCATCGAGGTAGACGCCATTACGGTGTCCTTGCTGGCGCTCCTTATCCTGGCGCTCTCCGCTACCAAGTAGCGGCTGGGCTCAACTGCGTAAGCAGGCGACCGGGCCGTCAAAGGGAAGACGACCCGGCCACCGTTGGGACTCCGGGCGCCCGTCCAAACCGGGCGCCTTCCTTTTCATTCTGGACGAACGGTTTGTTCCTTATACCGCAAATGCCGCACCCAACTCACGAAAACACTGCCCACCCCCTGACACACTGCTGTCACTCCCCTCCGATAGACTCAAACCAGAAAGCCCAAACCAGGAGGGAATCCCCCATGACCATCTCCCTGAATGCCCGCCTCAGCCGCCCTGTGATCGCCGAAGGCGCCCCCTCAACCCTCTACCTCGCCTTGCAAATCACCGCCCCCGCCGACCCCAACTCAACCCGCCCCCCGCTCAACCTGGCCGCCGTCCTCGACCGCTCCGGCTCCATGCACGGCGCCAAGCTCGCCTACACCAAGGCTGCCATGCGCTTCCTCATCGGCCAGACCCTTCCCACCGACACCCTCGGCCTCGTCACCTTCGACGACCAGGTCGAAACCCTCGAACCCACCCTCGCCGCCGTCGCGGCCATCGAGGCCGGCGGCTCCACCAACCTGAGCGGCGGACTCCTCGCTGGGTACAAGCTTACCCGGGCTCGTTTCGACAAGGCCCGCATCAACCGGGTTCTGCTCCTGACCGACGGCCAGGCTAACGTCGGCGTCACCGACCCCGCCGCGCTGGCGAAAAAGGCCGCCCAGCTCAAAGAGCAGGGCATCGGCCTCATCACCCTGGGCGTCGGCGCCGACTTCAACGAAGACCTCCTCGCCGCCATGGCCGAGGCCGGCGGCGGCAACTTCCACTTCATCAACAACCCCGACGAACTCCCCGCCATCTTCGCTGAGGAACTTCAGGGCTTGCTGGCGACTGTCGCGCAAGGGCTTGATCTCACCTTCCGGGCCGCCCCGGGCGTTACCGTGGCAGGCGTCATCGGTTACCCGCCTACCGGCACGCCCGACCAGGTCATCGTGGCCCTGCCCGACCTGCACGCCGGCGAAACCAAAACCCTGGTCCTCGCCCTGGACATCGAGCCCGCCTTCGCCGGCGAGCGCTGGCTGGGCCGGGTGGAACTGACCGGCGACGACCATCCCCTCAACCTCGACGTTAGCGTCACTGTCGCCGACTCCACCGCCCCCGAGGACGCCGAAGTACTTAAGGAAGTCCACCTCGCCCGCGCCGCCGAAGCCCAGCAAAAGGCGATCGACGCCGCCGACCGCGACGACCACCAGACTGCCGCCCAAATCCTGCGTGACGCAGCGGCGCCCCTCTCCTTCATGGCGTCAAGCGACCCCACGGTCCAGGAACGCCTGGCCAACCTATCCGCCCAGGCCGAAGCCCTGGAAAGCGAAACCTACGACGCGGTCACCCGCAAGCAAATGAAAGCCCAGTCCTTCCGCAACCGCCCCGGCCGCAGGTAGGATAGGTCCTGGTTGTATCCAAACGTTCACTAAGCCCGGGAATGTTACCGTCTGAAACAAGGCCTGGAGAGTGGCGAATGGCCACGAGCGCCAGCCCGTGTGGGTGGGGAGGGACTGCACCAACGTAAGCCTGTGGGCATGGATAGGGGCAAACGGACGTCGGTGCCCAGTTTCGGGGACGGCCAAAGGCCCCCGAAACGCAGAAACCGGGGAGTGGCCCCTATCCATGACCGCAGGCGCCCCGCAGAGACAGACCCCTCTCCGCTCCCACACGCGACCGGCAAGTCCCGCCATTTACCGCCCACGCCCGCGCAGGGTACAATTGTTTCAGTAAGAAACAATCAGGGGGCGACCCACGTGGCGAAGGGCGAAATGGTGACCCGGTGGCTCAACCTCTTCATGGCAATCCAGGGCGGCCGGCCCCACACTGCCGACGAACTGGCCCAACGCACGGGCGTCTCCACCCGCACCGTCTACCGCGACCTCAAGGGCCTGCAAGACGCCGGCTTCCCCATCTACTTCGACCCCGACAAACACACCTACCGGGTCACCGACGGCTTCCAACTCCGCCCCCTGCACTTCACCCCCGACGAACTCGCCGACCTCGTCGGCGCCCTCAACTTCGTCCGCCGCACCGGCCCGCTCCGCTCCCGCAAAAGCGCCGACCAACTCCTCGACCGGCTCCTCGCCGGCATGCCCCAGGGCCAGCGGGACGCCGTCGGCGAGCTCGACCGCAAACTCGTCATCGACCCCCTCGGCGCCCGCAGCCTCGAAGATGAGCAGATCACCGCCGCCCTTCAGCATGCCCTCGCCGCCCGGCGCAAGGTCAGCATGACCTACGCTGCCTTCGCCCACGGCGGCCAGGAAGAGGAGCGGACCGTCCGCCCCTACGGCCTCGCCTACCGGGGCACATCACTGTACTTAATCGCCCACTGCGACCTCCGCAATGGCATTCGCACCTTCCGAGTGGGCCGCATCAAGCGCATCGCCGTCACCAGCCAGCCCTACACAATTCCGGCAGACTTTGACCTTGACCAGTACCTGACCGGCCTCTGGGGCATCACCGAGGGGCCCGAAACGCAGGTCCGCCTTCGCTTCAACCCCAAAGTCGCCCAACTGGCCATCGAGACGGTCTGGCATCCCACACAACAGAACTCACCTCAACCCGACGGCTCCGTCATCGTCACCATGACGACCCGCGGCCCGGCGGAACTCTCCCGCTGGATCGCCGGCTACGGCGGCCACGTTACCGTACTTGAACCGTCTACCTTGCGCAAGGCCGTGGAAGACCTCGCCCGCGGCATCCTGGAAGCCCACAGGTAACAACGGAGGAGGATGCCCCGTGCTTGAGGTCATCTGGATCAGCCCCACCGCCGACAGCCGCGACGTCATCCGGCAGCGCCTGCTGGCCGAGGAGCGCCCGCTCTACCTGCCCGCGGGCCTGCCGCTCCTCCGGCAGACGCTGCGCGACCTGCGCCTTGGCCACCTGGAATCACGGGTCTTCCAGGGCTTCCTGGAGCGTACCTTTGCCAACGCGCACCGCAACTGGCGTGCCATCAGTCCGACGGAGCAGCGGGTGGTGCTCGGCCATCTCATTCGCACGCTGGACCTGCCCGAACTTGCCCCCATCCAGATGAAGCGCGGCCTGGTCAAAGCCGCCGAACGCATCATTCGTGAGATGAAGGAAGCCGGCATCCAGCGTGACCGCTGGCCCCAAGCCCTCAGCCAGGGCAAGGGGCCGGCCTTTGCACGCCTCGCCGAGGCGTACCAGACCTATCTCGAAGAACGGTCGATAGCCGACCGGCAGGACCTGCTGATGATGGGCGCCGCCGCCATCGAACAGAAAGGCCTCGCCGACGCGCCGTCACGGGTGATCATCGAGGGGTTCGCCACACTGACGGCGGCGGAACGACGCGCCGTCGGGGCGCTGGCCGCTCATCTGCCCGTCACCCTGGCCGTTACCTATGACCCCGACCGTCCGGCCCTCTTTCAGCCCCTGGTCGCCTCCCTGGGCGATTGGTGGCACGGCGCGACGCCCGCGCAAGCCGCTCCCCTCGCCGCGCCGGCCTATCGGTTTATCGAAGCGCCCGACCCCGCCCGCGAGATCGCCCACGTCGCCCGCACCATCAAGCAGATGCTGCTGGAGGGCCGCTGCCAGCCCGACGAGGTCGCCATCATCAGCAACCAGCCCGACCGCGACCGGGAGCTTGTCCGCCGCATGATGGCGCAGTATGGCGTGCCAGTCAGCCTGCCGCCCGAGCCGCTGATTTCGGCGCCCGTGGTGCAGGCGATTCTGGCCCTGCTCCAGGGGGATGACGATGCCGCCAAGTCGCCGTACCTGAAGCAGGCGGCCGGGGCCGCGCCGCCGCTCGCCGCCCCGGCCCCGGTCGCCGACCACTGCGCCGCCCTGGCCCGCTTCCTGGGACCGCTCCAGATCGAACAGCAGATCCTCGGCCTCATGCACGGCGCCGCCGCCCCGCTCGACGACGAAGCCGCGGCGCTCGGCGCCCGCCAGATCTCTGCCTACCGCGCCTTCCTGCGCACCCTGGTCCGCCTGGAGCGGACGCACCAGATGGCCGGCCTCCCCGCCGATCTCACCGTTACCGAATTCCGCTCGCTGCTTACCGAAGAACTGACGGAGGCCACCTACCCCGCCCAGAATCGCTCCCCCGGCCCGGCCGTCCGCTTTCTGGTCCCGGCCCAGGCCGAGGGCCTGCGTATTCCGGTCGTCTTCGTCGTGGGTCTGGCGGACGGGGCGTTCCCCACGGCCCGGGCCGACGACTGGGTCATCAGCGACCGACAGCGGGGTGCCCACGGGCTCACCACCCGCGCCCGGCACCGGCAGGTCCAGCGGCTCCAGTTCCTGCGGGCCGTGCGGGCTGCGAGCCGTGAGCTGATCCTGACCCGCAGCGTGGCGGATGCCAGCGGTGCCGCCCTGCTTCCCTCCGTCTTCTGGGAAGAACTCGTCGACGACGAATCCGCCATCGCGAAAATCCCCGCTACCCAGGTCACCCCGCCCCACTTCGACCGGGTCTTCAGCCCGGGCGAGCTGCTGCAGCGCCTCGTCCAGGTGCTGCGCCACGGCAGCCCCGACCCGCACGAAATCGAGATGGCTTCGCAGGTCGCGCACCAGGCGCCCGACAACCTCGCCCCCCGCATCGCAGCGGAAGACGCCCGCCGCTCCGCCCGCTACACCTCCCACGACGGGCGCCTCACCGACCCCACCGTCCTGACCACCCTCGCAACCAGACGCGGCGACGCCCACCGCTACTCCGCCTCCGAACTCGAAACCTACGCCGCCTGCCCCTTCCGCTACCTGGGCGAGCGCATCCTCCGCCTCCAGGAGCCCGACGAGGAGGAGGCCGACCTCGATGCCGCCGAAGTCGGCACGGCGCTCCATCACATTCTCGCGGAGTTCTACCGCTCCCCGAACCTCGACCTCCACGCGCCCGCGGCCGAGGAGCGCCTCGCCGCCCTCACCCACCAGGAGACCGCCCGGGCCACCGCCCGCCTCGCCCCGGCCCTCCGGGAAGCCTGGCGCCGCCAACTGTTGAAACAGGCCCTCGCCTGGCTGGCGGGCGAGCGCGCCATCCGCCGCAGCGCGGCCCAAAACGCGCAGCCCGAGGAGCAGTTGACACCGACCTACCTCGAATGGTCCTTCGGCCAGAAGCTGCGCCCCGGCGTCGATCCCCGCTCCACCACCGAGCCGCTGCGCCTCGGCAACTACCAGATCGGCGGCATCATCGACCGCATCGACACCGATGGCCTGGGCGGCTACGTCGTCTATGACTACAAGAGCGGCCGCACCCCGACCGCAGGCGACATCCTGAACCGCAGGGTCCGCCTCCAGGTGCCCATCTACCTGATCGCCGCCCGGCGCCTCGCCCTGCCCGGGGCCACCACGCCCATCGGCGGCGCCTACTACGGCCTGCGCGACCGCAAGCGCACCGGCGGCATCTGGCGGAAAAGCAAAAAGGCCGTCCACGGCGTCACCTACCATGGCAGCCAGTTGGACGACGCCCCCTTCGATGAGACCTTGACCGCCCTTGAAACGCATATCATCCGCCTGATGGATGATCTGAACGGGGGCGACCTCACGGTCAACCCCCGGGCCCCGTGCCCCGCCTACTGCCCTGTGCGCACCGTCTGCCGCTTCGACGAAGCCCGCCTGGAGGGCAAGACCGGCCGGGCCGGAAAGGAGGGCGCCGAATGAGCAGCTACACGCCCGCGCAGCATCGGGCGATCTACAGCGACGCCAACCTTGTGGTCACCGCGGGCGCCGGGGCGGGCAAAACCCGGGTCCTGACCCAGCGCTGGATTCGGCTCCTCCTGGAGCGCCATCTGGATATCGACCAGGTGGTCGCCATCACCTTCACCGAAAAGGCGGCCGCCGAGATGCGTGAGCGCTGCCGCAAAGAGCTGCGGGCGCTCGCAGCCACCGGCAACGCCCGCGCAGCGGACTTGCTGGAGCGGATGGATGAAGCCCGCATCTCCACCTTCCACAGCTTCTGCCAGTCGCTGCTGGGCTTTTATCCGGTGGAGGCAGGGCTTGACCCCGATTTTGGCGTCGCCGATGACCTGGAGGCCGGCCTGCTGCTTGCCGAAGCGGTGGACGAGTGCCTCAATGAGGTCTCCGCCACCGCAGACGAGACGGTCGTCGACCTGCTGACCCGCTTTGGGCGGACCCGGCTGGCGACGCACCTGGAGCGGCTAATCGGGCAGATGCGGAACCTCGGTGAGACGCCGGCGTCGCTGCGGCTGGCAACGGACGCGGCGCTTGAGCGGCTGGGCGGCGACCGGCAGCCACTGCTCGACGGCGTTCGTGCCGCAGTAGAGACGTTGCTGGCTACGGCCACGAAGCCCGGCAGCAAGGGGAAGGAGCAGCAGGAGCAACTCGCTGCCACCTGGGCGGGGCTTACGCTTGCGACGGTCTCCGTTGGGGATCTGCGCGCCATGGCCGGCGCCATCAACGGCGTCTCCCTCAAGCCGAAGCAGCCGTTGGTCGATGCGATTGACGCCCTCGAAGCGCTGGACGCCACCCAGCAGGCCGCCGCCGTCGGGCTGGCCGTCCTGGGTCTGGTGGAGCAGGCGCTGGCCCGCTACCAGGCCCGCAAGGCCGAACTCGACCTGCTCGACTTCTCCGACCTGATCGATCGCCTCCGCCGCCTGCTGGAAGAGTCGCCCGCCGTGCGCGCCGAACTGGCCCGGGAGGGGCTCATCTTCCTCAATGATGAGGTGCAGGACACCGACCCCAGCCAGTGGGCGGTCATCCGGCAGATGCTCCTCCCGCCCGGGGCGGATGAGCTTCCCCCGGGCCGGGTCTTCATCGTGGGCGACCCCAAGCAGTCGATCTACCGCTTCCGGGGCGCCCGGGTCGATATCTTCGCCGCCATGACCGCAGAGGTGGCCCCCGACGACGATCACCGCGTCGGGCTGATGAAGAACTTCCGCTCCCAGGCCGGGCTGATCGATCTGGTCAACAGCCTGTTCGGCCAGATCATGGCCGCCCCGGGCGTGGGCGCCGTTCCGTACGCAGCCATGGAACCCCATCGTGCCCCGCAGGCGCAGGTGGCCGAGCTGCTCCTCTCCCGCAGCCAGGGCGCCGAGGGGCGGCGGGAGGAAGCTGCAGGCTTGGCGCGGCGCATCAGGGAACTGGTGGAGGGCGGCGTCCTGATCGACGGGCGCCCCGCCCGCTACGGCGACGTGGCGATTCTCGTCCAGGCGATGACCCATGTCAGCACCTACGCCTCCGCCCTGGCTGCCGCCGGCGTTCCTTACTACGTGGTCGCTGGCGATGGGTTCTTCCAGGCGCAGGAGGTTGCCGATATCGAGAACCTGCTGCGGGTGCTGGATGACCCGGCCGATGCCATCGCGCTCGCGGGCTGGCTCCGCTCGCCCCACGTCGGGCTATCGGATGATGCCCTGGTTGCCATGGGCCTGCACGAGGGCGGGTTCCTGGCAGCCTGGGCGGGGGCGCCCGGCGTCATGGGGGTCGCCGTCCCGCCCGCCGACGCCCCGCTCCTGGCCCGGGCCCGCCGGCTCCTGCCCCGCCTGCGCGCCCTCGCCTGGCAGGAGCCGCTCCCCCGGCTGCTCCCGGCGCTCTACGCCGAGCTGGACCTGCACCCGGTCCTCCTCGCCCAGCCCGACGGCCAGTCTGCCGTCGCCAACCTGGGCAAGCTGGCCGCCATGGTCAGCGACTTCGCCGGCAAGGGGCGCCACCAGTTCCCCGACCTGCTCCGCTGGCTCCGCACCGCCCGGGAGCTGGAAGCCCGGGAAGGCCTGGCCGCCATGGCGGAGGAGGGCGGCAACAGCGTCCGCATCATGACGGTACACAAATCGAAGGGGCTGGAGTTCCCGGTCGTCGTCCTCCCGGACATCGGGCGGAGCCAGAAGGCCGACTCCCCGGAAATCATCCTCCACCCGCAGGTCGGGCTGGCGCCGAAGCTGCTGGACGACGACGGCACCGAGATCACCAGCGGCCTCCGTAACCTGGCGGTGGATCTGAACAAGCAGGAATCGGAGCAGGAGTTCCGCCGCCTCTTCTACGTAGCCGCTACCCGTGCCCGTGACTATCTGATGCTCTCCGCCATTCAGCCCCGGTCCGCCGATGGGGCGACCTGGCTGCACTGGCTCTGCGCCGCCGCGGGTGCGGAGGTGGGGGCGCCGCCGGCGGAGTTGGTCATCGGACCGGTGGCGGTGCCTGTCCGGCCCGTGGGGGAGGGGGCTGAGTCCGGCGAGGTACCGACGGCCGAAGCTGAGGCGGCAGTGGCGTCGCCCGCGGCGTGGCCCGGCTCGCCCACCGGCTGGCCCGGGGCACCCGGCGCCCCGTCCCCCGGGGTCCAGCGTATCCTCGCCCAGGCCGCTCCCCTGGCCCCGGGCGGCGCCCGCACCGAGCTGCAAACCAGCGCCAGCCGGCTGATGCTCTACCAGGACTGCCCTCGCAAATACTACCTCCAGACCGCCCTCGGTCTGCCCGACCTGCGCCGGGCGCCGTCCGGCTGGGACGCCCTCGCCACCGACTCCGCCGACCTGGAGGGTGACATCGCCGCCGAGTCGGTCCTGGAACCCACCGTCCGGGGCACCATCGTCCACGCCGTCTGCGAGCGGCTCTCCAACCCAGCCGACCTGGAGGCCCTCATCGCCCAGGCCGTGCAGGAGAACGGCGTCGACTTGAGCCATCCGGACGTCGAAACCGCCGTCCGTGAGCCTCTCCGTCGGTATGTGGCGAGTCCGTTCTTTGCCCGCATCCGCGCAGCCGGCGGGGGGATTTCCGAACTCGACTTCAATACCCAGCTCGAAGGCATGACGCTTGAAGGCTTCATCGACAAGGTGATTGAGGAAGATGACGGTCTGGTCGTCATCGATTTCAAGACCAATCACGTCACGACCCCCGAACAGATCGACGAGGCCGCCGCCCACTACCGCTTGCAAATGCAGATCTACGCGCTGGCCGCGCAGGAGCGTCTGGGCAGGCCGGTGAAGGATGCGCTGCTTTACTTCCTGACCCCGGGCGAGGCCCGCTCCTGCCAGGCCGACCTGGATGAGGCGGCGGTCCGCAGCCACCTGCGAGAGATGGGGGAGCAGCTCCGCTCGGCTTCCACCTGGGTGGAGTTTCAGCCCAACACGGCCCACTGCGCCCGGTGCCAGTACCGGGAGTTCTGCCGGGAAGAGGCATGAGGGTAAGCAAAAACCTGTCGATACTAGTCGACAGGTCGTTCGCTCC
>JARBUG010000090.1 GCA_029239785.1 Symbiobacteriaceae bacterium | reverse complement strand
GACCCGCCCGATACGCCTGGAGGGCGTGCCAGCCAAGCTGCGAGAGCAGGGCGTTCTTCTGCTTCTGCAGGTCGCCCAGGCGTGACTTGAGCTTCATGGTCTGCTGCAGCGTCGCAGCCTTATCCTTGATCTTCGCAAAACCCTGGCTCAAGTTATTCGTGAAATTCTGGGCCATAATCTGGTTCGCCTCCTCATCACGTCTACATCTTCAAAGCCTGCTGGACGACTGCCGCCACCTGATCGAGGGGAACGACCTGGGTGTCGCCCGTCGCCCTCACCCGCATTTCAACGCCGCCGCTCTTCAGTGACCGCTGGCTGACCGTAATCCGCAGCGGCATGCCCAGCAGGTCGGCATCCTTGAACTTGACGCCAGCAGATAGATCCCGATCGTCGTACAGCACCTGGTCCGTTCCGAGTAGGGCGTAAAGCGCATCGGCAGTCTGGCGTGACTCCTCGTCCTTTCCGGCCACCAGCATGTGGACAGGGTACGGGGCGATGGCCGCCGGCCACTTGATCCCATCGGCATCATGATGCTCCTCGATGACCGACGCCAGCATGCGGGTGATGCCAATCCCATAACAACCCATGATCATCGGATGATCGACGCCACTCTCGTCCCGATAACGGGCGTTCATGGCGGCGCTGTACTTGGTGCCGAGCTTGAACGTGTTTCCCACTTCAATGCCCCGGCGGGCGGCAAGCGGCGTGCCGCAGTGGGCGCAGGCGTGCCCGGGCGCCGCCACGGCGATGTCGCCGGTAATCTCGGCGGTAAAGTCCCGGCCGTACGTGACGCCGGTCAGATGATAACCCGGCCTGTTGGCGCCGGCGACCAGGTTGACAGCGCCGACCACCGAATCATCCATGACGATGCGTACCGGCCGGCGGGTCGTCAGGCCCACCGGTCCGCAATACCCAACGGTCAGGCCGGCGTCGGCCGCCTCTTCTGCGGAGATGGACCGAATCTCGGCGCCGATCAGGTTGCGCAGTTTCACCTCGCTGACCTCCAGGTCGCCGCGAATGCCCACCACAACCAGATCATCGCCGGCGGCATAGAAGACCGCCTTCAGCGTCTGCGTCTCGGGAATGGAGAGGAACTCGGCCAGGGCAGCGATGGAGGTGGTGCCTGGCGTATGCACCTCCTGCAGCGCTTGCGGGGCGACGGCCCCGGCACCCGCCCCCTTGGCGGCCACCGCCACCTCCTGATTCGCCGCATACCCGCACCCCGGGCAGACGATCAGCGTATCTTCGCCGCCGTCCGCCAGCAGCATGAACTCATGTGCGGTGCGGCCGCCCATCATGCCGGAGTCGGACTCCACCACCAGTATCGGCAGGCCGGCCCGGCGGAAGATCGCCCTATATGCTTCGACAATTTGGTCATAGCACCTGTCAAGATCCGCCTGCGACGTGTGGAAGCTGTACGCATCCTTCATCAAGAACTCCCGCAGCCGGATCAGTCCGGCCCGGGGGCGGGCCTCATCCCGGAATTTGGTCTGCATCTGGTAGACCAGCAGCGGAAGCTGCCGGTACGAATCGACCAGCGAACGAACGAGGTCGGTCACCGCTTCCTCGTGGGTCATCGCCAGGACCATGGCGTGCCCGGTCCGATCCTTCCACCGGGCCAGCGACGTGTCGATCGCCTCATAGCGGCCGCTCTCCTGCCACAGTTCCGCCGGGGCGACCACGGGGAGGAGAATCTCCTGACCCCCGACCCGGTCCATCTCTTCCCGAATGATCGCCTCGATCCGCTTGATCACCCGGTAGGCCAGGGGCGTCAGGCTGTAAATGCCCGCCGCAATGCGCCGGGCCAGCCCCGCGCGCACGGTCAGCTGATGGCTGGGCAGTTCCGCCTCGCCGCCGATCTCCTTCAAGGTTCGAAATAACAGTTGCGTCATACGCATGGGAGAAGCACCTCCGTCAAAATGCACAAAACCCCGCCCTGTCAAAGGGCGGGGTTAAACCCGCGGTACCACCTTCGTTGGAACTCAGCCCGCTGCCCGGCATGCGGCGCCCCGGGTAACGGCAGGGCATCCGGGGAGCTTCTGTCGCTCCCGGCTCAGGGGTGGGTTCGCCGCGGCCCGGACGTCCGGCCTTTCACCGCAAGGGCCGGTTCTCTGCGCATCCTGCCGGCGGGTACTGGTCCCCGTCATCGCCAATCTATTGGTTGCAGTATAGCCCTGGCCGCAAGGAGCGTCAAGGGGCGGCAGGAGGAGAAAGATACTCTCCGCGTGGTATAGGAACCCTATTGAATAATAGTTAGATATTAGTACAATAAGGGATACCACTCTCTCCACCTAAGCCAAAGGAGATCAATCTGTTGAAGAAAAACCTCCCCATCACTTCAGTCGAACATACCTACCCGCCAGAAGAGCGATTGATCTCCGAGACCGACCTGCGCGGCATCGTCACCACCGCGAATGACTCTTTCTGCAAGGTGGCCGGCTTCACCCAGGAAGAGTTGGTCGGGCAGAGCCATAACCTGGTTCGCCATCCCGACATGCCGCAGGAGGCCTTCGCCGACCTGTGGCGCACCCTCAAAGCCGGCGAACGCTGGGTGGGCGTCATCAAGAACCGCTGCCGGAACGGCGACTACTACTGGGTCAAGGCATTCGTCTCCCCTGTCCTGCAGGACGGCAAGACCGTGGGTTATCGCTCCGTCCGTAAGCTGCCCACCCGCGACGAGGTCCGGGCGGCTGAGCTGCTCTACAAGCGCATCGCTGCGGGGGAGCAGGGGTTGCTCGACACGCTGGCGGCCAATCGGAAGCAGGCGAACCTGGGCGAGCGGCTGGGCATTACGGGGCAACTGGCGTTACTGGCGGGATTTCCGCTCCTGCTGGCCCTCGGTCTGCTGGCGGGGGCCCTGGCCGGCGCCCCGGCGCTGCTCCTCTGGGGGCTGGCCGGGCTGGGCGCCCTGTTGACCGTGGGGCTCGCATGGCGTCTATTCGGCTGGCTCACGCAGCCCCTGGACGATCTGGCCCGGGCCGTCAGCGCCTTTGAACAGGGCGACCTGGGCGCCCGAGTGAAGGTCTATGGCAACTCCCGTTACTCGGCCATTGGCCGGGTCATGAACCGGGCCCTGGACGGTGTGGAGGTCGCCCTGGCCGATATGGGACAGGTGTTGGGCAGCCTCGCCCGGGGCGAGTTCGGCCGTCGCATCGTGGCCACACTGCCGGGTGAACTGGGGCGAGTCAAAACGGCCGCCAATCGTGCTGCCGATCAGATCGAGACCACGGTGGATGCGCTGAACACCCAACTTGCTGTGCTGGCCGAAGGCCAGCTTGATGTGCACCAGGGCGCCGGCGAGGCCGAAGGCAAGTTTCGCGAAGCGCGACCGTCGCATCCAGCCGGGCGATGGCCATGGGCGATCTGACCCACCCCATTCGCACGGAAGCCTCCGGCCAACTGGCCGAACTGAGCAGCCACTTCAACGCCGCCCTCACATCCCTCTCGGAAACGGTTGTCAACGTGCGGACCAACGCCAGCTATGTAGCCGAGTCGACGAGCGAACTGACCGGCGCCATCGAAGAGATCGCGTCCGGTGCATCCGACCAAATGGCCACGGTAGAACGGGTGACCAGCTCGGTCCAGACATCCAGCGAGACCATCGCCGCGATCGCGGCCAGCACCGTCACGGCTGCTGCCAAGTCGCAGGAGACCGTGCAGACCGTCGGCGTCGGCCGGGCCAAGAT
Organism: Symbiobacteriaceae bacterium; assembly: GCA_029239785.1. Taxonomy (GTDB): domain Bacteria; phylum Bacillota; class Sulfobacillia; order Symbiobacteriales; family Symbiobacteriaceae; genus JARBUG01. Next base: position 19,021 of record JARBUG010000090.1, on the reverse strand, counting down.
GGACCGGATGGTCGAAGTCGTCAAGTCCATTGCGGCCAGCAGCGGCCAGATCAGCCAGATTACCGGCGTGATCGAAGGGATCGCCAACAAGACCAACCTGCTGGCCCTCAACGCCGCCATTGAGGCGGCCCGGGCCGGCGAGCACGGGCGGGGCTTCGCCGTGGTGGCAGCCGAAGTCGGATCGCTGGCGGTCGGCTCGGCCAAGTCCGCCCAGGAGATCGCCCAGTTGGTCCGAAAGGCGGTCGCAGAGACCGGCCTTGCCACGGAGAGCGTCGCCGAGGTCTCAAGCGACATGGACCGCATTGAGGCGACCGCCCGGGAGAGCAGCGAACTGCTCAGCCGTATCGCTGCCTCGATGGAGGAGCAGCGGGCCACCCTGGCAGAGATCGGCCAAAGTGCGCACAGCCTGAGTCTGATCGCCCAGTCCAACGCTGCCTCCACCGAAGAACTGGCCGCATCGGCCTCCGAACTGGCCCGACTGGCCGATGCCACCTTCCGTGAGGCGGACCAGTTCAAGACCGCCGCCGCGGCGGACGCCTGACCCCGGCACACGCGAGAAGACCTCATCAATCGTCATGATTGATGAGGTCTTCTGTCTGGAGCGTCGCCTCAGCCTGCGTGCGTGCCGCTAGAATGGTGCGCCGTCCTTCATCAGGTACACATGCCGCTTCATGAGGGGCATCTCATTTTCACGGCAACCAGCGAGCGCTCTGGCGCAAAAATGGTCGAATCCTGCCGAATTGCCCTCCGCCCTGGCCACCCTGGCGGCCAGCAAGTTCAGGTCGATATGCACAATGGCGTGGGTTTTGACGTCAGGCATCTCGGAGAGGGACCCGAGCAAATGGGTCATTTCGACCTGGGCTGCCCGGTACTCCCCACGGAACAGGGCCAGCTCGGCCTTTGCCAGCGCCGTGGAGGCGGGGGGAAGCGGGGTTTTGCGGCGGCGCTGTTCTGTCAGCGACAGCTCCAGTTGCTGTACGGCAGCATCTGCCTCGCCACAGCGCAAAGCCGATCTGGCGCACCAGGTGCGAATCTGGGTCAGCCAGCCCCCGTTCCGCGCCTTCTCCTCCGGCGACGAGGCGATGATCTCGATCGCACGGAGCCGTGCGTGGTATGACTTGCGCCACTTTCTCAGCAGCCAGTGCAGGCTGGACAGGTCCGCCTGGAAGCGCCAGTTCACCGCAAGGCTGGGCCAGGCAGTGCGGAGCATCGTTCGCGGGATGAGCGTCAAAAAGTGCAATTGCTGTGTCAGCAGAACCTGCTCCAGGACCAGCGGCACGAGGGTGGCGCCGTCGCCACCCGCAGCCGCAAACGCTTCGGCCAGATCCGCCTCGATCAGAGGCGAGAGTGCGGTTGGCTCAACGTGGCGGCGTACCTGCATCCGCAGACGCAGCCAGTGCACCTTCTCCTGCCCTTCCGATGTGGGAATCAGGGTGTTGAGCATGGCCAGGCAGGTTCCGTAGTCCTTCTCGAGAAAAGCCCGGGAGAGCTGGGCTGTCATGTCGTGGTCGATCAACAACGGTCATCCTTCGCGAGCTAAATCAGCCCCATTGCCCGGGCTTTCTTCAGACGCTCACTCATTTTGTCGGGCGTCCAGGGCGGGTCAAAGGTAAGCGCCACGTCGACCTGGTTCACGCCGGGAATCCCCTTGAGCGCAGCCTCTGCTTGCATCTGAATCATGGGACCCACGGGGCAAGCCTGGGTCGTGAGCGTCATATCGACCCCCACGTTGTTATCTTCCGTGACCTCTACGTTGTAGATCAGCCCCAGGTCAACGATATTCAGCCGCAGCTCCGGGTCGTTCACCTTCTCCAGGGCCTTCAGCACCTGTTCCTTCGTGATCGTCGCAGTCATCTTTACACCTCCACCATGATAGCGGTACCGTCAATCGTCACCTTATAGGTTTCCACCGGCGTCACCGCCGGCAACGAAAGCGCCTCACCAGTCTTGATATCGAACCGGGCGCCATGCAGAGGACACGCCACCTGGCACGAGTCATGCAAAAACTCACCCTCAGCCAGCGAAGCATCCGCATGGCTGCAAGTATCATCCATCGCAAAGTACGTCCCGGCACAGTTAAATACCGCAATCGGCCGCCGCTTCACCAAAACACGCTTCCCTCGGCCCTCGGGTATGTCAGATACGTCGGCCACTTTCACAAGCGCCATAGGTGCTGACCTCCTTATCTACGTCAAAAGGGGCGGTGCTCCCCAGAATCCCGCGGAGACGGGCTGGTCGGGGGTTGAGGAGCATCGCAGCCTGTAGTTCAAGATCCGACCAAAGGGAGGATCATTTCAGTAATAGAGGCGGCGCCGCGACGACGCCCCCGGCCGGCCCGTTTCCGCCCCCCTGGCAGGCACCGCAACCGCCACCAGAACAGAAAAAGGAGGTCAGCAACGTAACGCGCTTGACCTCCTTCCGACGTTCGTGACTTACCCGACCGACCCTTCCATCTCCATCTCGATCAGCCGGTTCAACTCGACCGCATACTCCATGGGCAGCTCCTTGGCGAAGGGCTCGATAAAGCCCATCACCACCATCGCCATCGCCTGCTCTTCCGACAGGCCCCGGCTCATCAGGTAGAACAGCTGCTCCTCGGAGACCTTCGACACCGTCGCCTCATGCTCGATCTGCACATTCTCGTTCATGATATCCATGAACGGAATCGTATGCGAAGCCGACTTCTCATCAAAGATCAGCGCATCGCACTCGACCTTCACCTTCGACCGGTCGGCCTTCTTATCGACCATGATGTGGCCCCGATAGGTCGTATTGCCGCCCTGCCGGGAGATCGACTTCGACGTAATGACCGACGTGGTGTCAGGCGCAAAGTGGTAAATCTTCGCACCGGCATCCTGAATCATGCCCTTGCCGGCCACGGCGATGGAGAGCACCTCGCCCCGGGCCCGGGGACCCATCAGGTAGACGGCGGGATACTTCATGGTCACCTTTGACCCGATGTTGCCGTCGATCCACTCCATCACGGCATCCTCATACGCCACCGCCCGCTTGGTGACCAGGTTATACACGTTGGTCGACCAGTTCTGAATGGTGGAGTACCGGCACCGGCCGCCCTTCTTGACGAGAATCTCGACGACGGCGGAGTGCAGGGAGTCCGACGAGTAGGTGGGCGCCGTGCAGCCCTCAACGTAATGCACGAAGGCGCCTTCATCGACGATGATCAGCGTCCGCTCGAACTGGCCCATGTTCTCGGTGTTGATCCGGAAATAGGCCTGCAGCGGGATTTCAACATGAACGCCCTTCGGCACATAGATGAAGGAGCCGCCGGACCAGACCGCCGTGTTCAGGGCGGCGAACTTGTTGTCCGTGGTCGGAATGATCGTGCCGAAATACTCCTTGACGATCTCGGGATGCTCCCGGAGCGCCGTGTCCATGTCGCAGAAGAGGACGCCTTGATCTTCCAAATCCTTGCGGATGTTGTGGTAGACGACTTCGGACTCGTACTGCGCCGAAACGCCGGCCAGGAACTTCCGCTCGGCCTCGGGAATGCCCAGGCGGTCAAAGGTATTCTTGATATCTTCGGGCACATCGTCCCACGACCGCTCGGCCTTGTCAGATGCGCGCACGAAGTAGCGAATATCCTCAAACTTGATTTCGGAAAGGTCGGTGCCCCACTTGGGCATGGGCTTCGACTCGAAGACCTCCAGGGCCTTCAGGCGAATCTCACGCATCCAGTCGGGCTCGTTCTTGAACCGAGAGATCGACTCGACGATCTCGCGGGTCAGGCCCTTTTCCGACTTGAAGACGTAGTTCTCCGGGTCGTGAAACCCGTACTGATACTCCCCTACGATCTGCTTGGGTTCGCTAACCATTTGCGGACCCTCCCTTGTTATCGATCTCTTCGCGTTCTTTCATGCCTTCCTCCACGCAGTGCCAGGCCAGCGTGGCGCACTTGATGCGCACCGGGAACTTGCTGACGCCGCTCAGTGCCTGGAGTTCCCCAAGGCTCTTGTAGGTGCCGGCTTCGCCCTTCATCATGCCATAGAAGGCGGTCATCATGCTCTTCGCCTCGTTCGGCGTCTTGCCGCGGAGCGCAATCGACATCATCGATGCGCTGGCCATGGAGATGGAGCAGCCGCGGCCGTTCCACTTCACATCTTCGATCTTGCCCTCGGCGTCAAGATTGACGGTGACTTCAATGTCATCGCCGCAGGTCGGGTTATGCAGGTGCTTACCGAAGACCGGATCGACCAGCAGCTCGCCCTTGTTGCGCGGCTTCTTATAGTGGTCCAGAATCACCTGCTGGTAGAGCGTGTTGAGATTAACAGGATGCTGTCCCTCAAGCGACATAGCCGAAGAACTCCTTTGCGTGGAGGAGCGCGTCGACCAGCCGGTCGACTTCTTCCATGGTGTTATAGATATAGAAGCTGGCCCGGTTGGTGGCGGGCACATCGAGGATTTCCATGAGCGGCTGGGCGCAGTGATGGCCCACCCGAATGGCTACACCATACTCGTTCAGCACCGCCGACATGTCGTGGGGATGGATGCCCTCTACGTCAAAGCTGATCAGGCCGGCCCGGGGCTGGCGGGGGCCAAAGGTCCGCATGCCCTCGATGGCGTGCAGCTTCTGCCAGGCATACTCGGTGAGCGCCTTTTCATGCTTGTAGACGTTTTCCATGCCGATGGCACTCAGGTAGTCGACCGCTGCGCCGAAGGCGATAAAGTCGGCGATATTGGGCGTGCCGGCCTCGAACTTGGCAGGCACGTCGGCCCACTTGGCGCCGGAAAGGTGGACTTCGGAAATCATCGAGCCGCCGAAATAGGTGGGCTCCATCTCCTCCAGCAGGTCCATCTTGCCCCAGAGGAAGCCGGTGCCGGTGGGCCCCAGCATCTTGTGGCCGGCCACGCTGATGAAGTCGGCATCCCAGGCCTTGACGTCGACCGGCATGTGAGGAACGGCCTGCACGGCGTCCAGCGCAACCTTGGCGCCGGCCGCGTGGGCCTTGGCGACCATGTCGGTCACCGGGTTGATGGTGCCGAGCACGTTGGAAGCCACCGAGAAGGCAACCAGCTTGACGCCGCCTTCGCTGAGGAGGCGGTCGTAGCTTTCCTGGTTCAGGGTGCCGTCCTGGTCCAAGTCGATAAACTTGAGGGTGGCGCCGGTGGCCAGGGCCGTTTGCTGCCAGGGAATCAGGTTGGAGTGGTGCTCCATGCCCGAGGTGATGATGACATCGCCGGGGCCGAGCCGCCGGCGGGCCCAGCCGTAGGCCACGATGTTGAGGCCTTCGGAGCCGTTGCGGGTGAAGACCACCTGCTCGGGCGTGGGGCTGCCGATGAACCGGGCAATCTTGACCCGGGCGCCTTCGAAGCCTTCCGTGGCCCGTTCGGCGAGGGTGTGAATGCCCCGGTGTACGTTGGCGTTATACCCCTCGTAATAATCCACCAGCGCCTGAATCACCTGGCGGGGCTTCTGGGTTGTTGCCGCGTTGTCCAGGTAGACGAGCGGGTGCCCATTCATCTCTTGATGGAGGATGGGGAAGTCCTGGCGAATGCGGGCCACGTCAAGCGTCATTAGCCATTCACCTTCTCTCCCATGAGGGAGGTCATCTCCGTGCGGAGTTCCTCGACCGGGATTTGGTCCAGCACGGGGGAGAGGAACGCCATCACCAGCATGTTAATGGCCTGCTTCCGGGAGAGACCCCGGGCCATCAGGTAGAAGAGCTGCTCCTCATCAAGCTTGCCGACGGTGGCCGCATGGCCGGCGCCGGCGACTTCGTTTTCATCGATGATCAGGGCAGGGATTGCGTCCGCCCGGCAGGCCGGGGAGAGGACCAGGGCCTGCTGCCGCTGGTAGGTGGAGCAGTTGCGGGCGTGGTACTTGATCTGGCCGTTGCCGCGGAAGACGGTGTGCGCACGGCCACTCAGGACGCCGCGGCCGAGAATATCGGAGCGGGAGTTGTCGCCGGTATGAACCTCGGAGGCGACCAGGTCAATATGCTGATTAGCAGTGGCGCCGTAGACGACCTTGATGGTCGACTCGGAGCCGACGCCGGCCACATTGTTGACCAACTCGGAGCGGACCAGGCCGCCGCCGAATTCGCCGCCGACCCACTCAAGGGTGGAATCGCGGCCGGTCAGGCCACGGCGGACGAGGAAGGCCCAGGCATCTTCGGCGTGGTTCTGCAGGTAGCCGTAGCGAACCTTGGCGTTTGCCTGGGGGAGGACCTCCACCACAGCAACGCTCAGGTACTCGCCGGTGCCCTCGTACCGCTCCAAAATGGTGACCTGGCTGTTCTCTTCGGCCACAACCACGGTGTGCAGGTACTGGGCTTCGCCTTCGGCGCCTTCATAGAGGACCTGCAGCGGTTCGGTAACGACCACGTTCCGGGGAACGTAGAGGAAGAGACCGCCGTTCAGGTGCGCCGCCTGGGCCGCCGTCAGCTTATTCTGCCCCATGTCGAACTGAGTACCCAAATACTTGGCCACCAGGTCGGGATTGGAACTGGCTGCGGTCAGGATATCGGTAAAGATAACGCCTTCGGGCACGTCGCCCTTCAGCGTGACCTTGAGGGTGCCGGGCTTGTAAGCGTCAACGTCGAGCCCTTCGAGCGAAGTGCGGCGCCAGGCCTCGTCGGTCTTGGCGGGCAGGGAGAGGGTGGCGGCGAGCTGACTCGCCTGCTGACGGCGACCCTCCAGGAAGGCCGGTTCGGTAGCCGTAGGCACGGTTACTTCACCCCCTGGGCATCAAGGGCCTCATCGGTAATGCCGAGTTCGGCCTTGATCCAGTCGTAGCCCTTCTTTTCGATTTCCAGCGCCAGTTCCGGACCGCCGCTCTTGACGATGCGGCCGTTCATCAGCACGTGGACAAAGTCGGGCTTGATATGGTCGAGAATGCGGTGGTAGTGGGTGATGACGATGGCGCCGAAGTTCGGGCCGCGCAGGGTGTTGACCGCCTTGGCGACGACCTTGAGGGCGTCAACGTCGAGGCCGGAGTCGGTTTCGTCTAAAATGGCGATTTTCGGCTCCAGCAGGGCCATTTGCAGCATTTCGTTCCGCTTCTTCTCGCCACCGGAGAAACCTTCGTTCAGGTAACGGGCGGCGAAGGCCTCGTCCATTTCGAGGAGGGCCATTTTGTCGGTGAGCATCTCTTGGAAGTCCCACACGGAGACCTCTTCGCCCCGCTTGGCGTTCACGGCCTGGCGCAGGAAGTTGGCGACGGTGACGCCGGAGACTTCGAACGGGTACTGGAAAGCGAGGAACAGACCGGCCTTGGCCCGCTCACTGACATCGACGCTCAGGACATCCAGTTCGCCCAGCTTGACGGAGCCGCCGGTCACTTCATAACGGGGATGGCCCATAAGGGAGAAGCCGAGGGTGGTCTTGCCGGCACCGTTCGGACCCATGATGGCATGGATTTCGCCGGGATTGACAGAGAGGTTGAGCCCCTTGAGGATTTGCTTCTCACCGATATTCACGCGCAGATCTTCAACAATAAGGGGGGCGCCAGTGGTCACGCTGTTCTACTCCTTTCGTTCACACAAGCACAATTGAAATCAGTTACCGGCCGTTTTGATACCACGCTGGCCGGGAGATCTATGATTCACACTGCGGGGCTAGCATGCCCTTCCAGTGGAAGTTCCGTTCCGAATTATGCACCGGAGCTACCTTGTTTTACACTGTCTCGGTAGTGTAAAATGGACGCAAGTAGCGTTCCAGGGTTGTTGCCCCGTCCCATTGTATTGACTGCGTTTACACTGTGTCAATAGTGTTATCCTCTTTCGTTGGGGCTTTTTCCCGCCCTTCGTAGGATTAGACGTTTCTGCCGGAGCAATCGTGACGGTTGTTGATAATGATTCTCAATGGTTAGGGGGTTAAATGATGGAGAGGGACCCGCAAAAGGTGAGTGCGGTCCTGGCCGATCCCACACGCTACAATATATACCAATACGTGTTGGCGGCATCGCATCCCGTTTCCGCTGCGGAAGTGGCGGAACGGTTCGGGCTCCATCCCAACGTCGCCCGCACGCATTTGAATAAGCTGGCCGACATCGGCCTGGTCGCCGCTATGGCGGAAAAAACGGGCAAGGGCGGCCGGCCGGGCTATCTGTACTCGCCGTCGGGCAACGCCGTGTCGCTTACGGTGCCGGCCCGCGACTTTCAGTTGCTGGCCGACCTGTTGGTCCAGTCGCTGGCGCTCCTGGGAGATGGGGCGAAGGAAGCGATCGAACAAATCGGCCGCACCTTCGGCAAGCGGCTGGGCCAGGAGGCCGCGGCAGTAACCAGCGCCCAGCAGGAGGAGTTGGTCCGTACCTGCGCCGAAGCGCTGCACCGCCTGGGCATCATGACGCACGTGGCCCGCGCCGAGGACGGCTCCTGGACCCTGGTGCTCAAGACCTGCGGCTTCCGCGAGGTCGCGGCCGTTCATCCCGAGCAGGTCTGCTCTCTCTGTAAGGCGATGGTGGAAGGCATCACGCTGGCGGTGGCCGAGGCGCAGCCGAAGGTCACGCAGGCAGGCTCGGTCCCCAAGGGCGACAAGGAATGCGTGTACGAAGTGGAGGGCTCGGGGGCGTAGTCCGAAGTGGGGGTAATGCAAACCCGACCGCCGGTGGTAAGGTACCACCGGTTTTTCTGTCGGGTCTCCAACCCATTGGCGTGAAGCGAATCTTCGGGTACCATAGGGGCTAGACCTTACCCCGTGCAAATCATCGGGAAATTCGCGGCAGCCGAGGGGGACTTGGCTAGTGAAACGACTCGTGCCCGTGTTACTGACACTCCTACTGATCCTCAGCATCGCGCCGTCGGTCGGCGCCCACAACCTGAGCGCCACTGCGGCCTTCTCCCTCACGGGCGACGAACTGACCGTCCGCGTGATGGACGTGTACGGCGCCGCGGTTGAGGGCGCCAAAGCCACAGTCGCCGCCTCTGCGCCCGGCAAGAAAGGGCAGCCCGCTCCCCTCACCGAAATCCAGCCCGGCACCTACCGCGGAACGATCTCTGCCCCCGGTACCGCCGAGTATGATCTGCTCGTCGAAATCACGGTGTTTGAAGAGTTGTTCCGGGGCGGCATCCGGGTTGCTGCCGGCGAAAGCCTGGCGGAGACCCTGGTGCCCATGGTGCCAATCGATCCGCCGTTGAAGCATTCGTTCTGGGGACCGGTGCTGTACGGGGCGGCGGCGTTGGTGTTACTTGTGGCGACGGTGGTGGCCCTGCGGCGGCAGCGGGGCGCCGAGGAGGAGGCGTAATCGATGTTTCGCGGCAAACTGCCGGCTATGGTGCTGGCGGCAATTCTCTTACTGGTGGCGCTGACCGGTTGCAGGGCCGAGCGGCCCGCACCCGAGTTCGACTTTACCCTTGAACAGTCTGGCGACGCGCTGGTCGTCAACGTGCAGACCGGTACCTTCAAGGTGCCCGAAAACGGTCACGTACATATTCGCATCGATGATGGCCCCGAAGCGATGCTCTACAAAACGACCTACACGGTACCGAAAATGGACCCCGGCCGCCATAAGGTGGTCGTCGAACTGAGCGACCCCCAGCACAACTACTTTGGGGTGCGCAAGGAAAAAGAGATCGAAATCAAATAAGCAAAGGCGCCCGCAGCGAAAAGCGGGCGCCTTCCTTTTGTTCGGTTGACAGTCGGGCCTGCCGCCGCATAAGATACAAGTAATAGCAGAGTATTCCGATGCGTTTACACGGAATTAATCCTCCGGCCGAGTGACCGGAGGACTGAGAGGGCGGGGAGAGACGGATGGGTCTGGGCCATTCAGACTTCATGGCCATGTTTGACCAGTGGGCGCCTACGTATGATGCGACGGTCTTTCAGGCGGAGCCGGCCGACGGCTTTGAGCGGTACCAGGAAGTGCTGGCCCGGGTTGCCGAACTGGCGGGTGCCGCACCGGGCCGGACAGTGCTCGACGTAGGCACCGGCACCGGCAACCTGGCGCAGGTGCTGGCAGACAGGGGCGCCACTGTCCTTGCGGTAGAGCCGTCGGCAGCCATGCGCCAGGAGGCCCGCCAGAAACTGGGCGACGCCGTTCCCGTGCTGGAAGGGCAGTTCCTGGATCTCCCCGTGCCCGCGGGCGGTGTCGATGCCGTCGTTTCATCTTATGCGTTCCACCACCTGACGGACGACGCCAAGGTCCAGGGTGCCAAGGAGATGCTGCGGGTGCTGCGGCCCGGCGGCGTGGTGGTGCTGGGCGACATTGCCTGGGCCGACGAAGCGGCCCGCCAGGCCATGATCCGCCGCTTCAAGGCGGCGGGCAAGCCGGACCTGGTCCAGGAGATTGAAGAGGAATACTACCCGACCATTGGCCTACTTACGTCGATTTTCGCCTCGCTGGGCTGCTCGGTCTATGTCGAGCAGTGGACCGACTGGGTCTGGGTGATTGCGGCCCGCAAGCGCTGACAAAGACAAAAAGGGAGGGCGCACCCCCATGCGCCCTCCCTTTTTGCTGGGTACAGATCAGAGCCAGCACCAGACGATGTTACCGGCGGTGTCGTAGACGCATCCGCCCATGGTGCTGTCAGCCTGAGCCACCGTCGCAACAGCCAAAACCGTCAGCACCGCCAGCAGAACCACGATCCCCCTGATCTTCTTCATATGGTAGAACACCCCCTGGTTCAAAGAATAGCACATGAAGATAGAAATGGCAATATCTGCCTGTTTGTTTTTGGGAATATTTTTTATCGGCTGATCTGGTTGACATAGTATTGGGCCTTCGCGGGAGAGGAGGATGTGAACCAAATACCGAACTGCTTCGTCAAACTGGCGGGAGTCGGCGAAAGGTTGTTGAACCGCTCATGCACAAGCAGCAGCAACGGGGGTCTCGTTTGAAGCGAATATTGCTATGGATTGCCGCCATCTTGATGGCGGCGGTGGTGGTGGTCGGTGGCTTGAACGCGGTCGTCTACTTTGGCGGCAGGGCCGGCATCCGCCCGATCGATCAGGTCCGGCCGGCCCAGGCGGCGCTGGTTCTGGGCGCCTACGTCTATCCGGACGGAAAGCCGTCCATGATGGTGGAGGACCGCTTGATCGCGGCCCACGAGCTTTACAAAACCGGCAAGGTGAAGAAGATCCTGATCAGCGGCGACCACGGCCGGGTCGAGTACGATGAAGTGAATGCCATGCGCCGGTACCTCGAAGAGCGGGGCGTGCCGCCGGAGGATATCTTCATGGATCACGCCGGTTTTGATACGTACGACTCGATGTACCGGGCGCGCGCTGTCTTTCAGGTCCAGTCGGCTATTGTGGTGACGCAGGCCTTCCACCTGCCGCGGGCGGTCTGGCTGGCCCGGCGCCTGGGGCTGGAGGCCGAGGGCGTGGTCGCCGACCGCTGGGTCTATGCCGGCGCCCGGTACTATGCCGCCCGGGAGATGCTTGCCCGTGTGAAGGCCTTCGGTGAGTGGGTCTCGCACCAGAAGCCGACCTTCCTGGGACCGGTGATTCCCATTTCGGGCGACGGGCGGGCGACGCATGATCAGCCGCGGTAATGGGAACTTTGCAGCACCATCCACCGTCTGCAACAGGAAGTGAGTTGAGACAGGCGGTGATGGTGCGATGATCCAGGCAGAATTTCGCGAGCTGCCCCTGCTGGCCGGCGTCTCAGAGCCGGAGCTGGAGCGGCTGGCTGACCGCTGCCGCTGGACGTGGCACCAGCCGGGCGAAGTGATTCTCCGGCAGGGCGAAGCCGGTGCCGACTTTTGCATCGTGGTGCGGGGCCAGGTAGAGGTGCTGCTGGAGGGCGAGATGGACACCCGGCTGCACCTGCTGGGGCCCGGCGCCTTTTTTGGGGAGCTGGCGGCCCTGACGGGCGGGCCGGCCCCGGCAATGGTGCGGGCCCTGGAAATGACCAGTCTGGTGCGCATCGATGGCGATGAGGTCGCCGCGATGCTGGCGGGCGGCGGCGAAATCGCCCGGGCGCTGGTGACGGCGCTCTCGGCACAGGTGGCCGAGGCGGGCGCCCGGCTCCATCGGACCCGGCTGCGCGAGCGGTCGCTCTCGGACCATATCGCCCGGCAGGGCGCCCGGACTCACACCGAGTGGGTCGGCACCGGCGCCTGGTCGCAGCGGGTGCGGGCCGCGATCGCACGGGGCAGCCGGACGGACGAGCCCGTGGTCTTCGTTGGCGAAACCGGGACCGGCAAGGAGTTGGCCGCGGCCCGCATGCACTACAACAGCGGCCGCAAGGACGGGCCGTTTATTGTGATGGACGGGCCGGCCTACACCCCGGCTGGCTGGGAAGAGGCGCTGCGGCTGGCGGCGCACGGCACGCTGCTGATCCGGCGGGCCGACGAGATGCCGCCGGAGGCGGCCGAGGCGGCTCGCCAGGTGCTCCCGAGACGGGCCGGCTCCGGCCGTGGCCGCCTCCCGAGCCGCATTCCCCGGGTTTTGGCCACGGCCTCCCCGGCCGGGGACCGGGAGCCTTCCCTCCTGGAAGAAGCGATCGTGGCGGAGGGCTTTGCCGTGCCCATCCCGCCCCTGCGGGACCGGCTGGAGGATATTCCGGCGCTCACCCGCCACTTTGTTCGCAAATACGTGCATGGCGCCGAGTTGGCGGGTGGGGCTCCCATCTCCCCGGAAGCCATGCGGCGCCTGGCATCGTTCCCGTTTGCCCACGGCAACGTGCGTGAACTGGAGCGCACGGTCCAGGCGGCCGCCCTGTTGGCCGGCGGCCAGACCATCGAGCCCCAGCATTTGCGCCTGGGCCGGGCCCCGGGCGCCGGCGGGCGCCCCCGGGTGGGCCTGGTGCTGGGCGGTGGCGTGGTGCGGGGCACTGCCCATGTCGGGGTGATTCGTGCCCTGCACGAAGCGAACATCCCCATCGACTGCGTGGTGGGGACAAGCTCTGGCTCGCTGATTGGCGCACTCTACGCCGGCGGCCTCACCTGGCGTGAAATGCAGGAGCTGGCGCTGCGCCTTAGCTGGTTCGACATGGCTGAACCGGCCTGGCCCCGGGGCGGTTTCGTCACCAACAAGCGCATGCGGCGCTACCTCGATACCCAGATCGGCCCGGTCAGCTTCTCCGACCTGAAGATCCCCTTCGCAGCCGTGGCGGCCGATGCCAACACGGGCCAGGAACTGGTCCTGCGCGAGGGCCGGGTGGCCGACGCCGTGCGCGGCTCCACGGCCATTCCGGGCATTTTCAGGCCGGTCCCTTTTGATGGGCGTCTCCTTGTCGATGGTGTGGTCGTCAATAATGTGCCGGCCAGCGCAGCCCGCGCCTTGGGCGCCGACCTGGTGATCGCGGTCGATGTAACCGAGTACGGCTTCTCTGCCGGGGCGCCCCGCTCTGTACCCGAAGCGATGATGCGGGCTTTCGATATTATGGCCCGCCAGACGATTACCGCCTCGCTGGAGTGGGCCGACGTGGTCATCCGGCCGCAGGTGTCGGGGTTGAACAGCTTCAGTACCAGGAGCGCCGGCGAATACATGCGGCGCGGGTACGCCGCCGCCCGGGAAATGGCAGGAGAGATTCGCCTCCGCCTGGAGGAACTGAGCCGGGAGATGCGTATATAAGTAGTTCGGGAGCCGAACGGGCTCCCGTTCGCTATTTCCTTACAGGGCACTCTGACAAAGCGAGGTACACGAAAATGTCTGTGGTCTTCTTCTATATGTTTGGCGCGATTGGCGCACTCTCCCCTTATTTGTCACTCTTCTACAAAGAAGCGGGCCTCTCCGCTACGCAAATCAGTGTGCTCATGTCGATTACGCCGTTTCTGCTCTTCTTCTCTCAGCCCATCTTCGGGCCGCTCACCGACCGCTCCGGGCACCGGGGCCGCATGCTGGCCCTCCTGCTGCTGGTCGTCGCCGGCACCGGTGGCTTCATCGCCGCCGGCACCACGTTCTGGACGCTGCTGCCCCTGGTGGCGCTCTGGTCCTTCTTTTCCGGGGTGCTGGTGCCCATCGGCGATTCCATCGCCCTGGGCGAAGTGGTAAGCAGGGGCGTCACCTATCCGCAAATCCGGCTCTGGGGTTCCGTCGGCTTTCTGATTGTGACCACCATCATGGGGCGGGCCTACGATATCATTTCGCTCCGCTGGGCCTTTCCGATTTACGCCCTGCTCATGGCCGTGGGCTGGTACTACGCCCGGCGTCTCCCCGCCGACGGCATCAGTTCACAGCGCTCGGTCTGGCCGGCGCTGAAGGGGTTGCTGCGCAACCGCCGGCTGACGGCCTTCCTGCTGCTCTCCGCCATTATCGCGATGGCCAACGCGGCGCACGCGGCCTTCTTCTCGGTCCATCTGCAGTCCATTGGCGGGACGAATACCCAGGTCGGGTACGCCTGGGCGCTGGCGGCGCTGGTCGAAGTGCCGCTCTGGCTGGTGCTCGGCCGCATCACGAAAAAGATCGGGCCGCTGCCGCTGCTGGCCTTTGCGGGCTTTGCCTTCGCCGTTCGCTTCTGGCTGTATGGCGCGACGACGGTGCCCCTTACGTTGGTCTTCATGCAGGCGCTCCAGGGGCTCTCGTTCGCGGTCTTCATGCCCACGGCCGTCGTGTTCGTGGGTGAGATGACCGGCGACGAGCTGCGGACCAGCGGTCAGGCGCTGCTGGTGCTGGTCAACAGCGGCGTGGCCACCATTTTCGGCACCCTGGGCGCGGGCCGCCTGGTCGACGCTTACGGTACGGCCGTTCTCTACCGGGTGGCCGGGAATGTGGCTTTTGTGGCCGGTGTCGGCTTTGTGGCCCTGATGGCGCTGCTGTCGCTCCGGCAGCGGGTCCGGGCGGTAAAGGAGGGCTAGCACGTGGCAGACTTGCGCATGGAACGGGTGCTCTGGCGCCACGGTTACACGGTCGTCGGCGTCGATGAAGCGGGACGGGGGCCGCTTGCCGGGCCCGTGGTGGCAGGCGCGGCCATCCTGCCGGAGGGCGCCGAACTGCCGGGCGTCAACGACTCCAAGCAGCTCTCCGAGAAGAAGCGAGAGAAGGCGTACGACAAGATTTGCGAGATCGCGATGGGCTGGGGGGTTGGCGTGGTCGACCATCAGCGGATCGATCAGATCAACATTCGCAATGCGACGTTCGAAGCGATGCACCTGGCGGTGCAGGCCGCACTGGCGATGTGGCGGGAGCGAACCGGCGGGTCGCCTGCCACAGGCGGCGCCTCGGGCGAGAAACTCTGCCTGCTGATCGACGGCAACGCCCTTGTACCGGCCTGGACCGGCGACCAGCGCTGGGTCATCGGTGGTGACCGAAAGGTCCTTTCCATCGCAGCGGGCTCCATTCTGGCCAAGGTGACGCGCGACCGCATGATGGTCGAGTACGACAAACGCTACCCGGCGTACGGCTTTGCCAGGCACAAAGGCTACTCGGCCAAGGAGCACTTCGCCGCCCTGGACGCCCACGGCCCCTGCCCTATCCATCGCATGACCTTCATCGACCATCGTCAGTTAAAGCTTTTCTAAGAAAGATTGGCGCCCACCATCGAACCCCCGGAGCTGTTTAAACGTATAAAGTAAGGCAAAGGCCTGTTTATACGAAGAGCAGGGGGGAACGGGGTGGGCGCAAAGTTTATTGTGGACCGGCGCTGTCCGGTCAAATCGCAGATGACGCTGATCGGCCTGATTGAGGCGATCAAGCAGAAGAACTTGCTGCGCCGGGTGGGCGAACTGGCCGCGGCCGGGTCGCTGCCGAACTGGGACCCCGACGCCAAGGTGCAGATGCTGCTCTCGGCCACCAGCGGCGTGCCGGGGGAACTGACCATTCGCGACCTGCAGACGCAGGCGCAGGCGCTGATTCAGCACAGCGTCGCCTGTCGGATGTGCCCGTCGTCACTCAACGGGCATGTGGGCGGCTGCATTACCTATGTGCCCTATCCGATCTCCGAAGGGATGGAGTACCTGTTCTGGACCACCGCCGTGCGGGCGCTGGAAGGCGACCTGCCGGATGGTGTGCAGGGTCCGGCCCTCGCCTTCGCCCGCAAAGCCCAGGAGGTGAAGCAGACGCCGTTTGCCGACGGGCTGCGCAAGCGCGGCGACCTGCTGGCGGCGGCGCCCAGGTCGTGGCAGCGGGGCATGGTCTGGGGGCGGGAGCGGCTCACGTCGGGCCAGGTGCTTGATGCGTTCTTTCTCAATGGGGTGCTGACCGGCGAGGCGCTGGAGCAGCAGGCCGGCTTCCTGAGTGCGGCGATGGCCGTGGCCCGGGGCATGGAGAAGGTGATGAAGCAGGACGACCAGCGCCAGGCCCTCGCCGAAGATACCGAGCCGTACAGCCATGTCCTGGCCCTGATGCAGGCTGCGCTTGATCAGAACTTTGGCATATACGTCTGGCCGTGAGCGCTTGGCGCGACATAAGATCCCCCTTGTCAGTCTTAACTGGCAGGGGGGATTTTCTTGATGGATTTGGCGGTGGCAGTGCAGCACGGCCTGACCTAGCCGCCAAACCCGGCGATGAACGCCTGGCGCTCCTGCTGGGTAGCGCTCAGTTGGGCCTGCGTCTCCCGCAGCTTCTCCGAGATGATGTGCAGAACATGTCCCACCTGGCTCCGCGACCGGCGGGCGCTCTCCATCGATTCGTTGATGCGGCTCTGAATGATCCAGTCGGCGATCAGCCCGTCAAAGAAGTAGTCGGCGAAGGTGGCGAAGCCGCCGATCTGAATCTCGTCGACGTGAATCACCATCGCGACGTCATTTAACTCCCGGCGGAAGCCGGCCAGCGCCCCCTGGGCGGCGTGCACGTAGCTGCGGGCCTCATCGATGCGGGAATGCTTCATGGCCGTGGCGATCATACCGCCGCCGAGCATGTCCCAGGTGCCCCAGCCCTGGGCGCTGCTGAGGCATTCTTCGACCTTGCCCAGCGCCGCGTCTGCGTTGCGGCCGGCGCCCCACGCTTCGTTCAGCTCCTTGGCCTGCCACTGGAGCTGCTGCTCCTGCTCACCGAGGCGGAAGAGTTCGGCCGCACCGCTCTGGTGGGTACGAATCAGCTGCTCCTTCTGTTCGAGCAGGCTGGCGTAGTCGTCATGACTCTGGTGGGCGTTTTGCCACTCGGCCCGCACCCGCTGCAGCTCACGGTCAAGCGTCTCCAGCTCCCCGACCGCATGGTCATACTTGAGCTGCGCCGCTAGCGCTTCCTGGCGCTCCTTGTAGAGCTGTTCATCCTTACTGCCCAGGATGGTGTAGAAGAGGCCGGTCAGGCTGAGCCCTTCGAGCCGCCTGACATCCGCCTCTTCGCGACCGACGGCCTGCTGCAGGTTGTACATTCGGTGATCCAGGTCTTGCTTCTCTTGTTGGAGTGTTTCGAGCCGGCGCTGCAGCTTGTCGGCCTGGGCCTTCTGCTCAGCCGCCTGCGCCAGGCGTTTGTTAAGGTCGTGCAGTTCATTCCACATAGAAAAACCCCTCCTCATGTTCATCTCTAGAGACGAACCGAGGAGGGGAAAAGGTTCAGCAATCGCAGGGGTTTTGCGCGGGTCAGCGCGGTGCTACAATGTGGAGGACCTCGCCGGGAAACGGCACAAAGTGGTCGCCGATGGCGCTTGACAGATGGAGGACGTACCCCCAGGCTTCCTGCCTCACGCCCACCAGCCGGCCGGAGACGCCGGCGTTCGCAAACCGCAGGGTGATCTCCTTACCCGTTAACGCAAGGAGCGACGTCAGGACATCTTCGGTCATTCTCAGTCACCTCAACTACCCTTTCGGCACCCGAAGAGATCGCTCCTCGGGAGCCGCGTGGTTTCACCCCGGGGAGGAGGCGCGCAGGTGGAGACGTGGCGGGTATGCTGGCATGACAGCCGCGGCCAGGAGCAACGGCGGGAGTTTGCCACCTTTGTGGAGGCGTGGGACTTTAACGAGCAGGAGCTGAAAGGCCGGGGCGAGGTAACCCTGCTGACCGATCGCCAGTTGGCCAGCGACCGGTCTTTTCGCAATGAGGCGGCCGCTGCCCGGCAGGTCGAGGGCGGGCGGCGGTATGCAAAGAAGAAGTAGCCCGGGGGCAGCGGAGGTGCGGTGATCTTGAAGTTTTGTCCAAAGTGCGGTGGGTCGCTGCATCTGCGGCATGTGCGGAACGATCCGAAGGAGCGGCTGGTCTGCTCGGCGTGCGGGTTCGTCTTTTATCAGGACCCGAAAGTGTCGGCCTGTACCATTCCGGTGATCGATGGCCGGGTGGTCCTGGTGCGGCGGGCGATTAACCCGGGGCGTGGGCTCTGGGTTTTTCCCGGCGGCTATATGGATCAGGATGAAACAGTAGAGGAAGCCGCGATCCGGGAGACCCTTGAGGAGGTGGGCCTGGAGGTTCGCCTGACCGGGTTGGTGGGTGTCTACTCTTATAGGAGCCCGGTGGTTGTGATTGTGTACGCCTGCGAAGTGCTGGGCGGCGATTTGGCCATCGACGCGGAGTCGCTGGAAGTGAAGGCGTTTGCGCCGGGGGAGATCCCCTGGGGGGAGCTGGCCTTTCCCAGTACGCGCGATGCCCTGCGGGCGTTTCTAGGCGTGAGCCAGGAGGGCTGAGAGGGCCTTTACTCGGGCATGTTCGGCGTTGGCGTGGGCGAGTACCTGGTCGCGTAAGCCCCCGGGGGGCTGGGCGGCGGCCTTGGTGCGGTGGGTCAGCGTCCAGCGGGCAGCCACGAAGAGCCGGGCCAGGCGCTGGCGAAATCGGAAGTCAGACCAGGTGAGGCGGGCGAGGGGGCCCGCCTCGTAGTATCTCTGCAGGGCGAGGGTGGCGAGGGCGCCCCGTGGGACGCCGTCCCAGCCGGGCTCTTCGGGCGCCAGGAGCACGAGGTCCCAGATGGGGTGGGCGAGGCCGGCGTGTTCCCAGTCGAGGACTCTGACGCGGTCGTGGCCGAGGATCAGGGTCCAGCGGTGGTAATCGCCGTGGATGAGGGTGGTGGGGCCTTCGGTCAGGAGCCCGGCGTGTTCTGCGAAGGGGCGGGATTCGGGGAAGGCGCTCAGCACCCGGGCGATCTCTGCCTGGTCTACGGCCCAGGATGCGGTCTGTTCCAGGGAACTGTTGGTGACGCGTGATGCGTGGATAAAGCGGGTGTGAACGTTCGCGAGATGGCGGTAGCATGCTGCGACATCATTCGGGGCGGAGAAGTCGGGGAAGTTTTCGGGGAGCGCTTCGAGCAGGAGCC
>JARBUG010000255.1 GCA_029239785.1 Symbiobacteriaceae bacterium | reverse complement strand
GAAAGCAGAAGCTTGCGGCCCAGGCCCGCCGGGCGCAGGAAGGGAAGGAACTGGCGTAGAACGAAGGCGGTGAACCTTCTGGGAATGAAGGCCACCGCCCGAGCTTACAGTTGAGGTTCTTCACAGGCAGGATACGTACAAGGGGAGCGTCTGGAGTCCGTGGACGCAGAACCTGTACACTTACGTCGGGAACAACCCCGTCAACTATCTAGACCCGACAGGGCATAAGCCCGAAGGCATGAGCCAGAAAGAGTACGCGGAGGTCAAGAAGAAGGAGGCGCAGAAGGAGCTAGAGAGACAGGCGGGGATTGCTGCTGTTGCAGAGAAGTTCGCGAAGCTGTCAGAGCATCCGTTATCGAACGGGCACAAACTAACCGAATGGGCGGAACTAGCCTACGACATGGGACAGAAGTATGGTGTTGACCCGATTCTGATCGGGGCGGTGATTTACCATGAATCTAACGGCGGTGATCCGCTGGCCAACGCCAATAGCTCAAAGGGTAGGGGGGGCGGCGGTGGCGCTGGTAAGGGCTTGATGCAGATCGAATTCTCCATCCACGGGCACAACTTTGGCGACACCGAAGAGGAGCAACTGAAGAACGTCTATGACCCGATCCAGAATGTGGATTATGGCGTCAGGTATCTTTCGGGATTCTTGCACTCTTATGGGAGTGTCCAGCATGCCCTCACTGCTTACAACCTCGGACCCGGTGGACTTGAAGATGTGCTGGTGATACAACAGCAGCAGGGAGTCAGGTTCGAGCGTGCCGTAGAGATACGCAACAAAAACACAGGCCAGGGAAGTCCTTCATACGCCAGGGACGTGCTTTACTTGTATGGCCTGATGCAAGGCGGTTAAGGCTTGGAGGTAGGTGAACAACAATGGACAAGCGCTGGATGTTGCTCTGCTCTGTCGTGGCGATACTGTGTATGGGATGTGCAGGGAGTGCCGGTTCGTCTGCCGCGCTGGGCAGACCGGCCGCCCCCTCCGCTACCGCGCAGACCCAGAGTACCGACAAACCCCAGGAGTTCAGCGAGACTTGCAGTGCCACCTCGGCTATGGATGAACCGCAGGCAATTAAGCTTCTGGGAGAGCTATCACGGTATGCACCGATGGACCGTCTTACCGGCACCGCCCGAGAGGTGGAGGAGAGCCGGGTCCGCTTTGAGTCGAGCGGGAATCTCTCACCCATGTACGACCGCCTTTGGATGGCAGAGCCGTGGCGGAAGATCACCATCAGTAAGACGCCTGACGCCTCGTCATGGGTAGTGGTGCTGGAACATGGCATAAATGCAGAGGGAGCCCGTGTCAAGCGGTTTGAAGTGGTCTGCCGCGATGGGCGGTGGCTGGTCAGCCGCACGGGCGACGAGTCCGCCTGGGAAACACCGCCCGCGGCGCTTCCGGGGCAGAGTGGGCCGTTGACGCCGGAACTGGCCTCTGCCCTGGTGCGAGAGGCGAAGCGGCTGAGCGGGGCGTGGCGCCAGACGGTGCTGGCAGGCACGGAACTGGCACGGGGCCTGGCTGCCGACCGGAATACCGTGTGGGGCCAAAAGCATGATCCGGCGGGCTGGGACAAGATTCGGCCATCCCTTACCCTTGCCACCCAAGACGCCGATCAAGTAGTGGGCGAGTCGGCCCCCGCCGGCGAGAAGGTCCGGTTTCAGCGGGTAGATGGTGTCTGGAGGATCACGGATCACACGTTTGAAGGCGAGTGGGCGGGAGCGCCGCCTGGTACGCCGGCGCCTTTCGGCACCGCGGCGATGTTCAACGCCAGGCTCTTCGGGATCTTGCCGGGGGACGCCCCGGAACGGGTGACGGAGATCCTTGGCTCGCCAGACAGCGTCCAGACGACGGAGCACGGGGCTTTGTGGGCGTACAAACCTAGAGGGATCGATATCCTCATCGGGCCGGAAAGCCGCGTCGCCGAGATTCGGGCTTCATCTGGTGCGACTGCCAGGGGCATTCCAGTAGGTGCCCCGGTCGGCGTAGTGGAGAAGGCCTTTGGCGAGTCACCGACCCACAGCTATGTGGGGGGCACCTATGCCTTGACCTTTGAGGTCGTGGATGGGGTGGTCACTGCCATCGTTTCCAGGAAGTAGCCATGAGAGGTCAGCCCTGGGCGGCCCTCCGATCTCTTCAGGGGGTCGAGCGAGTGGACGTGCGCGTGGACTAAGTTGTTTTCGCCCGCCCCCGGGCGCCCAGGGCCGGTTGCCGTGCACTATGCACGCCGAGCACTGTAAAATGCTCACACGTATGGCGCAGAAGGCCGGTTGCGTCCCGCATGCAAAATCAGGAAGGCGCCATGCAAAGATGGCGCCGGGCATTTTCGGTCAAGGTGATGTACTCAGCATGTTAGCCTGCCAAAACGCCATGCAGAACCTGGAGAAAGAGACTGACGGCGCGGCTCCATGTAGAGAAAGGGACCCATTTCCAGGGGGGCCAAAACGGACCTCATCGAACACGGAAGACAATCCCGAGTCAATCACGGCGACGTGAGAACTCGTCTTCTTCCTAAGAGCGATTCCCGAAGCGCCCATACCTGAAGCAACGGGGACGTGCCCTCCAGGGGAGGCGGCACGTCCCCCGCTGTTTTCACCTGGCCCGCTGCGAGCGTCCCTGCGCCCACCTTTGCATGACCGCACCCTCGTTACGCGTGCGCGGATGGTCGGAGCCGGCGAAAACCCCCGTTTGCGGGGCGAAGTCGGTCTCTCCGCCCATCCGCGCACGGGTCTTCGAGGGGCCGGCGTGCATACCCGGGCGGAGCCCCAGGGGCGGGCGCAGATGACTAGTTGGGCGCCCTGCGGGCGCCGGCCCCGGCCCGGCGCCCTCTGGGGGCCCACCGCCTGCCTCTGCGCCCGCCTTTGCATGCCAGCACGGCGCTCTCGCGTGCGCGGATGGTCGGAGCCGGCGAAAACCCCCGTTTGCGGGGCGAAGTCGGCCTCTCCGCCCATCCGCGCACGGGTCTTCGAGAGACCGGCGTGCATACCCGGGCGGAGCCCCAGGGGCGCCGCCCCCCACATTCCCTCCCTCGAATTGCAGGAAATCAAACACGAGTGGCTAATTAACCCGGTGTGAAGACCCGGAATTCGACACCCAGGCTCCCCCTGAAGGAGGGCGAACCCACCATGCGCAAATGGACCGCTGCACTGCTCGCCGCTGCGGTGCTCGCCACCGCCGCCACAGCGTCCGCTGCCACCGTCCCCGGGGCCGTGTACAGTGACCAGCAGGCCGCCGGCGTCAACAAGCCGATCGTCCAGATCCAGCAAGACCTCCAGCAGGCCGGGGTCAAAGACGTCAAACCCACCGACTGGTTCGCCGGCTCCGTCACCGTCCTGGTCCAGTCTGGCCTGCTCAAACCGGCCCCGGACGGCGAATTCAAGCCCGAGGCCCAGGTAGGCGCCGGCGAGGGCATCGCCGTCTTCGCCAAAGTCCTGGGCGTCGCCGCAAAAGACGACACCGACGACGAAGCGATGACCAAAATGAAGGAAGCCGGCCTGGTCGACATCCACGCCAGCATTGAACGCGACATGAGCCGGGTCGAATTCGCCCGCCTCCTGGGCAAGGCCCTGGGCGTTGAGCCCGTCGCCATCACCAACCCCGCCGACTTCCCCTTCGCCGACTTCGACGAGGCGACGCCCGAAGAACGGGGCATCCTGAAGGCCCTGTACGACCTGGGCATCTTCAAGGGCTATCTGGTGGATGGTGTCCGCACGTTCCGGCCGGGAAATATCCTGACCCGTGCAGAACTGGCGATTCTGGTGGACCGGATTCTGGGTACGCACTAGTTTTCGGCGGCCGCCCTGGACCAGCAAGGTCCCGGGCGGCCTTCTGCTACTCAGCAGGAAGATCGAAACTTTTTGCAAATACAATATATACTATCGGAATAGATCGGTGACGATCGGCCGGTCAGCATAAAGGAGGGCCAAGCCTGATGCGCAAATGGATCGCTGCACTGCTCCTGGCCGCCGTGGTCGCCACGGCCGGCACCGCCATGGCTGCAGACCCGTCACCCGGGAACTCGCCCCCTGGAAACTCCCCGCCCGGAAACTCGCCGCCTGGCAACTCGCCCCCCGGGAACGGCAACCCCCGGCGGCCTAACGTCCCCGGCGACGTCTACACCGACCAGCAGGCCGTCGGCGTCAACAAGCCCATGACCAAGGTCCAGGAAGACCTGACCAAGGCCGGCATCAAGGACGTCAAGCCCGACATGTGGGCGGCCGGATCGATCACCGTGCTGGTCGAAGCCGGGCTCATGAAGCCCGACACCAACGGCAACATCAACCCCGAGGCCAAAGTGGGCAGCGGCGAGGGCGTTGCCATCTTCGCCAAGGTCCTGGGCATCGCATCGAAGACCGACTCCGACGACCAGGCCATGACCAAGGCCAAGGAAGCCGGTCTGGTCGACCCCAACGCAAGCAGCGACCGCGACATGACCCGGGCCGAAGTCGCCCGCCTGATCGCGGCGGCCCTGGGCATCGCGCCGAAGACGGTGACCGACCCCGCCGACTACCCGTTCGCCGACTACGCCGGGACGAGCCCCGAAGACCGGGCGATCCTGGCGGCCCTGTATGAGCTGGGCATCTTCAGGGGGTATGAGGATAAGACCTTCCGGCCTGATAACGTACTGACCCGTGCGGAGATCGCAATCTTGATCGACCGGATCCTTGGGGCGCAATAGGGTGGGCGCCTAATCGGTGGGC
>JARBUG010000254.1 GCA_029239785.1 Symbiobacteriaceae bacterium | reverse complement strand
ACGTTTTTGGCGCTCGCCTTCGCGTCGACGCTGCTCCAGGTGTTCGTGGTGCGGGCGCTGTCGGGCGCCCTCACGGCTGCGACGCTTCCTACCGCCATGGCCTATGTGGGCGATAACACCACCAGGGAGCAGCGGGCGAAGGGGATGGGCGTGCTGGGCGCCGCCATGGGCCTGGGGGTCATTTTCGGGCCGATGATCGGGGCGTTCTTGTCCTCCTTCGGGCTCTCTGTGCCGTTTCTGGCCTCGGCGGGCAGCGGTGCAGTTACGTTTGTGCTGGCGCTGACGTTGCTGCCCGAGTCGCGGCCGGTCTATAGCGGGCCGCGGCCGTCGCGCTGGGCGATGATGCGCGGCCAGATGGGGGCTTTGAACCTGGTTTCCTTTGCGGCGAGCTTTGTGATTGCCGCGTTTGAGGCGACCTTTGCGCTCTTCATTTTTGACCGGTTCGCCATGGGGCAGATGGCGCAGGGGTATCTGTTCGGCGTGATCGGGGTGGCGTCGGCCTTCATGCAGGGTGCGTTGGTGCACCGGTTGATGAAGAAGCATGGCGATGAGCCGATCGTGACGGCGGGGCTGGCGCTGATCGGGCTGGGGTCGGCGCTGGTAGTGGCGGCCTGGAGCCCGGCGGCGCTCTATGCGCTGGTGATTGTGTACGGGCTGGCGCACGGCATGGTCCGGCCGGCGGTGGCGACGCTGGTCTCGAAGCGGGCGACGCAGCAGGGCGTAGCGATTGGCGCCATGGATGCGATGGATTCGATGGGCCGGGTGATGGGCCCGGTGGTGGCCGGCGCGGCGTATACGCATGTAGGGGCGACGTCGCCGTATTGGATCGGGGCGGTGGTGGCCCTGCTGGCGATGGCTGCTTTCTGGCGGGTCGCGCCTGTGGCTTCGGAGGCTGAGCAGACTTCGTGAGGAATATCTGGGCATTTAGTTAGCCGCGGATTTGGAGGGCTCTTCGATAAGGATGGGCGGAGAGCCCGATTTCGCCCCGCAAACGGGGGTTATCGCCCGCTCCGACCATCCGCACACGCGAAACCTCGGTGCTATCATGCAAAAGTGGGCACAAGGGCAGGCGGCCTGGGGGGGCCCCCAGAGGGTGCCTGGGCAAGGCCGCCGGCCCCTCGAAGACCCGTGCGCGAATGGGCGGAGGGCAAAGGGGTTCGGAGCTAAGTGAAAGCCCACAGGGGCGGGCACATCGTACACGGAACTTGTCGAAAAGCCATTAGGAGACAGACGCGGATCTGACCTGGCAGGAGTTCCGGGCCTTTTGGGGCAGTATTGGCCACGGATTTCACGGAACTGCACGGATTGACTCGGTCTACCAGTCTGGTTGCTGGGTATGCCTGGGACAGCTTACCTGGGAAATATATATTATTTTAACCAGGAACGCTGTCCTGGGTTCCGAAAAGCCCGGCGACCTAACTAGAAGACACAGGTAATCCGTGCAGTTCCGTGTAATCCGTGGCAGAAAAATGCCCCAAAAATCTGCGTCATCTGCGAAATCCGCGGAAAAAAGTCTCCCGCGCAAGACCGCCGCCTGCCAAGTGCAGGCGGCTTTTCGCGCGCGTTCCAGCCGAACCAAGAGAAGGCAGAATATCGGAAGATGACATAAGATGTTTCATTCCCGTATAATCGAAGGGTATGAGTACGCCGGACGGCGTGACAAACCCGGAGGTGAGCGACCCTGAGTAGGCGGATGCGGGGAATTGGTCTGGCGGTGCTGCTGCTGCTCGTGCTGGCAGGCACCACGGTGCTGGCGGCGCCTTATGGCAGTCGCACGCTCTACCGTGGCACATTCGGCGGCGATGTGGTGGAACTGCAGCGGCGCCTTGATGTACTGGGCTTCAGCCCGGGCGGGTCCGATGGTATTTTCGGCTTGCAGACCCGGGAAGCGGTGGTCCGGTTTCAGCAGGAATACGGCCTCGTGCCGGACGGGCTGGCGGACAAGTGGACCTTTCGGGCCGTGGACCGGGCCTATACCTGGAAGAATGGCGCGTTTTACACGGTTGTGACGGGCGACACGCTCTGGTCCATCGGCCTGCGGGCGAACGCGACCGTCGAGAAGATTTCGTGGCTCAATCAGTTGCAGGATGATATGCTCTTCCCCGGTCAGGTACTGCGGCTGCCGGGGACGGGGATTGCGGTGGAGCCGCCGGCACCGCCTGCGGACGGCACGCCGGTCCCGGGCGGAACGACCCCTCCGGGCGAGACGACATCCCCGGTCCCGGGCGATGAATCCAAACCCGTGCCCCTGCCCACGCCGGCCCCGCGGTACACCGTGCTGGGCTACTACGCCGAAGACTGGTGGGGCGACACCCGGTCGCTTGACAGTCTGAAGACGGCGGGTGAAGCGGTGGACCTGGCCGTCAACTTCCAGCTTCATGTCGACGCCCTGGGCAACATCGACACCCGCGACTACAACGGCCTGATGGCCGAGGCCACAACCCGGGGCCTGAAGGTGCAGGGCCTGGTCCACAACTTTTCGGGGAGCGGCTTCGATGCCGACGTGGCCCGCCAGGTGCTAGGGAGCCCGGCGGTGCGGGCGACCACCATCACCAACCTGCTGGCGGTGGCGAAGGCGAAGGGGCTCTCCGGCATCAACGTCGATATCGAAAACGTGCCGCCGGACCAGCGGCAGAACTACACAGCCTTCGTCAAAGAGCTCTCCGAAGCGCTGAAGCCCCAGGGGCTCTCGCTGACGCTCTCGATTCCCGCCAAGACCTGGGACGACACCAAGTCTGCCTGGTCGGGCGCCTTCGACTACAAGGCGCTGGGGCAGTATGCGGATCACATCGTGCCCATGGCTTACGATGAGAACCTGCCAGGCTATTTTGCCGGCCCGGTCGCCTCGGTGGGCTGGGTCGAGAAGGTGGCGGCCTACGCATCGAGCACCATCGGGAAGGAGAAGGTGCTGCTGGGCATCGCCGCCTACGGCTACGACTGGAAGAAGGGGACGATCTCGGGCAACGGCCTTAGCGTGCCGCAGGCGATGAGCCTGGCCGCCCGGTACGGCGCCACGGTCCAGTGGGATGCCGTCGCGAAGGTGCCGTTCTTCGAGTACACGCGCGATGGCGTCCAGCGCATCGTCTACTATGAAAATGCCCAGTCGCTGGGCCCGAAACTGGATATTGTGAAGAAGTATGATCTCGCGGGGATCGCGATCTGGCGCCTCGGGCTGGAGGACCCGGCGATCTGGCCGGTGATTGAGGATCAGTTGCGATAAGTACGTCTGGCGCCGGGCTCTCCGCATGGGGAGGGCCCGGCGCCTTTTTTGGTCAGGAGCCGCTCCCGTCGGCGATACTGTGGACCGAATCACCCATCTGGTCGACCAGAACCGAGCGGCAAGTGGCATAGTAGTAATATATTAAGCCTATCAGATCATTGCATCCTCATTTCAAATCCGTCACACTGTATTCGCTTAACTAAGCAGAATAGGCAAAGTCAGCGAAAGCTGGCTTCCGGCCTGTAGCCGTTCACTGCCATGGCAGCGGGGTTGCCGAAGTGCACGGGAGGCCTTCTCCCGGTTCGCGCCGCATCAAGAATTCCCTGGCCAAGGATGTGAAACCCTGGGAGTTGTGATCACCTCATGCGGATTTTCAGATTGCGTCCGGATTATCAGTATCAGCCCCTTTGGCCCGACACTGATGCCGAGTACGAGGTGCTGCAGGATTTCGACGGACGTTCCTGGGCAGGCGCTTGGAAACCGATGGTGCTTGTCCGATACCGCGGCGATTCGGCAAAGCGCAACCTCAAGTTGAGTGATTTCCCGTCCCTTCGTCGGGGTTCTACCGTTTTCAGCCGGCGGGCAATCGATGGGCTGAGGGATTTACTGGAGCCAAACGGGGAGATTCTCCCCGCAGACTTCAGCGAGGCCGACTACGCCCTATACAACGTCACCACGCTGCTGAACACGTTGGATGAAGAACGGTCGGAGATCGAGCGGTTCCGCGATGGACGTGTGATGGATATCTTCAAGTACACCTTTCTGCCCGACCGGCTCGGAACAGCCGCGATCTTTAAGCTGGTTCAGGCAACGTTCCTAGAGCCGTTTGTCACCGACCAGTTTGTTGAGCGGGTGCGCGACCTGAAGTTGACAGGCTTCGAGTTCAAACAGGTCTGGGAGGGATAGGACCCCAGCCCCACATCCTCAGGACACCAGCCCCATGCCGGACCGAAACTTCATTGTGTATAGTTATTTCGGACTTGAAATAATGTTGGCACAGGAGGGTTCGGTTTATGCGAAAATGGCTGCGGCTCCTGGCTTCTGTTCTGGTCCTGATGCTCCTGACCTCCACCGCCCTTGCCGGCGGCGAAGAGTTCCAGCGGGGCGACAAGCTCCAGGGCGCCCTGGGCAAGGCCTTCACCCAGGCCAGCCACGCGACCAAGGTCCCCGTCGAACTCCTCGTCGCGATCGCCTACGCCGAAACTCACTTTGACGATCACGGTGGCCAGCCCAGTGTAGCCAACGGCTACGGCGTCATGCATCTGGTCGACAACCCCTCCAACCAGTCGCTGCCCGAGGCGGCCAAACTGGCCGGCCTCCACGCCGATAAGCTGAAGACCGATAAAGAGATGAACGTGCGCGCCGCAGCCGCCCTGCTGGCCCATTACGCCAGGGAAGCGAACGGCGGCAAGCTGCCCGAATCCACCGCCGACTGGTTCGAAGCGGTCGCCAAGTACAGCGGCCTCGCCGACCGGCCCGGCCAGAAGTCTTACGCCGAACAGGTCTATACCTTCATCAACCAGGGCATTGACGCCGCCGCCGGCGATGAGGAGATTCGCCTGGAGCCCCGGAACGTCAAGCCGAACAAGGGCTCCTACGACCTGGACGTCTCCATCATGTCGACCGACTACGGCCCTGCCCTCTGGGCGCCGGCCTCCAGCAGCAACTACACCGTCGCCAGCCGGGAGTCGACCTATCCCATCAACTACGTCATCATCCATGTGACGCAGGGCTCCTACTCCGGCTCCATCTCCTGGTTCCAGAACCCCAGCGCCGGGGTGAGCGCCCACTACACCATCCGCTCCAGCGACGGCCAGGTCACCCAGTCGGTCCGTGACAAGGATGTCGCCTGGCACGCCGGCAACTGGACCTACAACACCCAGTCGATCGGCATCGAGCACGAAGGCTATGTGTCAAACTGCTCCTGGTTCACCGATGCCATGTACCGCTCCAGCGCCGCCCTGACCCGGAGCCTGGCGCTGAAATACGGCATCCCCATGGACCGCAGCCACATCATCGGCCATAACGAGGTGCCGGGCGCCACCCACACCGACCCGGGCTCCTGCTGGAACTGGAGCTACTACATGCAGCTGGTCACCCAGTCCTCCAGCTGGTCGACGATCATCGACAACAGCACCGCCGGGCGGGTGACCGCCAGCGCCAACTGGGGTGTCTCGACCTACAGCAGCCAGCGCTACGGCGCCGATTACCTGTACGCCAACCCGCTGGCCGCCAGCGACCCGGTCAGCTACGACGTGAACATTCCGGCCACGGCCAATTACGACATCTACATGTGGTACCCGGCCAACAGCGGCTATAACGCATCGACGCCGGTGGTGATCCATCAGGCCAACGCGGCCGGCACAGGCACTACGGCGGTGACCAAGACGGTCAATCAGCAGGTCAGCGGCGGCCAGTGGGTGCTGCTCGGCACCTACAAGCTGCTCGCC
>JARBUG010000253.1 GCA_029239785.1 Symbiobacteriaceae bacterium | reverse complement strand
AGAACCGAAGAAGTAGATGAAATCGGCCACCCCGGGAACTACCGGGGTGGCCGTTTCTTATGCCTTGCGCTTTTGGGCTGAGCCGCTTCCCCGCAGATCACGAAAGAGGCCGCCAGCCTGCTGGGGGGAATCGATGGCCACATCGAAAACCTTGCCGTTTTGAATCAGAAAGGCCTTGATCACCGCCGGTCCGGCTAGAGAGACAATCACCCGGACCGCATCGGGATAGTAGACCGCCAGGCGTATGTCGTTGGCAGATGGAATCGCTGCCGCAGTGGGGTGTGAGTGGTAGATGGCCACCAACTCCTCCCCCTGCCTCTCCATGGTGGTCAGCACCCATTCCTGCTGCTCCGGGTCCACTTCGTAGTAGACGGGGCTCCGCTTGATGTTGTCGGTGGCATACGCATGCAGGACATGGCCGCCCGTGCCGGTCAGAATGCCGCAGGCCTCGCAGGGTTTCTCTTCGAGGCAGTGCTCCAGGATCCGCTGGATCAGGTGCTGGCCAATCACCAGCCGCCGTGACGCCACCGTCCTCACCCCCGCCGCTCTCTTACGTCGCGCAGTTCCTGCCGGTACCTATGCCTCCATCTGCTACCGTATGTCGGTCGGTTCCACCCGGCTCCGCACGGCTGCCCGCAGGTCGTGCCACGTACCGGGCATCTCACGTTGAATGACCACCAGATGCTCGGTGACGTGCCGGTCGACAATTTGCCAGGCCCGCACCACCGGGCGCCGGTGCGCCAGCGAAACGATGACGTAAAAGGCCTCCGGGAAGGTCGCCTGTTCGATATCCGTCAGCGAGGGAACCGGATCAGTCTTGACATGCGAATGATAGATGCCGATGATCTCCTGCTTGACGGCCTGAATCTCACGATGGGCTGCGATCAGCTGCCGCTCGTCGACCCGATAGAGAATGGGGCTGCGTTCGGCGTTGTCGGTGGCGCAGGCCAGGGTCACATGCCCGCTGGCGCCGCCCAGCAGCCCGCAGGCCTCAAGCGGGCGCTCCTCCAGGCACTGGTTGATCATGCGGCGATAGAGCACTTCGGGGATGTACAGCTTGCGGCGACTGGCCAGGGCTGCGTCCCGCTTCTCTTTCCCTCTGCCGAACAGCGAAAACACCCAGTCGCCTCCCTGCCATGTGGTCAGTGCTACTGATTTGGTCTATGAAAACTTAGCGGCGATACCGCTCCCGCCCATGGATGTCGCACTCGATGCGGTACTCCGTCAGCGACGTGATCGTCGGGTGGTCACCGCAGACGGGGCACTTGGGGTTCCGATCCCATTCAACGGTGCGGAACTGCCCCCTGAGCCCTTCGAACATGAGCATCTGACCAACGAGGGGCTCGCCGATGTTCAGGAGGAGCTTGAGCGCCTCGAAGGCCTGCATGGAGCCCATCACGCCGGCCAGGGCGCCCAGAATGCCGGCCTCGGAACAGGTGGGCACCGTCCCGGGGGGCGGCGGCTCTGGGAAGATGCAGCGGTAGCAGGGGCCTTCGTACGGCTTGATGGTCATGATCATGCCGTCGTACTTGAGAATACCGGCCTCGACCAGCGGCTTTTTCGCCATGACGCAGGCGTCGTTGAGCAGGTAGCGGGCGGGGAAGTTGTCAACGCCGCCCACGATCACGTCGTACTTGCTGACAAGGTCGGCCACGTTATCGGCGCCGAGCCGATCGTAGTATGGCTCCACGGTGATGTGGGGGTTGATCGCCCGGAGCCGGTCGGCACCGGATTCAACCTTGGGGCGCCCAAGTTGGGCTGTGTCGTGCAGCACCTGGCGCTGCAGGTTCGATACGTCAACCACGTCGCTGTCGATCAGGCCGATGCGGCCCACGCCGGCTGCCGCCAGGTAGAGCGCAACGGGGGAGCCCAGTCCACCGGCACCTACGATCAAAACGCTAGATTGCTTGAGGCGCACCTGTCCCTTGCCGCCCACCTCGGGCAGCAGAATGTGTCGTGAATATCGCCCTATCTCTTCATCTGTCAGTCGCTCCGAAAAGGACACATGCGCACCTCACTTGTCCGTCCGAAAAGTGCATTCTTATCTAGTCAATGGTAGCAGGGGGGTACCATTGTGTCAACGAACTTCCCGGTTTGGGTATGCTATGTACATGAGGAAACTAACTGGGTAAACTGTCAATCTGGGGAGTCTTGGCCGCATTCGTGGAAACGGTTGCACATCAGGGGGATATACCAACGTGGAAGTATTGCAGGAGTTAATGTCCTGGCAGGTCGAGGGGCGGACACTGGTGCTGGATGGCGGTTGGGAAGGCGCCATCCGGCTGACGTCGGTGCTGCCGGGGGTTGTGCAGGTGGTCTTTCGGCGGGGAACGCCGTGGTCGAAGGAGGAGATCTACCGGTCGCTTTCGGTCGATCCGAAGCGGTGGGGCTCGACGGCTGCGCCGGTGGTGGATGATCGGGGCGAGTATTTGCTCGTGCAGATGGACGGGGTAACGGTGCGGGCCGAGAAGCGGCCGATCAGGCTGTCGTACTGGGCCGGGGACCGGGTCGCCGAGCCCGCCGGCGAGCCTCTGCTGACCGAAAGCACCGGGCTCTGGAAGTCCGGCTGGACAGTAGGCGTTCGCTTCGCCCTCCACCCCCGCGACCAGTTCTATGGCATCGGCGAGCCGGACCAGCAGGCGGGCCCGATTCCCGTGGGCCACCGGGGGAAGCGCTACCCGCTCTTCCACAGCCACATTCCGGCGCCCAGCCGCATGGTCCTGCCGGTGCTGGTCAGCCACCGGGGCTACGGCCTCTTCATCGACAACCCCTGGGTGGCCGAGTGGGACCTGGGCGCCGACGGCGAAACCTTCGGCTACACCGCCCAGGGTGGCCAGATGATCTACTACTTCATCGCCGGTCCGGCGATGACCGAGGTGCTGGACCGCTACACGGCCCTGACGGGGCGCCCCGCCATGGCGCCCAAGTGGGCGCTCGGGCTGCTCCAATCCAAGTTCGGGTACAAGACCCGGGGCGAAGTCGAAGAGTTGGTCGCGAACTTCCGGGAGCGGCAGATTCCCCTTGATTCAGTCATTCTGGACCTCTACTGGTTCCGGACAATGGGCGATCTCTGCTTCAATAAGGAGGCCTTCCCCGACCCGGCTGGCATGATCGCCGCCCTCCGGGAGCAGGGCGTACGGCTGATCGTGATCGAGGAACCCTACGTCGCCCGTGAGAGCAGGCTCTTCGCCGAAGCCGATCGGCTTGGCCTGTTTGGCAAACGGCTGGACGGCTCCACATACACCTTCCCGTTCTGGTCGGGCGAGTGCGGCCTGGTCGACTTCACCCAGCCCCTGGCCCGCCAGTGGTGGGCCGACCAACACAAGCCGCTGATCGACCTGGGCATCGCAGGCTGGTGGACGGACCTGAACGAGCCCGAAGATCATCCGCAGGATATGCTTCATGCCGACGGCGCCGCCCCGGCGGTCCATAACGTCTACCCGCTGCAGATGCTACGGGCTCTCAAGCTGGCAAACGAGCAGCATAACCCGCAGGACAGGCTCTTCATCATGAGCCGGTCGGGCTGGCCCGGCACGCAGGCGCTGGGCGCCGGGCAGTGGTCTGGCGATGTGGCCACGACCTGGGCGGCCCTGGCTAACCAGATACCCCTTGGTCTTTCGGTCTCCATGGCGGGCATGCCGTACTGGAATACGGACATTGGCGGCTTCAACGGCCCGCCCACGGCACCGGAGCTCTACATCCGTTGGATGCAGTTCGGCGCCTTCACCCCACTCATGCGGCCCCACGGGGCACACCAGCCCCGGGAGCCATGGGCCTTCGGCCCGGAGGCCGAAGCGATTGTGACCCGCTTCATCAAGCTGCGCTACCGGCTGCTGCCCTACACATACACGCTGGCGCGGGAGGCATACACCGCCGGTCTGCCCTTCATGCGGCCCCTCTTCCTCCACTACCCCTCTGACGCACGAACCAGCGAACTGCGGGACCAGTATCTGTGGGGCCGAGACATCCTCGTCGCCCCCGTGGTTACCGAAGGTTCGGCGGCCCGCCGGGTCTATCTGCCGGAAGGTACCTGGTACGAGTACTGGACCAACCGGCGGGTCAGTGGCGGCAAGTTCGTCAGCGCTGCGACGCCCTTGGAGACGATGCCGCTCTACGTGCGTGCGGGCGCGATTCTGCCCCTGGCGCCCGAGCGGCCCTCCACGGGCGGCGCCTGGGAAGAACTAACCCTGGCCATCTACCCCGGCGAAGGCGAGAGCCGCTTTACGCTCTACGAAGATGATGGCGAGACCACGGCGTACGAGCGGGGCATCTTCAAGGAGACGGAGTTCGTCTGCCGTCCCACCACCGCCGGTAAGGGCGGCCTGACCGTCGAGATTGGCGAAGCCGGAAGCCGGGTCTACAACCTCGAAGTTCGCCTGCCCAGGCGCCCGTCGGTGATCAAAACCAGCGCCGGTGGTGAACTGTTGACCCGCCGCTCTGCCGACAGTCTGGCACGCGCCGCTGGTGGCTGGTGGTACGACCAGAAGGCCCATGTGCTGCATGCGAAAATCGGCGGCATCACAAGCCCCATTACGGTAACGATTCAATAAAGGTCGCCACGAAAGGCCGGGGTCAGTCCCCCGGCCTTCACCCTTTCGCCCCGGGATAGATCGCCAGGCGCCCCCTGCATTTGTCAGATAACTTCGTTAGACTAGATGACGACAGACTGACGAGGAGGGGCTGCTGTGGCGAACCCGCTCAAACTGGCCGCCCT
>JARBUG010000089.1 GCA_029239785.1 Symbiobacteriaceae bacterium | reverse complement strand
CGTGTGCGGATGGTCGGAGCGGGCGATAACCCCCGTTTGCGGGGCGAAATCGGGCTCTCCGCCCATCCGCACACGGGTTTTCAAAGGGCCGGCGTGCAAGTCCGGGCGGAGCCCCCAGGGGCGACCGCAAACTAGTTGGGCACCCTTCGGGCGCCGGACACCTGGCTCCGGCCTTGCCCGGCGCTCTCTGGAGGGGCACGCAGGGCAGAGCCTACCGGGTCAACCGGAGCCCGCAGGGCGCCGAGCAAGGTCGCATAAGTTGCACGGAACTTGTCGAAGAGCCCCAAAACCCGCGCAATCAGCGGAATATGCGGCCATAAGTATGCCCCCTCCCGCTCCCCAAGCATATTATGCAAAGTCGTGAATGATATACCGATTTGATTAAAGTTCTCGATTGGGAATATCGGTGATATCAATTAGCGTTATCACTGCACCCGTGCTAAGGTGGGAGTAGCTGGACGATTTACTCTGCCGGCGCAAATCGCGCGTCGGGCTGCGGGAGAGGGGATTCACGTGAAGGCGAACCTGGCCATCAACGGCTTTGGTCGCATTGGTCGAATGGTCTGCCGCCGGGCCCTCCAGAACCCTCATCTTACTCTTGTGGCGATTAACGCCAGTTATGATGCCCCCACTCTGGCCCATCTGCTCCGCTACGACACGACTCACGGCCGCTTCG
The DNA here is from genome assembly GCA_029239785.1 of Symbiobacteriaceae bacterium. Taxonomy (GTDB): domain Bacteria; phylum Bacillota; class Sulfobacillia; order Symbiobacteriales; family Symbiobacteriaceae; genus JARBUG01. Next base: position 18,751 of record JARBUG010000089.1, on the reverse strand, counting down.
AAGGTTCCATTGAAGTCGAGCAAGATGCCCTGATCATCAGCGGCCAGCGGGTCCAACTGGTCCACGAGCGCGACGCCTCCAAGCTCCCATGGCACGATCTGAATGTCGACATTGTCGTAGAGGCCACAGGCAAGCATAAGGAGCGGCACCTGGCCGCCCTGCACCTGGCCAGCGGCGCCCGCAAGGTCGTCATCACCACCGCCTCGAAAGATGCCGACGTCACCATCGTCGTCGGTGTGAACGACGAAGCCTACGACCCCGCCCACCACGACATCATCGCCGCCGCCTCCTGCACCACCAACTGCCTGGCGCCCATCGCCAAGCTCCTCCACCGCCGGTGGGGTATCATCTCCGGCCTTATGACCACCGTGCACGCCTATACAAGCGATCAGAATATCCTCGACAACCCCCACAAAGACCTGCGCCGTGCCCGGGGCGCCGCACAGTCTATCGTGCCCACTACCACCGGCGCCGCCAAGGCGGTGGCTCAGGTGCTGCCCGAGCTGGCCGGCCGGCTCAACGGCTTCTCGCTGCGGGTGCCCACGCCCGATGTGTCGGTGGTCGACCTGGTCGCCCGCCTGGAGCAGCCCGTTACCGTCTCTGAAGTAAACGAACTGTTTCGCGAGGCGGCCGAGGGCGCCTACAGGGGCATCCTCGGGTTTAGTGATGAACCGCTGGTTTCCAGCGACTTCTGTGGCGACGACCGCTCCTCCATTATCGACGCCCAATCCACCATGGTGGGGCCGGATCATCTGGTCAAAGTAATCGCCTGGTATGATAATGAGTGGGGCTATTCGAGCCGGGTTGTCGACCTGGCAGCCATGGTCGCCCGTGCGTTGCCCGCCAGCAGTTCGCACCGTATGGTAGAAGCCGCCGATTGACAGAAAATGCCGCCGGGCCACGTGCCGGCGGCATTCGTTATGTGTGCAGACTAACCGCGGAGGTGGTTGCAAGATGGGTTCCAACACACCACGCGGGCATACAGGGCAGAAAGTTGAGGAGATCGGCACCTATCGGGCCAGCGACAGCCGGCAAACGTGGACCTACGTTCCGGGCGATACGTTCCGGGAGGATCCCAAGTCGGGCAAGCCAACGGTCTGGGTAAAGACCTTCGAGGCCGACCACCCGGGCGGGAGCAGGTAGGGTTCGGGTGAAGTGAAGGCGGGGCGTCCAGTTCGGGCGCCCCGCCTTGCTTTTCGGAAGGGGACATTGGGTCACCTGCGAAATCAGCTGCCAATCACTGCCTCATTCGGTCCGATGCTGCTGCAGGTATCCGATAATCTCCCCATGAATGCGACCGTTGCTCGCCAGAATGGAGCCCCGCTGCGTGGGGTCGATCTCCGACCCATCGGCCCGGGTGACCAGGCCGCCGGCCTCAGCAACGATCAGCAGGCCGGCTCCGAAATCCCAGGGCGACAGGCGCCACTGCAAGTAGGCCGACAGCCGCCCGCAGGCGACGTAGGCCATCTCCAGAGCGGCGGCACCCAGGGAGCGGATGCCCCGCACGTGCTTGCCGATCTCCTGCATGCCGGGCAGGTTCAGCGCCCGGTCCTCCCGCAGATCCCACAGCAAATTGGTCGAGACCAGGCTCTCCCGCAGCGTCGTCGCCGGGTCAACCTGGATGCGGTACCCGTTCAGCCAGGCGCCCTCCCCCCGCTTCGCCGAGAACAATTCATCACGGCTGGGGTCGTAGATCGCCCCGACCAGCGCCTCCCGCCCCCGGTAGCAGGCCAGCGAGCAGACGAAGTTGGGCAGCGTGTGGGCGAAGTTCGTCGTGCCATCCACCGGGTCGAGCACCCAGGTGAACTCCTTTTCCCAGCCCCCTCCGCCCTCTTCGCCCAGGAAGCCGTGGTCGGGAAAGCGGGCCAGAATGGCGCTCCGGACAGCCTGCTCCACCGCCGTGTCAACTTCGGTGAGCAGGTCGGACCAAGACGTTTTGAACTGGACAGACATGCGCTCACCGGTATGGCTCTTCATGATGGCGCCGGCCGTGCGAACCGCCGCGACGCATGCCTCATAAAGCTGCTCGATCATCTGGGCTAGTACCCCCTCTGCCGGTCAACCAGTCCCACCAGCGGCTCGGCGGCGACAAAGCGGCGGAAATTGGCAGCGAAGTAGTCGGCCACCTCCGCCGGAACGCTGGGGCCGGAAAGATGCGGCGTCACAGTAATGCCTGGTGTGGACCAGAACGGATGCTCCTCAGGCAGGGGCTCCGTGGCAAAGACGTCGAGCACCGCCTCGATTCGCCCTTCCCGAACCGCAGCCAGCAGCCGCCGCTCATCGATGGTGGCGCCGCGGCCCATGTTGATCAGCACGGCGCCCTGCTTCAGGGCCAGCGGATCGATCAGGCCGATGGTCGCAGGTGTCAGGGGCAGTACGCTGACAAGGTAGTCAACGCCGGCGGCAAACTCGCCCGCCTGGTCCATGGTGAAGACCCGGTCAGCCCCAGTCACGGAACGGGCCGTCCGCACCAGCGACCAGACTTCCATGTCAAAAGCCTTGGCTTTGCGAATCACTTCCATGCCGATGGAGCCGGAGCCGGCCACGCCGAGCCGCTTGCCACCCAACTTGCCGATGGTGCAGGGCGCCCACCGCTTCTGTGCCGCGTTGGCATAAATGGCGGGCAGCCGCTGCGCGTGCGCGAGCATGTGAAGGAAGGCATACTCGCTCATATAGCTGCCAAAGAGCCCTTCCACCCGGGTGAGCAGGCAGCCCTTGGGAAGCGGAGCGGCAACCAGGTCCTCGACACCGGCGCCCATCGCCTGCACCCAGCGGAGCCGGGAGGCCTGCGCGAACAGGTCGGCGGGCAGCTTCCAACTGAAAACGACCTCCGCCTCGTGAATGTGCGCGGCGGCCTCGTCGCGGGTCTGGGTGAAGAGCAGCCGGGCGCCCGGCAGGAGGCCCGGGAGGAGTTCGGCATAGGTGGCCAGCCGCTCGGCGTTAGGCGCATGGACCAGGACGGTCAGAGCCATGGTCGGCATCATCTCCTGCTGCGTGAAGTAGCGCAGATATTCGCTGCCGGGGCGCCGAACGGGGGCGGCCCGGGCAGCGTGATAGGGAATAAAGGGGTTGATCTCGCGTGAACACGACCCTGCGGCAGATGCTCTGGGGATTGGTGGCGGGCGTTGGCATCGCCGGCGCCGTAGCGCTATTTGATGCTTTTGCGGTCGGGTACTATTTCGGGCTCCAGGCGCTGATTATCGGAGTCGGCGCAGGCGGGCTGATGCTGCTGCTCGCCTTTGCGATGTCCCTGGGCAGCTACTGGCTGGCCACCCGAGGCCGCCTGACCGAGTTCCGGCGAAAGTTGCTGGCCGCGGCCATCTTCACAGGCGCGGCCGGTATGGCCTGCGGCTTCGGCAGCTTTGCCGTCTGGCTGGCAGCCGGCAGCCCGATCTTTCCGTAAAATAGGCATGCAAAAACGCCCGGGCTTCCCCCCGGGCGCCCGGGCTAGTATCCCCGCGTGCGGCGCATCCGGTCAGACGTGTAGCCAATGAGTGCGCCCAAAAAGAGCACCAGCAAGATCACGATGGTCACAAACTTGCCGCCCACTTCCCACTGCAACATTTCGAACGGCCGGTGCCCCCGCACCAGCTCGATCCCGGCGTAAGCCCCCACCAGCGCCGCCCAGATCAGGCTTGTGACCCCCAAACCAATCAACGTTCCCTTCATCTTGCCATCCCCTCCCCAGGTTCTGGTTTCGCTCCGAGGAAACAGATCCCTGCCGGGTGGCAGCGCCCAGCAGGAAGTGTTATCACTGCGCACGAAATTCCTCAAGTCATACCCTTACGTCGATGGGGAGGGGCCAGCAGGTACTCCCATTCACCGCCCTGGCGCCGCAGGGGGTGCCCAACGCAAGCTCGCACAACTTCATTCAGGAGGCATGCCGTGAACTTCTCCTTCCGCCGCGCCAACACTGCTGACGCCTCGCTCATTACACCGCTGCTCCACGCGGCCCATCGCTGGAACTACGCTGCCGGCTTTAACTTCAGCGCCGCTACCGTCAGCATGCCAGAGGTCATCGAACGAATCAGTGAAGCCGAAGTCTACCTTTTGGAGGCCGATGGCGCCCCTGCAGGTACCGTCACCATCTATGATGATGGGACGATCGGGTGGCTGGGCGTGGCGCCCGCGGCCCAGGGGGCGGGGCACGGCCGGCGCCTCCTGGCCTTCGCCGAGGAGCGCATCCGGCAGATGGGTCTGGCCAGGGCCAAACTGGATACCCCGATCACGCATCCCTGGCTACCTGCCTTCTACCAGCGCTGCGGCTATCTGCCGGTAGGCACCGTCCATTGGGAAGGCAAGCGGTACGACTCGGTCCTGATGGAAAAGGGCCTTTACCCCGACGTGAACGCCACGCTCGATGCGTTGCTCTCCGGTGCCCGCGCCACCCTGGGCGACCAGTTCGTTGGTTTCTACCTGCATGGCTCCTCCGCCCTGGGCGACTTTGATCCTTCCCGCAGCGACATCGACTTTCTCGTCGCCACCCGTAGCGAACTTTCGCCGCAGTCGGTGGATGCCTTGGCCGACATGCACTGCCGCATTGCCGCCAGCGACTTGACGTGGCGCACGAACTTCGAAGGCTCCTACATCCCGCAGGAGGCGCTGCGCCGGTATGACCCGGACGATGCCACCCACCCGGCTGTTGAAGTGGACGGCACCTTCCACATGGCCAGGCATGGGGTTGACTGGGTGATCCAGCGCCACATCATCCGAGAGCACGGCGTTACGCTGGCAGGACCGCCACCGCACGCGCTGATCGATCCCATTTCGCCGGCTGACCTCCGCCTGGCGACGCAGCAGATCCTCGATCAGTGGTGGGCGCCGCAGCTGGCAGCCCCCTTCCGGCTGCAGAACAGCAGCGAATATCAGGCCTACGCCGTTCTGACCATGTGCCGGGCGCTCTACACACTGGCAACCGGGGACGTTGCCACCAAGCCGGCGGCCGCGCAGTGGGCCCGCCCCGTGCTCGGCTCGCGCTGGCAGAGCCTCATCGATGAAGCCCTCGCCTGGCGGCGCAGCATGCCGTTTGACCACCTGGGCGACGTGCTGGACCTCATCCAGTCCGTGAGTACCACAGCAAGGAACCAGGCCCAAAACAGGATCTTCTGCCTGCCTCAAACGGGTAGCATCTAAGGCGCCCGCATCGCATAGCGACACGAAGCCGCCCCCTGCCACTGGCAGGGGGCGGACTTTCACTCTGGCCTGCGCATGCTGCGCTTTCCCTCCGGGTCCTTGTCGTCGCCCTCGCCATCTTCCTCGTCATGGATCTCAATTTTGTACTCCTCGGCCGCCTTCAGGCTCGGCCGGAAGTACTGGTCCCATCCATTCGCATACATGGCTGCGCCACGCCATCCACTCACCCGATAGAAACGGGTCCACCCCTTGCGGTCGGTCCACTTCGTCACCAGCCAGAGGCCGACAAGGGCAAGGCCAATCAGCAGGAGCGGCAACCAGGGCATGGAGAATTCCCCTTTCGACCACCGTTCTATTCTGTCGTTCTTAGATCGGTCAGGCTCTCCATTTGGTTCGACTTCGGAGGTGTATGTGACCAGATGCTACAGGTCCGCCCATATACGATGCGAGATTGGCCCGGGCTCTTCCAGATTCAGCGTGAGTGCTTTCCGCCGCCCTATCCGGAGGAGCAGCTCTGGTCCAGTGCCCAATTCGAGTCGCACATTCGCCACTTTCCCGACGGCGCCCTCTGCGCCGTGGCCGGCGGTGAACCGGTGGGATCGGCCACCTGCCTGATCATCCAGTTTGATCCCGCCCACCCCGAGCACACCTGGGCCGAGGTGGCCGGCGACGGGTTCATACATACCCACAACCCGCAGGGCGACACGCTGTACGGCATCGACATGGCCGTGCGCCCGGCCTGGCGCAGGCGGGGCGTGGCCCGGGCGCTCTACGCAGCCCGCTTCGACCTCGTCCGGCGGCTGGGCCTGAAGCGTTTCCTGGCCGGGGGGCGCATGCCGGGCTACCACCGGTATGCCGGGCGCCTGACCCCGGAGGCCTACGCCGCCGCAGTCATCCGGGGCGAGATTGACGACCTCGTGATCACACCGCAACTGCGGGCGGGGCTCCGGCCCCTGCAAGTGATTCACAACTACCTGCCGGACGAGGAGTCCGCCAACTGTGCCCTGCTTCTGGAGTGGCGGCCCTAGCCAGGCAGCTGGTCGCCGTGCGCCACAATTAAGTCATCAACCAACGCCCAGATCTGGTCCAGGCTCAGTTCCGCCGCCGTGTGCGGGTCCAGCATCGCAGCATGATAGATATGCTCCCGCTTGCCCGTCAGCGCCGCCTCGACCGTCAGCGCCTGCACGTTGATGTTGGTCTGCATCAGGGCCGCCAACTGCGGCGGCAGCGCCCCGACCCGGGTCGGCTGAATGCCATTGCCGTCCACCAGGCAGGGCACCTCCACGCAGCAGCCCTGCGGCAGGTTATCGATCAGCCCGTGATTCATCACGTTGCCGTAAACGACTCGGGGCGTGCCCGTCTCCATGGAATGGATGATCAGCGAGCCGTACTCATGGCTCCGCTCGTGCTCGATGGTGTTCGCCTCATCCTCCAGATAGGCCCGGAGTCCTTCCCAACCGGCGATCTGGTTCTCGCAGCGGGTGATGTACTCATCCAGGGGGATGCCATACTGCTCGATCAGGTCGGGCCGGTCCCGCTTGATGAACCAGGGCACGTACTCGCTGAAGTGCTCGCTCGACTCCGTGACGAAGTAGCCCAGGCGGGTCAGCATCTCATACCGGACCCGGTTGTAGTCGGGCACTCGCCCCTCCGCCACCACCCGGCGGATGAGCGGATAGAGGTCCTGCCCATTCCGCTCAAACTTCGTATAGAAGGCCATATGGTTAATGCCGGCGCACAGGTAGTTGATCTCCTCGATGGGCACGCCAATATCCCAGGCGAGTTGCTCGGCCGTCCCCTGCACGCTGTGGCAGAGGCCGACGGTCTTGATCTTCGTCGCCCGGTTGATCGCCCAGCAGTTCATGGCCATTGGGTTGACGTATTGGAGGAAGGTCGCGTCGGGGCAGAGCTCCTCCATGTCGCGGCAGATATCGAGCAGGACGGGAATGGTCCGCAGCCCGCGCATGATGCCGCCGATGCCCAGCGTATCGGCGATGGTCTGCCGCAGGCCGTACTTTTTCGGAATCTCGAAGTCGGTCACGGTGGCGGGCCGGTAGCCGCCGACCTGAATCATGCAGATGGCATAGTCGGCCCCGTCCAGGGCGCGGCGCCGATCACGGGTCGCTTGAATGGTCGGGCGGGCGCCCAGCCCTTCCGCCACCTTTCGCGCCACAATCTCCGACGTGCGCAGCCGTTCGGCGTCAATATCCATCAGGCTGATGGTGGAGCCAGCCAGTTCCGGGAAGCTGAGGATGTCACCGAGCAGGTTCTTGGCGAAGACGGTGCTGCCGGCACCGATGAACGCAATCTTTGCCATGTCGAGATTCCACCTCCGATGGAGATGTTTGGCTGGAGCGCGGCAGGAATCCTCCCAGGCCATCCAATGTAACAACCAATCGGCTGTTTACGGTTGCCCTCGGCTATTGGATGATGGTGTTACAGTCCAAATTGGCATGGGAGGGCGGACCAACATGATGATCAAGAAGGCGCTTACGATCGCGGGATCGGATACCAGTGGGGGTGCGGGCATTCAGGCCGACCTGAAGACCTTTCAGGAGCGGGACGTTTACGGGATGACGGCGCTGACGGTCATCGTGGCGATGGACCCGCAGAACAACTGGGCGCATCAAGTCTTCCCTGTAGCCCTTGATACGATTGCAGCGCAGCTGAACTGCGCCTTGGCTGGGGTCGGGGTTGATGCGGTGAAGACCGGCATGCTGCCGACGGTGCCCATCATCGAACTCGCGGCCCGCAAGATTGCTGAGCACAAGCTGGAACGGGTCGTGATCGACCCGGTCATGGTCTGCAAGGGGACGGACGAGCCGCTCCATCCCGAGAACGCCACGGCCATGCGGGAGTTGCTCCTCCCCCTGGCGCTGGTCACCACGCCGAACCTGTTCGAGGCGGCACAGCTGGCCGGCTGCGGCCCGATTCGATCCATCGATGAGATGAAGGAAGCTGCCGTCGCCATTCACCGGGCGGGCGCGAAGCATGTGTTGATCAAGGGCGGGCGGAAGCTGGGGCTAGAGAAGGCGTTTGACCTGCTGTACGACGGGGAGTCCTTCGAACTGCTGGAAGGCGAATTGCTTGATACGACCTACACCCACGGCGCCGGATGCACCACGGCTGCGGCGATTACCGCCGAACTGGCCAAGGGCGCCGATGCGAAGTCGGCCGTGCGCACGGCCAAGGCATTTGTGACGGCGGCGATTCGGCATGGGTTCCCGCTCAACCAGTACGTGGGGCCGACGCTGCACGCAGCGTTCCGGCACTTCGGGGAGCGGTAGGTCCTCCGATCACTTTTGCATGCCGGTACCCGTATTTGCCGTGCATTGCTGGTCGGAGACGCCGGAAATCACCCGGAAACGGGGCTTTTCGGCCGCTCCGACCACGTGCGCACGGGTTGGCGAGGGGTAGACGTGCAAAGGCGGGTGGAGAGTCGCGCCCCAGGGAAACGCGGGCCGGTTGCTCTACAAAGCAAGCACCCGAAACGCTATCCATTGACATAATAAGGATATAACGATTTTCAGCCCCGTATCAGGTTCTTATGTTACCCTTATGACCGGGAGGGCGACATATGCAGGCGAACTATGAAAAAAAGAACCGCAGACCCTACGCCGTGCTGGCGATCTTTCTTGTCGCCATCGCAGGCCTGGGCGGCCAGCTGGCCAACCTGACACTGGCGCAGCAGGACCAATACCTGTCCCGTGCCGACAGCCAGAGTACACGGACCATTTCAACCCCGGCACCGCGGGGCATTATTTATGACCGAAACATGCAGCCCATGGCCGACAACCGGCCGGCGTTCCGATTGCTGATTAACTACCCCTACTATCAAGATGAAGTCGTTATCGAGCGGCTTGCGTTGCTCCTCGACCGCAGGGCGGACGATATTCAGAAGCTGGTCGAACGCCAGAGCGACCGGCCCTTTGAGCCCGTCATTCTGACGGAAGACCTGTCGCAAACGCAGTATGCGAAGATTCAAGAGCGCAAGCAAGAACTGCCTGGCGTGGAGGTCGTCTCCAACCCGGTCCGGCGCTATCCGCTGACAGCGCTGGCTGGACATATGCTGGGATACGTGGGCACACCCGGCAAGGACGGCACCATTCATGGCAAGGCGGGCCTGGAGGCCGTGTACGACGGGGTGCTTCAGGGTGAGCCGGGCAAGCGCGAGGTCGCCGTCAACAGCGCCTTCGAACCCCTGGGCGTGGTCGGCACCACACAGCCGAAGCCCGGGCAGAACCTTGTCCTGACCATCGACGCCCGCCTCCAGCAGGTGACCGAGCGGGCCCTGGACTGGCAGATTCACCGCCTCCAGACCGTGATGAATATCGGCGACCAGCGTGTCTACCAGAACGCCAGGGCCGGCGCCGCCGTGGTCATGGACGTGAAAACCGGGGCGATTCTCGCCATGGCGAGCCGTCCCGGCTTTGATCCGAACCAGTTTATCGGTGGCATTTCGCAGGCAGACTGGGACAAGCTGAACAACGACACCCGCATCCCACTGCTTGACCGCACCGTGGCGGCTGCCTATCACCCCGGCTCCACCTGGAAGATGCTCTCCGGCGCGGCCGCCGTCACATCCGGCGTCACGACGCCGGCGGAGCGGGTATTCAGCGGCAAAGTGTATGCGCCCACGGGCCAGCGTGACTGGGTGCCCGGTGGTCACGGTTGGGTCGATCTGGTCAATGCGCTGCGGCTCTCCAGTAACATCTACTTTTATGAGATGGGCCTGCGGATGGGGGTCGACAAGCAGGTCGAGTTTGCCAAGGCGTTCGGCTTTGGCTCCCTCACCGGGGTCGACCTGGACGGTGAAGTCTCCGGCGTACTGCCCGACGCAGCCTACCGTGCCGCGCACGACTGGTACGACGGACAGGCCGCCACGTCAGCCATCGGCCAGATCTTTACGGTAACGCCCATTCAGCTTGCCCGGTACGTGACCGCCCTGGCCAACGGCGGCAAGCTGCTGAAGCCGTATCTGGTCCAGGAAGTGCGGAGCGCCACGGGCGACGTGGTGAAGCAGACCGCCCCGGAAGAGGTGGGCAAGCTGCCCATCAGCGATGCGACGCTGCAGTACCTGATTCAGGGCATGAAGCTGGTCAACTCGCCCACCGGTACTTCTGACTTTGCCCAGTGGCCGCTGCCGGGTATCGCCACGGCCGGCAAGACGGGCACGGCTGAGAATCCGCCCCAGGACGACTACGGCCTGTATGTCGGCTTCGCGCCCGCTGACAACCCGCAAATTGCCGTGGCGGCGGTCATTGAGCAGGCGGGTCACGGCGGGTCGGTCTCGCCCGTGGCCCGGACGGTCTGGGCCGAGTACTTCGGTGTCGAGCTGCCCAAGAACGACCCGGCCCGGGTACCCGATACGTTCCAGCCGGCTACGGTTCCAGCGGCGGCGCCGGTAAAGCGGTAGGCAACTGTGACTCCCCACGTAGATAAGGCCAGGGCGCATGAGGCGCCCTGGCCTTTTTGCAGTTCCTGGCCCGAGTTGGCAGGACGCGCCCTTCGGGCGCTGGCCAACGTGGATTCGCTGTGCCCGGCGTAGTCGCCCCTCAGGTTCGTTCCGACTTTGCACGCCGGGCGCCCGAAAGAGCGTGCAAGGATGGCACGAGCGGCCAAAGCATGCGGGTTCCGGGGTTTGAATGATCGCTCACTCCATGTATGCACGGGTTCTCGGGTGGCGTGCGTGCATACCGGGTGTGAACTGGTCTCATCCGGGCTGCGCAAATATACCTAAAGCGGACGAGTCCACCACTCCGAGGCGATGGTGTATTCCTGGTCGCTGAGCATGGACCGCTTCGGGATATCCCGGTTGGCACAGACCACGACCATTTGCACGGCGCCCCGGGCCCGGGCCTCCCCGGCGGCAGCCTCCAGCAGGGCGGCGCCCGTTATGGCCCAGGCCGCCCGGTCGGCCACGCAGTAGTCATCGACACTGCAGGTCGGCCCGCCCGCGGCGTACACCGGCGGCGTGGGCACGATGGCCCCGATCAGGAACCCATCGACCCGGCCGTCGGTCTCGTGGACGAGCGCAAAGACGTTTTCCCGCTGAATGAAAGCGGTGAGGAACGGCATCTGCTTCTCCCGAGAGTCGGGCGCCTTGCGCCAGAAGACGGGCTGGTACGCCTGGTACTCGGTGCGGCGGGCTTCGGCCATGTCGAGAATGGCTGCGATGTCGGTCTGGGTGGCGCTGCGAATCACGTTGGTTTCCTCCTAGACGATGAGCTTGATGAAGAGTAAGACGGCGGCAGCACAGGCTGCCGCCGTCAGCGCGCTCAGCAGCATGTTGCGGCCACGGTGCGCGCCGATGGCGCGGGTCCGCAGGTTGTAGATCGTATGTACAGCGGCACCGGTCATCATGACGTTCACGCACAGATACCTCGTTCCATGTGTGGGCATTTTGATACATTTTTTACCGCGGATGACGCGGATTAATGGATTACGCAGATTACCTGGGGAGACCCTCCCGGCCATGATCAAAATAATAATGCCCTGGAACGTCATTCCTGGTATCAGCGTAATCCCATAATCCGCGGTAAGAAAAGAAAGACCGGGTAAGCCAGCCAGGTCATCATCCATAGCGAATGACCTGGAACGCCATACCCGGTATCAGTGTCCAATCCCCGACCTACTTGCCAGCCTTCAGCTCGGTGAACGCCTTGTCAAAAAGCGCCGCCGCATCGCCCAGGTCCTCCACGTACTCCGCCTTCTTCAGCGACTCCTTGGGCGGGTAGGAAGCAGCATTATTTCGCACCTTCTCCGGCAGCAGCTTCTTCGCCTCGGCGTTCGCCATGCCGTACGGATAGGCCACGCCAGCCTTGGCGCCAATCTCCGGCCGGAGCATGAAGTCGATGAACTTATGCGCCAACTCCAGGTTCGGCGCGCCCTTCGGCACCACGAAGCTATCCATCCAGAGGCCGCCGCCATCCTTGGGCAGCACGTAGCGGATGTCGGGGTTCTCGTTCATCGCCAGGGCGCCGTCGCCGTTCCAGATCAGGCCCAGCCAGGCATCGCCCGAAATCAGCATCGCCTTGGGGTTATCGCTGTCCCACGCCTTGATATTCGGCATCAGCGGCTTCAGCCACTCCTGGGCTTCCTTCAGCTTGGCCGGGTCGGTCACGTTGCGGGAGTAGCCCAGGGCCTGCAGGCCAATCCCCATCACCTCACGGCCGTCATCGACTGCCACAATCCGGCCTTTGTACTCGGGGTTGAGCAGGTCTGCCCACTTCTCGGGCGCCTTCTTGACATACTTGGCGTTATAGGCAATACCGTAAGTGCCCCACATGTACGGAGCCGAGTACTTGTTGCCCGGGTCGTGCTTCTGGTTCATGAACTCGGGCTCGATGTTCTTGATGTTCGGGATCTTGGCCAGGTCGATGGGCTGGAGCAGCCCTTCTTTGATCATCATCTGCACCGCGTAGGTGCTGGGCACCACGATATCGTACTGGCCGCCGCCAGCACGGAGCTTGGCGATGGCATCTTCGTTGCTCGGGTACTTGTCGTAAACGATTTTGGCGTCGAACTCTTCTTCAAACGCCTTCAGAACCTCTTCCGGATAGTACGAGTCCCAGCTGAACAGCTTGAGCTGGTTCTTGGACCCGGAGCACCCCACCAGCGACGCCAGGGCCAGAACCGACAGCAAAATAGCAGCGACAAACCTCTTCTTGGACATGGTACCCACCCCTCCCTTTTAGTTGCTGCGCCGGCGGAGCCGCTCGGCAGTCACGATCATCGTCCAGGTCACCAGCATAAAGACGGTGGACAGGGCGTTGATCTCTGGTCCGGCCCCCCGCCGGACCATGCCGTGAATCTGAATGGGCAGCATTTCGACACCGGCCGAGACAAAATACGTGATGATCATATCGTCCAGCGACAGTGTAAAGGCCAGCAGAGCGCCGGACAGGATCCCCGGGAAGACCAGCGGGAACGTCACCCACCAGAAGGTGAGCCACTCATCGGCGCCCAGGTCCATGGCTGCCCGCTCCAGGCTGTGGCCAAGGTCGTGCAGGCGGGCCCGCACCACCACAAAGACGAATGGCGCCGAGAACGTGATGTGTGCGATCAGCGTCGTGAAGAGGCCGAGGCGGACGCCCAGCGCCGAGAAGAGGCTGAGCAGCGAGATGCCCATGATGATCTCGGGCAGGACGATGGGGATATAGAGGCCGCCTTCCAGCAGCCGCCGGCCAGTGAAGCGCAGGCGGTGGACGGCAAAAGCCGCCAGCGTGCCGAGGAAGGTAGCCACCGGTGTCGCAATGGCCGCAACCACCAGGCTGTTCTTGAAGGCGGAGAGGATCGTGCGGTCGTGGATCAGCTTGACATACCAGTCAAGCGTAAAGCCCTGCCAAGTCACGTTCGCCTTGGACGTGTTGAACGAGAATACGATCAGCACGAAAATGGGCAGATACAGGAATGCGTAGGCCAGGGCCGTGTAGCCGCGCAGGAAAGTCCGGCCAAATTGCGTCCGCTTCACAGCAGGTCCTCCTCCTTTCCGCCGCTGCGTACATAGAGGAAGATCAGGACCATGGTCAGGGCAGCCAGAATGACCGACACGGCGCTGCCGAAGGGCCAGTCGTTCGCCTGCCGGAACTGGTTTTGGATCAGGTTGCCGATCAACACCGTTTTGGCGCCGCCCAGCAGGTCGGCCACGTAGAAGAGGCCGATGGACGGAATCATAACCAGCACCGAGCCAGCGGCCACGCCGGGCATGGTGAGCGGCATGACGACGGAGAAGAAGGTGCGCACCGGGCGGGCGCCCAGGTCGTACGCGGCCCGGATCAGGCTGCCATCCAGCTTTTCGACGCTTGTGTAAATGGGCAGGACCATAAACGGCAGGAGCATGTAGACCAGGCCGAGCATGGCCGCACCCTGGGTATGAAGCAGGTTGAGCGGCTGATCGGTCAGGCCCAGCCCCATCAGCACGTTGTTGATCAGGCCGTTGCCGCGCAGCAAGAAGATCCAGCCGTAGGTGCGGATCAGCATGCTCGTCCAGAACGGTACGATCACCAGGAAGAGCCAGAGGGTGCGCTTTTCCGGCGGCTGCGTGGCGATGAAGTAGGCCAGGGGATACCCCACCAGCAGGGCGATCAACGTGACGCCTAGCGCCACAGCGATCGACTTGACCAGAATGGAGAGGTAGAGCGGCTCGGCAAACCGGACGTAGTTATCGACCGTGAAGTCGTACTTGATGGCGCCGGTGCCGGTGCGGCTGGCGAAACTCATGACCAGAATGAGCACCAGGGGCACACCCTGGAAGAGCAGGAGCCAGAGCCCCACGGGGCCGGCCATCAGCCACTTGCGCAGGGCCGGCCGGGGGCGGAGCAGGTCGAGCAGGTAACGGATGGGGCCGGGCGTGATCGGGGCTGGGGGTTCGGGCGGCGGTGCGCTCACACGGCGCAGAGGTGCTGCCATCTATGCGGCCCCCTCTCCGGCCTCCGGCAGCGGCACAACCGCTTCCGCATCCCAGGTTAAGCGGACGGGCTCGCCGGGCATACAGTCGGCCAGCGGCGTCCCCGGCATGCCGGAGGCGGTCAGTGTGGTGCCATCCGGCGCGTTGGCGATGATTTTCACCCCGGAACCTACGTAGATGCGGTCAGTCACCCGGGCCAAAACGGCCTGCTGGCTCGGGTCGGTGGTGACCCGGACCCGCTCGGGGCGAACGGAGAGCAGCACCCGGTCGCCCGGCGGCACAGCGGCGCCCAACAGGGGGAGCCGTACACCGGCGGCTTCGACCAGGGTGCCCGAGCCGTTCCGCTCCAGCACCCGGGCCTTCAGCATGTTCGTTTCGCCGATAAACTCGGCCACAAACCGGGTTTTGGGCCGGTCGTAAATCTCGGCCGACGGACCGATCTGTTCGATGCGGCCGCCGTTCATGACCACAATGCGGTCGGACATGGTGAGCGCCTCTTCCTGGTCGTGGGTAACGAACAGGAACGTGGTGCCCAGCTTGCGGTGCAGGTGCTTCAGTTCCACCTGCATCTCCTTGCGGAGCTTCAGGTCGAGGGCGCCCAACGGCTCGTCCAGCAAGAGCACCTCGGGCTGGAGGACGAGGGCGCGCGCCAAGGCGACCCGCTGCTGTTGCCCGCCCGAAAGCTGCCGGGGCCAGCGGCCGCCGTACTCCTCCATCTGGACGAGCGACAGCGCGTGCCGGACCCGTTCGGGTATTTCGCTCTTGGGCGTGCGCCGGGTGCGCAGGCCAAAGGCGACGTTATCCGCTACCTTCATATGCGGAAAGAGCGCGTAGTTCTGAAATACGGTATTGACGTTGCGCAGGAAGGGCGGCTTATCAGTTACGTCCGCGCCATCGATGCGAATGCGTCCCGCCGATGGGAATTCAAAGCCGGCGATCATCATGAGCGTTGTGGTCTTTCCGCAACCGCTCGGCCCCAGGAGGGTTAAAAATTCCCCCTGATTGATGGTCAGGTTTAAATCCTTGACCACCTCAACGTTGCCGTAACGTTTGACAACGTTCTCCAAAACAACTTTCCCCACCGTCAACGGGCGTCTCACCTCTCCCTTTGGAAGTTTCGCGGACAGGCCGGGACACGATAATGCATCATGCTATGCGGGATTCTGCCGGTTGTAGACTGCGAGCTTACTTTCCCAGTAGGCCGCGAGACTGCTTGGGCAGATTGGTGACATGTGCGGCTTGCCTCCTTCATACTGCTTGTACGAAAGAGGTGAGACCGGTGCTGCACGTAAAGTTGCCGCCCACGTTTCCTGCCGAACGGCAGTACATTTGCGGGGTCGTGCTCGGAGAGTTTCTTGGGTTGGATTATCGTATTGAGGTGATGGAACGGGGCGATGTCGCCATCGGTCAGGACGACGGCCGGGAACTGCGGCTGGCCGACGTCTTCTTCCAGACGCCCGGCGACCAGTGGCTCAAGGCAGGGTCGCTGCCGGTCAGGCCCCTGGAACGGTGGGCGCTGCCCGGAACGGTCTTTCAGCCCACGGTGCCGGTGCTGTACGGGCGGCAGTATTACGAAGTGGCAGCTGGTCAGATTACCCTGGGGCTCGACATCTTCGGCAGCCTTTTCTTCTTGCTGACCCGGTATGAAGATGTGGTCCTCCGGGCGGCCGGGGAATCGGCTGCGTCGCTGGCGGTGCAGGAGGGCTATGCCGACCGTCCGCTGGCGGACGAGTACGTCGAGATCCTTTGGCGGGCGCTACAGACGCTGTGGCCGGGTTTAACGCGCCGTGAGCGGGTGGGCCGCGTCCTGCTGACGCACGATGTGATCAACCCGACGAGCGGCGGGTATACGGGAACGGTGGTGCACACGGCCGGGGACCTGGTCAAGCGAGGGTCGCCGCTCCTGGCCGTGCGGCGGCTGGCAGGCAGTGTGCGTGCCCTTTCCGGCCACCCTGAGGCCGATGTTGCCAATACGTTTGATCTGATCATGGACCTGGCCGAGACATATGGCCTGAAGAGCGAGTTCTACCTGCGGACCGACTCGGCCGACGCCTCGCCCGTGGGCCTGCCCTGGATGCGGGGCCTGCTGCGGCGGATCGCGGAGCGGGGGCACGCGGTGGGCCTTGCTGCCAGCAGCGCCGCCGGTCAGGACCCGGAGCGGCTCCGGCAGGAGGTTGGCCTGCTGGCTGCCGTGGTGGAACGGGCCGGGCTGAGGCAAGGGGCCTGGGGCGGGCGCCAGCAAGGTCTGCGGTGGGACCCGTCCGCCTCGTGGGCGGCCTGGGCCTCGGCAGGGCTGGACTTTGACAGTTCGATTGGCTGGACGGACCGGAACGGGTTCCGGAGCGGGACCTGCCGGGAGTACCCGGTCTTCGACCTGGCCCGGCGCCGGCCCCTGGCGCTGCGGGAACGGCCGCTGATTGCGACCGATGCCGCGGTGCTGGAGTCAAAGCGGGTGCCGCCCGAGGAGGCGGCCAAGGAACTGCCCCGGCTGCGGGAGCGCTGCCGATTGGTGGGCGGTGATTTTGTACTGCAATGGCGCAATGACAGGCTTGCGAGCCGGCGGGAGCGGGAGATCTTTGTGCAGGTACTTCGAGGCCTGTAGGGATTGGTTCCGGATTATTGTATGCGCTGCATAATGGTTTTTCAAGGCTCTTTCGCGAAGCTTTGGAAACGGATTTAGCAGGGGCTGGCTGAGCCATGGCGGCGCCTATGATGCAAGGGTTTGCTGCGGGTCGGGTGCGCGTCGTATGCGGGACCGCGGGCTGATGAATATTCTGTGCATAGCGTGCATATCAGTGCGGCAATGAAAGGGGCTGGCTTCCGTCGGGTGACGGCGTCCAGCCCTTTTGTAGTGCTCCTTTGTGGTTTTCAACTAGTCTTTTGGACCCATTCACAACCAGGCACGAAGAAGGAGGGTTTGCATAGCGATGAGTAAAATGAGAGCGACGGTCGTCAGGAAGGCGCCGCGGGAGGCTCGTAGAGGACCCCATCTTCAGTAGAGCAGCCGTGGCCCTGGCTCCCGGTGAGGTCCCAAAGAGCATTCGTCAGGTATTTGCACCCCGGCTGTCGGCTCACCTGTGCGTTATTTTACAAACGGCGGGGTTCAACGGGCATGTACGCAGTCCCAGACGTCAGGAAACGACTGGATTCGAGTTCGTTCGAGCAAGGTCGGTCGGATTCGATTCCCGATCTGGCGCTGAAAAGGCCCGAAGGGGCTATCCAGAGCCATGGTCCTGTTGTTTCGTGACATAACAGCGTCGCGTAGCCTCAGCACCCCCGCAAAAAACTGCCGCAATACCGCCACGTGAGACCGCACAAGCGGTCCGCGTGCGCAACGGGTGGGCGGGGGACCACGCCCCCACATAACCCAAGCGCACCAGAGACTCGCGGCCGTTACTAGGAGGTCAGTCGCCCGAGAGGATGATTGGCCGGTTTATCTGCCGCGAACCTGGGCATAGTATTGAGAAAGAGCGCCCGCTTGCACGGACGCCCTGAAGCCCGCGGCGACCGCCTCGGTTTACAGTTGACGGTTGCCGCTCCGTATTAGGAGTGGCTAACCGCCTACCTGGTAGCGGAGAGCCGGAGGATTTGGAGCACCAGTTCGATCAACGTTGCGCCGTCAATCTCAATGGTAATCCTCATCCGCGTCACCTCCTCTCGGAGGCGGGCCCCGCTGACGACTCCCAACTTCAGGTCAGCACAAGAGCGCACTTCCGGTCTGTCGAAGACTGGAAGTGCGTTCTTGTTTCCCTCGCCACTATTCGACATGTCGGTGCATCCACGCGCCAGGTTGCTGACCCATCATCCAACGTTCGGCTGCATAATCCAAATATCCGCTGCACAATCTTGCATTGATCAAAACCGCCACGAGGACGACCCTTTGCGGTACGTCTTTTTCGATCGCCGAACGAACCTGGTAGCCCAACGCTGGCCCGCTCTCTTCGTTCGCCGTTCTACCTGCTCGTCGCAAGTCGCCTGTGTCGCCGGTGTTACACGCCCATAAACAGCCACGTTCCGCTTTACGTTTCAGTTGCTGAATCTGCATGACCGAGCGTCCCGGGTCATGAATGGCCTATGCAAACGTATTGCATCGAAAAGGGCCGGGCGCCGTCCCAAGACGGTACCCGGCCCTCACGCCTGCAAACCTGCCTCTACTTCTTCCGGATGTACTTCCGAATATCGATCGCGACAGCCACGATAATGATCAGG
>JARBUG010000252.1 GCA_029239785.1 Symbiobacteriaceae bacterium | reverse complement strand
CACCCGCCTGATGATCAACGTGATTACCGTAGTAGGTTTGGGGAAGGAGACGGCCGACCCCATCGCGACAGGCCTCTTTGAGCTGAAAGCGGGGGCAAAGGCCGGCGAGTACTGGCTCAACCCTTACAAGCTGGAAGGCCGCCTGGCCACCATGAATGAGCTCTTCAACACCCCCATTGGCGATCTGGAGCGGACGCTTCCGGCCTCCTACGCCAGCCAAGCCGCGATCTTTGTGCAGTATCTGCGCCAGCGCATCGACGAGGCCTCGCTGCATGCCGGCCTCTCTGCGGCTGAACTGGCCCAGTTGGCCGGGGTCAGCGAGCAGGAGCTGGCCCGGGGGTATGAGGCGTTCCTCAAGGAGCGCGTCATAAAGGAGTCGCTCTTGAGCCGGCCCGAGTGGGTCAGCCAGGTTGACATGACGCTGGTCGTTGCGATGGACCGGCGGGCAACAGCCGGGGCTGCCGGCAACCTGGGCGTCTATGAAGAGATGACCACCGGCGACATCCAGGCGAATCAGGCGCAGTGGCTGAAGGATGCCAGAGGCGCCGGGCTGACCGCCATGGAGTCCAGCCTGATCGACATGCGCGTGAAGGATGGCTCCGTAACGGTGCTGGCCCTGGAACGGTACCAGAGCAGCGCCGGCTGGGTCAGCGCCGTGGTCAGCCAGACCTGGCAGAAGCAGGATGGCTCCTGGCGTCTCACCAGCTGGACAGGGCCGGCGGCGCCCTTCGCCCCCTGGACCGAGTCCACACCGTCTGCCAAGGAGGTGAAGTAGGTGATGCGAAAACTGATTGCCGGCCTGCTTCTCCTGGCGCTGCCGCTCCTTGCGGCCTGCGGGAGCGACGCCCCTGCCGCAACAACGCAGCCCGTCCTCAAGAGCGGCCTGACCTGGACCGGGACTGAAATCACCGGCCTCAAGTACTACGTTCGCGAAACGGAGCGGGCACGGGTTCACTATGCCCTGCCCTCCGTCCCTGATACGGCGGAGGTTGCTGCAAACAGCGCCGCTGCCTTCTACGCCAGCCAGGCGAAAATGGGGCGCCTCCCACTTGCGTCGCAAGTCGATATTTGGATTCTTCCACCGCTCTACGCATGGCCGGAGGGCGCCCCTTCGACCACGGGCGGCGCCCTGGCGGTGGCGCCGGGGGTGATCATCGTGCAGGATGCCGCTGCCCGGCTCCGAGTGGAAGGCAACGCCACCACCCCGCTCCTGTTCAGCCTTGCCGCGGCGGCCTATGAGCCCGCGGGCAGCCCGATCTATGCCCAGGAATGGCTCCAGTTCGGCATGGGCAGCATCCGCCTGCAGGATTGGAACTTCTTCCCGCAGCAGTTCTGGCGCATGGGTCGGCAGCAGCCGCAGCAGGGCACCAACCTCCTGGCCGATGCGGCAGCGTCCGGCTCTTCAAACCAGTGGTTCGCTCGGATCATCCTGGCCTCCGCCATCTTTGATCGCTTTGGCATGGGCTGGTCCGAGCAGTACACAGGCGACCCGGTCGCGTTGACTCCCGAGGCGGCCCTCAAGTGGGCGATGGGTACAGACAACCCGTCGCAGGCCCTGGAGCGATGGGATCTGCGCGTCCGCAGCGCCATCAACGCCGTCGGAACGCTCCCCGACATCCGCCCGGAGCGCATGGCGCCGGAGCTGGCCCAGTTGCCCCCGGGGCCCGGGCCGAACCCCAACTACTCCCCTCAGACCTACGAAATCGATGCAACCCTGGACGCTGCCCAAGGCACCGTCTCCGGCGACATGCGCCTGACATGGCAGAACGGCGAGTCCATCCCGCTGGATGCGCTCTACTTCAACCTGTGGGCCAACGCCGAGCGGCACCGCATGTACGGCGGCAGTACCCGGGTGGACAGCGTCACCGTAGATGGGAAGCCCGCCACCTTTGTAGCGAAGGGCATCGACCTGAAGGTCGACCTGGGCCGGCAGGTGGCGCCGGGCGAGCAGGTTGAAGTCGCAGTCACCTTCTCCACGCACCTGACCGGCAACCTGAACTTCGGGCTGGGCATCTCCCAGAGCCAGGGCTTCATCCTCTCCCACTTCTACCCGATCCTGGCCGTGTTGGATGACCGGGGCTGGAACCTGCACGCCCTCAGCTCGGCCGGGGGGAACGCCTACTCCGAGCACGCCAGTTACAAGGTCAGCCTGACCGTGCCCGCCGGGTATCAGGTGGGCGGCGCCGGGCGGGCGGTCGCCAGGACCGAGGGCGACAAAACCTGGACCTACCGCTATGAGGCAAGTCAGCTTCCGCACTGGAGCGCCGCGGGCGGTAAGGCGTTCACCGAGTCAAAGGTGACGGTGGGGTCCACCACCGTCCAGCTTCTCGGCGCCCTGCCGTCCTGGCACGAACAGATGAAGCCCGCCGTTACCGAGATCCTTGGCTTCCTCCAGCAGGAACTGGGGCCCTCCCCCATCCCCGATCTGGTCGTGGTTCAGGGCAGTGCCAAGTTGCCGGGCATCGCCTCCGCCGGCGACATCGACGCCGCCGGCACCTTCAAGCTCAGGCTGGCAAACAACCTGGCCGGCCAGTGGTTCGGCGCCCACGTTGGCAACGACCAGTGGACCGAAGCCTGGCTGGATGAGGGGCTCTCCAGGTACATGGAGTGGGAGGCGGCACGGGCGCTGAAACTGCGGCTCTTTGGCGTCCGCCTGCTGGACCGCCCGCGGGACGCACGTATCACCCAAAATGGTATGACCTTCCTCCACAGCCGCAACTGGGATCTGATGGCCCGCGACTATGCCGGCCTCTTCTTTGAGGCGCTGGAGGACCGGATTGGCAGTGCAGCCATGAACGGGCTGCTCCGCCAGTGGATTGGTGAGTATGGCGGGCGCACTGGTACCGGGGCCGACCTGATTCGCCTGGCTGAGGGCGTCGCCGGGCCGCTGGGGCCGCTCCTGCAGGAGCACGCGGTCGACGTAAACGACCGGCAGCCGTACAGGCCCATTCCCGTGCCGGGGTACAATTAGACATGGAAAAGACCGCCGGGCGCTGCAGGTGCCCGGCGGTCGGTTGCTGTATGGGTTTACTTGAAGATGGCCTGGCAGGAGAGCCGGTAGCCCTGGTCGACTTCGGTGCCCAGCACCTTGCGCTCGAACTCGGTCGGCGCGGTGAGCAGGAAGGCCGTGTCCTTCGGCCACTTCACCTTGCAGACACCGGTGCTGTTCTCCTTGTGGTCGCAGTCGCAGGTGGCTGCGATGTTGTGCTCCCGCAGGGCGTCAATCACCCGCATGCCCGAGCGGGTATGGATCAAATACTCTTCCCCTTTATAGTCAATCCGTCGCATAGTAAAGTATCCCTCCCTAGTAGATAGTACCACTGGGGCAGGGGGCGCCGCAATCATCGCGCAGAGAGAGGAAGAGCCGCCGGCCCGATGGGGGCAGGCGGCTCTGTGTGTTTAGTGGCTGTGCCCTGCGCAGGCGCCACCGCAGCAACCGCCGCCACCTTCGGTGGCACAGCTGCTCTCGGTGCTGGAACTGCCGGCGCCGCCCGTCAGCTTGCGCCCTACGGCGATGTGGCCATTCTCCAGCCCATGGGCGGCGAAGGCCGAAATCAGCCGACGGGCGCCCACCTGGCCGCACTTCGGGCACTTCAGGAGATCGCCCTCAGTATTCATGGGCACCAACTCGTCAAACACCTTCTCGCAGGTGTTGCACTTGAACTCATAGATCGGCATGGACGTTTCTCCCCCCTTTCCCGCTCGGACCGCTGTAAGACTGAGGAAACATATCGTTCCTCATTCTACAATGGGGTCCTCCCGGCGATCAAGAGGGAATGTAGCACTCGCGCCAGCAGAGTGCCAACGTCATCATTCGGTCTGATGCACATAGAGGCCGTGGTCCGGCACAGCCAGCCGCTCAAAGTTCTGGGCGAGCAGCAGCATCCCCCGCTCCAGCAGCTCCCCGCTCATCGGCACCCCGTGGCCGGTCACGGCGACCGTGGGCTTCAAGGCCCGGAGTTTGCGCACCGAGCGCTCGGCCGCCTCCCAGTCGGTCGTGAAGTACATGGGCGGTCCGTGAATCTCCGGCCGCTGCGAAAGCACCGCTAGGACCGACTCCTGCCGCACTGTCGTGAAGGCATCACCGGCGATCAGCAGCCGGTCGGCATCTCGGAAGAAGGAGACGTGCCCTTCGGTGTGGCCGGGGGTATGAATCCAGCGCCACCCCGGCAGGTGCGGCACCTCCCCGCCCCGGGGCAGAGGGCGGGCACGCGCACCCAGGTCGATGGCGCCCCGGGGGTAGAGCGGCGACAGGCGTGCCATCAGCCCGCCCCCAACGCTGGGGTCGGGGGTCGGGTAGTCATCCTTCCCCGTCAGATGCGGCAGCTCCCGTTCATGCGCATAGACCGGGACATCCCAGCGTTCGGCCAGTTGTTTGCACGCGCCCACGTGGTCGAAGTGGGCGTGCGTCAGGACGATGGCCGCAGGGCGCACTTCCCGCCCAAAGCGCTGCCGCACTGCCCGCAGGATGATGCCGGCGCTGTAGGGTAGCCCGGCATCGACCAGGACCCATGCACCGTCCCCGGCAGCCGGCGTGCCAATGAGGCAGAGGTTGACCATCAGATTGCGGATCGCGAGTACATCGGCGGCGACTTCCATTCCCATCGCGGCTCCCTCCCGTTACTAACAGGATGCGCCTGCGGCAGGATTGCTACTCGGGCGCTTCCCGGTAAGGGTCGGCGGGCTGACCCAAAGTTGGCCTCAGGCCAGCCCCAAGCCGACCCCAAGCCGA
>JARBUG010000251.1 GCA_029239785.1 Symbiobacteriaceae bacterium | reverse complement strand
GCCCGATCAGCAGTGCCAGGAGGGTCACCACCAGCCAGGCCGCGCCGTAAATGAGGGCCGTCTGCCCCATCTCCGTCAGGATGGAACGGGCAGCCAGGTCGAGGGCCACCGCCCCCACCACCGCCCCCTGCCGATTGCGAATGGGCGCATAGACCGTCTTATACTCGCCGTAGTCATCCGCCAGAATCATCGTCCACTGGGGGTTGCCGGTCTGATACATCTTCTGCAGTTCGCTGCCTTCATCCGGAGCGTATTCCTTACCAAAAGGCTCCGGCTTTTCAGATCCATCCACCGCAAGAACAGGATGGGTGCCGTCCGGGCTGAGCACGACCGTGTAGGCATAGAGCAGTCCCTGCTCCTTGAACGCCGTGTTCAGTGTGCGCTGAAGGCGCTGCCACTCGGGGTTGGACGAGTCGGAGGCGGACTTGAAGGAGGCAAACACCTCGCCATCTACTGAGCCGGCAATCGACTGCGCCGCCGCCACCAGGCGTTCATCGGTGCCGCGGTTGAGCGTCTGCCAGTTCAAAAAGAGCATCACCAGACCGAGCAGGAGCGTGGCCGTTGCCACCACCCCGGCAAAGGTCCAGGAAAGCCGGCGGACGAGGCGCCCGGAAGCTGAGCCTGACGTGTCCTGTTTCGCCACAATTTGTTCCTCCCAAAAAATGGGGTCATTCTATATCACCTAGAATAACACATCTATGTTTGCCATGAATATACTTTTATCGTTGGATAGTACCAAAAACAAGAACCACCGCCCAGTTGGGTGGTGGTTCTTGATGGACGGAATTACCCGACCAGGACAAAACCGAATTCGTCCCCAAGGCGGGTCTTCACAGCCGTGCGCAGCGCCTGATGCTCAGGCGCCCGGAGCGCCGGGTCCGCCTTGACCAGGGCCATCGCCTCGGCCCGGGCCCGCTCCAAAATGGCCAGGTCGGCAATCGGGTTAGCCACCTTCAGGTCCGGCATGCCGTGCTGCCGGGTGCCGAAGAACTCGCCGGGGCCCCGCAGCTCCAAATCCTTCTCCGACAGGGAGAAGCCGTCGGTGCACTTCTGCAGCACCTGCATGCGCTGGCGGGCCTCCTCGGTCTTGGCGTCGGTAATCAGCACGCAGTAGGACTGGTGCTGCCCCCGGCCGACCCGCCCCCGGAGCTGATGCAGCTGCGACAGGCCAAACCGGTCGGCCCCTTCGATCAACACCATTGTCGCATTCGGCACGTCGACACCGACTTCGACCACCGTGGTCGAAACCAGCACCTGAATCTCACCGTTGCGGAACGCCTCCATGGCGCGATCTTTCTCGTCGGGCTTCATACGCCCGTGGAGCAGGCCGAAGCGGCACTGCGGGTACTGCTCCCGCAGCTTCTCATACCACTCTGTGGCCGCCTGCGCCTGCAGCTTGTCCGACTCCTCCACCAGCGGGCAGATGACGTAGCCCTGGCGCCCGCTGGCCACTTCCGTATTGATGAGGTGATCGTAGACCTGCCGGCGGGCCGATTCCGTCCGCCAGTAGGTGCCTACCGTCTTGCGGCCCGGGGGCAACTGGTCGATGACCGAGACATCCAGGTCGCCATAGAGCGTGAGCGCCAGCGTGCGGGGGATGGGCGTGGCGGTCATCACCAGCACATCGGGCGTGATGCCCTTGTTCTGCAGCCGTGCCCGCTGTTTGACGCCGAAGCGGTGCTGCTCGTCGGTAATGACCAGCGACAGGTCCTGAAACTGCACCTTATCCTCAATGAGTGCGTGGGTGCCTACGGCGACCCGGGCCATGCCCATGGCCAGCATGCCAAGCGACGACTCCCGCTCCTTCTTGGTCTGCGAGCCGCTGACCATCACCACCTCGACGCCCAGGGGTGTGAAGATGCGCCGCAGGTTCAGGTAGTGCTGCTCGGCCAGAATTTCGGTGGGGGCCATCAGCACGCCCTGGTGGCCGCTGTCCACTGCCTTGGCGAGGGCCGCGACCGCCACCATCGTCTTGCCCGAGCCGACATCGCCCTGCACCAGCCGGTTCATGGGCTTGGGCGATTCCATATCCAGCGCCACCTGCCGGATCACCTTCTCCTGGGCGTCCGTCAGGCGGAAGGGCAGGCCCATGTAAAACTTCTTGGTGATCTCGCCGTCAGGCCCGTGGGCCACGCCCACAGCCTCCTCGGTCGTCTGCTGCCGCAGCAGGGCCAGGCCGGTCTGCAGCACGAGCAGCTCTTCAAAGGCGAGCGTTTCGCGGGCGGTCTTGCGCTCGGCATCGCCGGGCGGGAAGTGGATGTTGCGCCACGCCTCCGGCATGGGCAGAAGCCGCTGCTTCTGCACCATGTAGGGCGGAATGGTCTGCGGCATGAGATGCGCCGCCGTCTCCAGCGAGAACTTGACCGCCCGGCGCACGTCGCGCGGGTTGAGCCCGCCCGTGAGCGGGTAGATGGGCACAATCCGGCCCGCATTGATGGGGTCGCTGGTCCCTTCCTCGTCGATGATCTCCCATTCGGGCTGGCTGATCTGGACCTGGGCGCCCCGCCGCTCCACCACCCCGGCGAAGATGACCTTCGTTCCGGTGGGGAAGCGCTTGGCCATCCAGGGCTGGTTGAACCAGACGCCGGCCGCGGTGCCCGACCCGTCGCCGATCAGCACCTTGACCATGGTCATGCGGCCCTTGAAGCGCTGCTCCTGGACGCCTATGACCCGGCCCTGGAGCGTTTCAACCTGGCCGGCCTGGGCCTGCATGATGTTTTTGAACTGACTGTAGTCGCGGTAAGTACGGGGCACCCGTTCGATCAGGTCCTGTACGACCTTGATGGACTGCTTATTCAAATCCTTCGCCCGCTCCGGCCCGATGCCCCGAATAAACTGCACGGGCTGCTGGAGCGGGTCGCTGGAGGGGGTTACTACCTTCTTTGTGGGAGGCAAGCGCGATCACCTCGACCCTGTGTGTTCGCTACCGGGGCGAACAAGTCCTGCAAAAACGAAGCGGGCGCCCTCAAAAGGAGGGCGCCCGGTCGTGGTAAGCCAGAGACTATTCGAGGCTGAAGACGTAGAAGTAAAGCGGCTGGCCGCCGTACTGGACTTCGATCTCGTGGTCGGGGAACTCCCCCCGCAGGCTGTCGGCGAGGGCGTTCGCCTTCGCCTCGTCGCTGCCTTCGCCCCAGAAGATCGAGATCACTTCGCCGCCCTTATCAGCGATCATCTGACCCAGAAGGCTGGTCAGAACGGCTTCGGGCGTCTTGCCCGTCAGCGCAATCTTGCCGTTCCAGAGGCCGAGAATATCGCCTTCCTTGATCTCGATATCGCCAAAGACGGTATCGCGCACCGAGAAGGTGATTTCGCCGGTCTGGACGTTCTCCAGCGCCCGGGTCATCGACTTGTGCAGCTTGTCGGCATCGCCTTCCGGCAGGAAGGAGACCATGGCCGCAATGCCCTGGGGAATCGACCGGGAGGGCACCACAAAGACCTTCTTGTTCGTCAGAGCTGCCGCCTGCTCGGCCGCGAGGATGATGTTCTTGTTGTTCGGCAGGACGAAGACCTGGTGCGCAGGGCAGGCTTCAATGGCGTCGAGCAGGTCCTGCGTCGAGGGGTTCATGGTCTGGCCGCCTTGAATGATCTCATTGACGCCCAGCGACCGGAAAACTTCGGCCAGCCCGTCGCCCACGGCAACCGCCACCACGCCGATGGCGTTCTCATCATACTCCTCGGCCTGGGCCGGTGCGTCAGCGGCGTGGCCGACATTCTCCATCAGGTCGGCGTGCTGCTCCCGCATGTTGTGAATGACGATATCGACCAGGTCACCGTACTGAATGCAGAGCGACAGCACGGGACCGGGGTTGGATGCGTGAATGTGCACTTTGGCGTAGTCTTCACTGCCGACTACGTAGATGGAGTCGCCCATGGGGTCCATGAGGTGACCGACCTGCTCCAGGGGAATCGGCTGACCGCCGGGGTAGCGGCGGATGAAGAATTCGCAGTCATACGGGAACTTGATATCGGCGATCTCCTCGTCGACCTTAAAGTCGATGCGGGCGGCGGGAGATGTGTCGTGCTTGTCAGCCCGGGCAGGCTGCGGAGCGGGCTGGGGTGCCGCGGTGGCGATGATTTCGCTGCCGGTCAGCCCCATGTAGTAGCCATGCAGAATAAGTGCGAAGCCCTTGCCGCCGGAGTCAACCACGCCGGCCTTCTTGAGTACGGGCAGCATGTCGGGGGTGCGGGCGAGCGAAACGTCGGCCGCTTCGACGATCAGCTGCATCATCTTGACGGGGTCCTTGACACGGCGGGATGCCGCCACGCCTGCTGCCGCAGACTCGCGGGCGACGGTCAAAATGGTGCCTTCGACCGGCTTCATGACGGCCTTGTAGGCGGTGTCGACGCCTTCCTGGAAGGCGCGGGCGAGGGCAGGCCCGTCCAGCGTGACCTTGCCTTCCATACCCTTGGCGAAGCCGCGGAACAGCTGAGACAGGATAACGCCGGAGTTGCCCCGGGCGCCCATGAGGCTGCCCTGGGCCATGGCGGCTGCCACCTCAGAGGCGGTACGGTCTTGCGCCCGCTCCACTTCGCGCGTGGCCGAATTCATGGTCGCTGCCATGTTGGTGCCGGTGTCGCCGTCCGGAACGGGGAAGACATTCAATGCGTTGACGGCGTCCTTGTGCGCTTCAAGATTCCGGGCAGCATGGAGGATCATCTGCTTTAGCGTCTTGCCGTCGATGGCCTGGTTGCTCAACTACCGGTTCCTCCTCAGTCCGTATGGCCTCAGGGCAGGCCCGGCCACACGTCACAAAGATATTATTGCCTAAAG
>JARBUG010000088.1 GCA_029239785.1 Symbiobacteriaceae bacterium | reverse complement strand
CGCCAACTTTTCCGTTTCCAGGCCGGCGTACTTCAGGCGCACGGCCATATCCTCCGCCCGCAGGCCGCTGCAAATGACGAAGTTAATCTCATCCTGGGCGGCGGCCAACGCCTCGAAGTCGACATCCCACAGCCAAGAAATATCGGTGCCGTCCGCATACAGATCGTTGATGGAAATGATCAAGTTTTTACGGGCGCCGGGCTGCATGACGGTCTGGATGACCGAGTTGAAACCGACTGGGTTCTTGACGAGGGCCATGTATACGTCGCGATCTTTCATGGGGATCAGTTCCATGCGCCCGAACTGGCTGGTAGTGGTCTCCAGGCCGGCCTTGATCGCGTCCAGGGGCATACCCATGGCCATGGCTCCGGCCACGGCTGCGAGCGCGTTATACACGTTATACAGCCCCGGAATTTGCAGCCGGGCCTCAAAATCGCCGGCCGGGGTTACGATATGAAGAGTAGAGCCCCGTGCATCGACGGCGCTGATTTTGTCGGCGTATATCTGGGGCTGGGGCCGTTCATGGCCGCACTTGGGGCAGCGGTACTTCCCCAGGTGGGCGTAGTAGAAGACCTTGTAGTCGTATTCCGTCCCGCAAACCACGCAGTGCTTGGCGTCGGCGGTCTGGTTCATTTCGTGCGAGCCAACGCTCTCATCTTCGATGCCATAGTAGAAGGGCGTTACGGCGCTGCGGCGCCCCAACGATGCGCAAAGCGGGTCATCGGCGTTCAGGGCTGCCTTGGCGCCCTTGGCCAGATGGTCGAGGCCCCGGCCCACAAAGTTGACCGTGTGCTCCAGTTCGCCGTACCGGTCCAACTGGTCCCGGAAAAAGTTGGTCACCACCGCCGACAGCGGCTTGATCTCCTTGCATGCCTGGGGCATGGTCGCCTCGTCGATCTCCATCAGCCCGATGGAGCCCCGCACACGCCCCGTCCAGGTGGCGCCCTGCAGGAAGGCCGTCGTCAGACCCGAAATCAGGTTGGCCCCGGCCCGGTTATGGGTAACCCGGAACTGCGCCGCCTCAAACATGGCGGAGAGCATTTTGGCCGTTGTTGTCTTGCCGTTGGTCCCGGAAATGGCAATGACACCCTTGTCGGGCTGCGCCGACAGGGCCTTGAGAATATCCGGGGCGACCCGGCGGGCAACTGTGCCCGGCAGTGTGGTGCCCCCGCGGCCGAGCAGGCGCGTCGCACTGACGACGCCCTTGCCAGTCCAAACACCCATGAGCACACGGAGATTCATGCTGGTCCCTCTCTCCAACAGGCCTTTACCAAATGGCGGACCTGTGCTTTATGTTAACTTCAAACGTGGTATCATTATAGCATACCCTGCCGCGGCGCATTTTCCTGCGCTGAACACGAAGGAGACTTACTTACACATGAAGATGATACTCCGCAACCTCTTCGGGTGTGCGGCTGCGGCCATGTTACTTACCGGCTGCACCAAGCCGCCCGAATTAATGCTCCAGCGGCTGGCGTCCGACGCCCCGGCCGCTGTCGGCCTTCCTCCGGCGCCCGTGGGCAACGCACCCTCGCCCCTTCTAGACCGCCCTTCCTTTGGACTCTATGCCACCTCCCCGAGTCGCGAGACGCTTCAACTTCTTTCTACGGCTCCGCTGTCGCCAGACGGCCGGTTCCGGGCCGCCATAAACGAGCAGGGGCTCTGGATAGCGCGAATTGATGGCGCCTGGCTGTGGCAGGTTCCCCTGCCAGAAGCGGCGGCGCCGCCCAAAACCGGCACCACGACGCCGGGCGCGAGGCAGCCTGGCACGGCGGCGCAGGGCGCCCAGACTCAGCCGGCCAAACCAGCAACGCCTACCACCGCACATACGACCAAGCCGATCAAATACCTGGGACCCCTGGACTGGACGCAGCAGGTCACCCTGCTCATGCGTGACGACACCGGCACCTGGGTCGAAATTGACCCAGAGGCCGCCACGGTAACATTGCTGCCTGCCGCCTTGCAGGGCAAGGAATGGCTTACCTACTCGCCCGACCGCAAGCAGGTGCTCTACTACGCGCCTGGCAAAACAGGCAAGCAGCTCTGGGTCGCCAATGCTGACGGCACGAAGCCCGTGTTGTTGGGCGAAAACGTCACCGGAATCTGGGGGCCCGATGGCAAGCCGGTGGTGACCAAGGTCCAGACGCAGGCCACAGCCACCGGCGAGCGTGCCGGCGACCCCACCGTGGAGCGCCAGCCCGGCATTCACAAGCAGTAGCCCCTGCCACCATAGGCCGAGAAAGGAGGTGTGCCCGTGCGTAACGCTGCTACCTATTTGCTGAGCGTGATCCTGATCGCGGGCACGCTGTCGGCCGTCGTCTCCATGGCGACCATCAAATGGATCTATCCGAAGCGGGCCGGTGAGCGGACGGTGACCACCCACCCCGCCGCCCCCGCCGATGCACCGAAGCCTGACACCAAGGCGGAGCCTCAGCCGGCGCCAACACCGAGCGCCACCAAAACTGGCTCCGGCACGGTTGCCGAGGCCAGAGCCACGACCCCTGAAGAAAAACTGGCCCTCGACTTCTTCCGCAAGGCCGCGGCTGGCGACCTGGAAGGGGCCGCCGCCATGACTGACGGGCTGACCACCGCCATCCTGGCCGACCAGATTCAGCGCCATGCGCCTGTGCCCGGCCGGGTGGCGCAGCTGCCCGGGGCGCCGGGCATTACCACGGTGCTGATCGCAACGGCAAATGGCCCCATGGGCATGCACAGCCAGTACCAGGTCACCATCCGGCAGAACAGAGTGCATGGTCTCAAGGGGCCAATGGCCCCGGAAGGCGGCTTTTCGCCCCTGGCCCTCACGCTGCTCGACGAAGAAGCCCGGCCCCTGGACATGGCCCCGCACAAGGGACGGGCGCTGCTGCTCATCGCGCCCCGGGCGCCCGAGCCGGGCCTCGCCGAGCTGCTCACCGACCTGCAGCAGACCTACGCCCCCCAGGGCATCGATGTCGCCCTGGTTCTGGACATGAACTCGCCCGACTGGCTGGCGGCCGCACGGGAAGGTGGCTACGCAGGTCCGGTCTGGCGGGTCAAGGCCCGCCTGAATGATGTGCCTCTCGTCTCCCGGGGCACGTTGCTGGGCGCGTACGGGGTCCTGATCGACCGTGACGGCTACGCAGTCGCGTCACTGGCCAGCCTGGAGCCCCTGCTCTATGACCTGCCCGACCAGACGCCCGCCGCCATCGCCCCGGTCGTATTTCGGGCCTACGGTCTCCTGCCATAACCCCCAAAAGCGACCGGCACGGCGGGCGCCCCTCAACGGGCGAACCCAGCCGTGCCGGTTTCCGCGTCCATATCCAACTGCAGGCGGGCGGCCGCCGCCAACTCCCGCAGGGGAACATAGACCTGGCCATCGTGCACGTGAACCCCTTTGGCCGTTGAGGCCATGGCCGGGTCGAAGGGCCTGCCCCCCACCGTCACAATGGCTGACTGCCCATCACCCCGAATCACGGTGCGCACATCAATGCGCAACTGCCGTGCCAGGGGCTCCACCGGCACATAGAGACTGCCCGATTCATGCCGGTGGGGGAGGTAGCGTTCCGTAAACTCGATCCGGCGTCCGTTCATGCAGATATTGATCTCTTCGGCAGGCCCGCGGCAGGCCGTGGTCGGCCGGGAACAGCCGGCCGCCACCGCACCGGCAATGACGAGAAGGAGCACCCATGCAGCGGCTGCACGCAACCCCTTCGCCCCCTCCCGCGATCAACCTCACGGGAATTATACGCCGGCCGCTGCGCTACAACACCTTGGACAAAAACTCCCGGGTACGGGTATGCTGCGGTGCCGTGAAGATCTGCTCGGGCTTTCCCTCTTCCACCACCACACCGCCATCCATAAAGAGCACCCGATTACCCACTTCACGGGCAAAACCCATCTCGTGGGTGACCACAATCATGGTCATGCCGCTCTTAGCGAGGTCTTTCATTACCTGCAGCACCTCGCCCACCAACTCAGGGTCCAGCGCCGAGGTCGGCTCGTCAAACAGCATCACATCCGGCTCCATGGCCAGCGCCCGTGCGATCGCCACCCGCTGCTGTTGTCCGCCCGAAAGGAACGGCGGATAGGTTCTCGCCTTCTCCCCCAGGCCAACACGGGTCAGCAGCTTCATGCCAAGGGCTTCCGCTTCAGGCCGCCGCAGCCCGCGCACCTGCATGGGCGCCTCCATGACGTTCTCAAGCGCCGTCATGTGCGGGAATAGGTTAAAGCGCTGAAAGACCATACCCATGTGCGTCCGCTGTTGGTCGAGCACCCGCTCGGGCAGCCGGACCAGCGTACCGCCCACTTCCTTCTGGCCGACCTCTTCGCCTTTGAAGAGGATGCGGCCCTGGGTAGGCACCTCCAGGAAGTTGATGCAGCGCAGCAGCGTCGACTTGCCGGACCCCGACGGGCCGATGACGACCACCACTTCGCCCTGTTGAACCTCTAGGCTGATGCCGGCGAGCACTTCCAGCTTGCCAAACGACTTGTGCAGGCTCTCGACCTGCAGAATTGGCTCTGTCATGGCTATCCCCTCGCCTCCAGCTTCTTTTCGAACCGGGTGGCCAGGGACATTAACGTCATGGTCACCAGCAAGTAGCCCAGGGCGGTCCATATGTAGGTTTCGGCCGGCCGGAAAGACTGCGACTGCTGCTGCTGGCTCGCCTTCATCAGTTCGACAATGCCCACCACCATGGCCAGCGACGTGTCCTTGGTCAGGGCGGCCAGTTCGTTGACCATTGGCGGCAGCAACCGGCGGAACGTCTGCGGCAGAATGATCCGGCGCATGGCCAGACCATAGCCCATGCCCAGCGACCGGGCCGCCTCCATTTGCCCACGGTCGATCGACTGAATCGCCGCCCGGATGATTTCGGCGATGTAGGCGCCGGCGTTCAGGCTGAGCGCAATGATGACACATGCCGTGTCCGGCAGGACGATGCCGACCTGGGGCAGGGCGCCCCAGATGAAGAGAATCTGGAGCATGAGGGGTGTGCCGCGAAAGAGTGTGACGTAGCCGCTGGCCGCGGTCCGAACCAGCCGGGCCGGAGCGATGCGGGCGAGGGCCAGCAGGAGCCCCAGCAGCGTCCCGAAGGTTGCGCTGGCCGCGGTTAAGATCAGCGTCTGCTGCATGCCCTTGAGCAAGAACGGCAGGATCTTTATTGAGTACCCCATGAAGTTCTCCACGAGCTGGCAGCTCCCTTCGTATACAGGTCCGGCGGCAGGGAGACTCCCTGCCGCCGGTGCAGTATCAGACTACTACTTGCCCAGTTCGCCACCGAACCAGGTCTCGGCGATCTTCTTATAGGAGCCGTCTGCCTTGGCGTCGGCCAGCGCCTTCTCCAGAGCGGCTGCCAGATCCTTATCTTCCTTGCGGATGGCGATGCCCACGGGCTCGGGATCCATGGCCCGACCGGTGATCTGGAAGGTCGCTGCGTCCTTCGCCGCGTAGTACAGGCCCACGGGCTCGTCGATGATGACGAC
Source organism: Symbiobacteriaceae bacterium (assembly GCA_029239785.1). GTDB lineage: Bacteria > Bacillota > Sulfobacillia > Symbiobacteriales > Symbiobacteriaceae > JARBUG01. The sequence goes on along the minus strand of JARBUG010000088.1, from coordinate 14,479 downwards.
GTCGCCCTTGCCGTTCTTCAGCGCCTGGAACGCCTCAGTCGCGCCGCCGTAGGAGATAATCTCCTTGATCGACTTGACTCCCTTGGCGTAGTCGTGAGAGGTAGTGCCGTCCTGGACCAAGACGGTCTTGCCGGCTAGATCGGCCTCGCTCTTGATGCTGACGCCCTTCTTGGCGACAAAGACCTGGGACATACGGGCATACTCGACAAAGTTGACTTCCTTGAGGCGTTCCTCCGTAATATTCATGGAGGACATGATCACATCATAACGCTTGGCAAGGAGACCACTGATGATGCCGTTCCAGTCGACGGTGACGAACTCGACCTGCACACCCAACTTCTTGCCCAGCTCGGTTGCCAGGTCGACGTCGTAGCCCACGGTCTTATTGCCTTCCACATACTCCATGGGCGGGTAGGTGGTGTCGACCGCAACCACAAGCTTGCCGGCCTTCTTCACCCGTTCCAATCCGGACTGTTGGCCGCAGGCAGCGACCAACATGGCCACAAGCAGCAGGACCACACCGAAAAACCGGGAACTCTTCTTCACCAAGGGGACCCCTCCTCTGTTGTCTCTGTGCTCTATGGCGGCTTACCCCCACGCAGAACCTCCGCCATTCGGACTATTCCTTACTCTTTACCTACTAATTATATCTACGCCATTCGTTTTGTCCACCAAAGTACGAAAGGATTACTATGAAAAAGGAGTAAATGCTCATGTCTCATGAGATCCGCGCGAACTTAACCGATCTGAAATCGCTGGCCACCGCCCTCAAAGACCTGGAATGGTATACATCTCCTGCCGGCGGCTACCGCATCGAGGGTGTGAGCCTCGACGGCAGCACGGCCCAGTGGGCTCTGGAGACCCGGCCTGTCGAGGAGAAAAAGGCCGCCGCACCCCGGGCGCCGGAGCAGCGCCGCACGGTGGAACCCGGCGACCAGGTGATCATCGAAACAAAAGCGCAGCAGATGATCCGCCGGTTCGGCGACGGGGAGAACGCCGGCGTCGAAGGGACTGTTTTCCGAGTGCTGACGCGTGGACCTCACCCCCGCGGCATGAAAGTGGAACTGCGTGACCGCACGGTGGGCCGGGTTCTGAAAAACCTGACCATGCCGGGCGCCGGCGAGCAGCAAAGATAAAAGGGAACAAGCTAGTTGACAAAGTGCCAGGAGACCGTGTAATCTAGTTCAAGACAACCGCACACAAGGGGAGTAGCCATCTCGGAGGTGCATCCGAGAGATACAGCTCGTCACTTCGGGGCGTTCAATCGCCTCCGGCTGTATCGGTCTTTTTACCAAGCACAGGTAAAGGGGCACGGCCAGACCTTGGTTCCACAACTGGAACTGAGGGCTAGCCGTGCCCCTCTTTGCGTTGTCCGCCAAATCTGACGGAGGTGCGAACCGCAAATGATGCTTGGAAGTCCGTGGCTCTGGGTCGGTTTCAATGCCCTGGTGCTCCTGATGCTTGCGCTTGACCTTGGTGTGTTCCATCGGAAGGCCCATGCTGTTTCCATCAAAGAAGCAACCATTTGGAGCGTCGTCTGGATCTCGCTGGCGCTCACATTTAACGCAGGCATCTACTTCTTCTTGGGCAAAGATCCCGCCCTGGAGTTCCTGTCCGGTTATTTGATTGAAAAAGCCCTGAGTGTCGACAACATCTTTGTGTTCGTGTTGATCTTCAGCTACTTTAAGGTTCCTGGCGAGTACCAGCACCGGGTGCTCTTCTGGGGCGTCCTGGGCGCCCTGGCCATGCGTGCCGTGCTCATTCTTGTGGGTGCTTCGCTCATCAGCACCTTCCACTGGATCCTTTACCTGTTCGGTGCCTTCCTGGTGATCACGGGCATCAAAATGGCCACGCAGAAGCACGACGCCTTCGACCCCGGCAACAACTTTATGGTCAAGTTGGTCCGCCGCTTTATGCCTGTTTCCGACAAATACGACGGCCAGAAGTTCCTGACCATCCAGAACGGCAAGCGCTTTGCAACGCCGCTTCTGCTGGTGCTGGTGCTGGTGGAGGCCAGCGACCTGCTCTTCGCCGTTGACTCGATTCCGGCCATCTTCGCCGTGACGAAGCAGCCCTTCCTCGTCTATACCTCGAACGTCTTTGCGATTCTCGGCCTGCGTTCCCTCTACTTCCTTCTGGCCGGCGTCGTCGATAAGTTCCGCTTCCTGAAGCTCGGCCTGGCCGCCGTTCTTTGCTTCGTCGGCATCAAGATGCTGATTGTCGACCTGTTCAAGGTGCCCACAGCGCTCTCCCTGCTGGTGATCGCCGGCATCATCGCCACGTCGGTCATCGCTTCTCTTCTGATTCCCGAGAAACATCCCGAGCGAAAGGAGAAGGCTGTTGCTGCTGACTAATCCGGTAACAGAACCATGGCTCGCCATGCTGATCGCATTTGCAGTGTCGATGATTCCCATGTTGGAACTGCGGGCCGGCATCCCCCTGGGAGTGGCCCTCGGACTGCCAACGCCTACCGCTACGGTCCTGGGTATCGTGGGAAACGTCCTGCAGATTCAGGTCGCCGTGGTGGTCGTCGCCTGGGCCTACCGCCAGTGCGCCCGCTACCCCCGCATTGGGGGCTGGCTGACCAAGACGGAGGCGCAGATTGACCGGCATAAGGCGCTGGTTCAGCGCTGGGGCTGGCTGGGGCTGGTCGCCTTCGTCCTGCTGCCCTTACCGGGCACCGGTGTATGGGGCGGCGTCGTACTAGGCCGCCTGCTGGGGCTGAGCAGCGGCTCGCTCTGGTTCGGGCTCTCGCTCGGTATTGCGGCGTCCGGCGTTATATTTGGCCTCGGCACGCATGGCACGGTCTCTGTGATCAACCTCTTACGGTAAAACACAAACGCCTGCAACGGGTTACTACCGCTGCAGGCGTTTTTCGCTATTCTGCTTCCGCTTCGGCGGGGCCGCTCTCCAGCAGGTCACGTGCCTGCTGCTCAAGGTCGGGCGGCACTCGCAGAATCAGGCTGCCGGTGGCAGCAGCGCCGAAAATCATGCCCAGGTCCTTGGCGCCCGTCCGCTGCACCACCACGGGAACGCCGTTGGTGGTGAGCAGGCCCCGCACAAACTCCATCTGCAAATCGTCGCCGGTTTCGAAGACCTGGACCCAGTCTGTTGTAGACATGGCTGCGATCCTCCTTTTACTGACCGTTCCAGGCAAAGGGCAGCTCGGCCACCAGGCCGGGGGCTTCGAACTGCCAGGCTGCGTCGAAGAGCTCCCGCAGCAGGTACTGGTGCTTGCCCACGTTGCCGGGGTTGCCCAGAGGTGCTCCGGCAGGGTGCCTGACGCAGACCGAGCGGGGCGCCCGCACGGACTCGAGCAGCGCCTTGTCGGTGCCCAGCAAAATGGTGGGCACCCCGGCCAGTTCGATCGCCCGGGCGACAAGGGCGCCGGTCTGGTGGTCATACTGGCCCGTTGCAATCACCAGGGCCAGCGTGGCGCCCATGCGCTTGAGGCGGTAGGCTACCGACGGTGCGTAGTTTGACAGCAGGGCCACCGGCTCCGGGATGTGGCCCATGAAGCTGTATGCGAACGGGGCCACTGCGCCCACGTACCCCGACTGCGCCAGTTCGTGGAGCCGCTCAAGCGGGAAGACCACGTTCACATCGGCCTGTGCGTGAGCCGGGTCGTAGCCCGGGTGGGCGACAGCGAGGTCATCTGCCTCCACCACTGCGGGGAATTCGCGGAAGGTCTGGTCATCTCCCTCGGCCGCGAACGGCTGGTGGAGACCGTTCTTTAGGTAGACTCCCCCGGTTGTGACCAGGGCAATCTTCGCTTCGGGCGCCGGCACGTGCCAGGGCGTGAAGGGGATGAACTCATTCTCTACAAGCTGAAAAGGACTGGCATTTGCTGCAGTCAAGGTGGATCGCTCCTCCCCATATCTCTCTCCGTTATGCTACCACACTTTGGAAAGTTCCGCCAACCGCGAGAGCAGCCACTCCCGCTCGTTCAGACGGGGGTCCTCCGTAATCTCTTCCAGCAGTTGGTCCAGCACCCGCCCCACGTATGGGCCAGGCGGGCGCCCGAAAATCCGGAGCACATCGTCGCCATCAATAGCCAGGTCGGTCACCCGCAGGGCTGCATCTTCTTTGAGAATCCGATCCACCTGCTGCAGCAGATGGACGGTCTCGGGGCTCAGGTCGCCCTGGCGCATGCCCGAGGCAAGCCGGTCAGCCCGGCGGAGCTGAATCAGGTCGTGCATATGCTCCAGCCCGATGCGCCGGACCATGCGGCGGATGGCGCTGTCGCTCATTTCGCCGTCCAGGTGCAGGTCCATGTGGTACCTGATCAGGTGGACGACCTTTTCCCGCACCTCGGCCGGGAGTCTCAACCGGGCAAGCAACTGGTCCGCCATGTTCGCGCCAACAGTTTCGTGGGCGTAGAAGTGGCGGTTGCCCCGCTCATCGGTGGAGATGGTGCGGGGCTTGCCGACGTCGTGGAGCAGGGCAGCGAGGCGCAGGTGAAGTTCCGCCGGCGCCAGGCCCAGGGCGGCGAGGGCGTGATTCCATACGTCGAAGCGGTGGTACTGGTTCTGCTCGATGCCGTACATGTCGCTGATTTCAGGGGCGAAGGCGGCGAGGAGGCCGGTTTCCTGGAGCCGCTCCATCGCCCAGACGGGACGCCGGGTCGCAAGTATGCGGGCAAACTCCGCCCCGATGCGTTCCGGGGCGATGGCCTGCAGGCGCGGCGCCGCCGTGGGCACTGCCGTCGCCAGGGCCGGGTCCAGGTCGAACTCGAACTGGGCGGCCAGGCGAATGGCCCGGAGGGCCCGCAGGGGATCCTCGTCGAGCCGGGCGACCGGGTCCAGGCAGGCCCGCACAACACCGGCCACCAGGTCGTGCTGGCCGCCCAGGGGGTCGTGGAGGGTCCCGTCGAGGCCCAGGGCCATGGCGTTCATGGTGAAATCCCGGTGGGCCAGATCATCGCCCAGGTTGGCGCCCCGGTAGGGCGTCACCTCGAAGGGTTCGCCCTCCCGGGGAATGAGCACCGTGGTGCCGCCCCGGCTGGCGCCCATCACGCGGCCCGAGGGGAACAGCGCCATGATTTCCGCGGGCGTGGCTGAGGTGACCATGTCCCAGTCCTTGGGCGCCAGGCCCAGCAGCAGGTCCCGCACGGCGCCGCCCACCAGCCCCACCTCGTGGCCGCGATCCGCCAGGGCCGCCATGATTTCCAGGGCGGCCCGGGGCAGGGCGCGCTCAAGCCGCCTGGGCAGCGCCAGGCGGCCGGCCAGCAGCCTCAAACGACGTGAGAGACTCATGCCCTTCCCTCCAGAATCGCCCGAATCACTTCGTGCGGCTCAGCAACCTGGTCGGCGACCCGCTTCAGTGCCGGGTGGGCGCCGGGCACGGCCACTCCCAGGCCGGCAAACTGGAGCATGGAGGCGTCCATGGGCATGTCGCCGAAGGCGGCCACCTCCCCGGGCTGAATCCCTCTGCTCCCGCAGTACGCAGCCAGTGCGACGCCCTTGTCGACATCCTGATGCCAAATGTGAAGGGCCAACTCGCCCGCAACCTTGTCATACAGGTCAAACTGAGACTGCGGCAGCCCAGTTGGAAAGGCGTTCTGCACCCGACGCACGGCCCGCTCGCCATATACGGCAAGCATGATGGGGGGTGCCTGAACGTGTGTCAGGTCAGGCGAGCTGATGGCGTAAGAATTCCAACTCTCCCAGGGCGGAAAGTCGTCGGCCCGGCGCGTGGCGAACGCCGTATCGGCGGCAACAAGACCCTTGGCTCCGACCGACAGCGCACCTTCCACCACCGCCTGGTCGGCCCCGACGCAGGCCGTCACCGGCAGCCCTTCGTGCAGCACAAACGCCCGCAGCGAATCCCACGCCTCGGGCGCCAGCGGCCGGTGCGACAGCACCCGCCCTGTGCCATCCGCCACTGTCAGGGCGCCTACATAGCAGATCGCCGGTCCGGTCAGCCCCAACTCCTCGTAGGTGGGCTTCGTTCCCCGCCACGAGCGCCCCGTCACAATCAGCACTTCCAGACCGGCAGCCCGGGCTTCATCAATCGCGTGCCGGTCCACAGGCCGCACATGTGTATCCGGCTCGTGCACCAGGGTTCCGTCCAAGTCAAATGCCAGAAGTTTCATGCGGTATGTCGTAAGGGCCGGGGGCGCACACCCCCGGCCCTTGCCTCCTCTAGTATGCGTGCAGCACGTTGTAGAACGTATCCCGCTTCACCGGCTTGAAGCCGGCGGCCTTAATCAACTCCACCGCCTTGGCAGGTCCGACCATGTACGTGGTACCTGCGGCAGAGACCACGTTCTCTTCCATCATCGTACCACCAAAGTCGTTGCCGCCAAAGCGCAGCGCCACCTGGGCCATTTTCGGCCCCTGCGTCACCCACGAGACCTGCAAGTTCGGGCAGTTATCCAGCACCAGCCGGGCAACAGCCATCAGCTTCAGGTAGTCGAAACCGTCACCCAGGCGGTATTCGGGGTTGCTCAGCACCTGCTCACCCAGTTCGGTGTTCTCAGGCTGGAAATCCCAATGAATAAAGGACCGATACCCACCGTACTTGTCGCCGCTGTCGCGGATGCGGATCAGGCTCTCGGCCCGCTCCTCGACCGTTTCGATGTGGCCGTACATCATGGTGGCGGTGGTGTTCATGCCCAACTGCTGGGCCGCTTCCATGACTGCGAACCACTGGTCGGTCAGCACCTTTCCCTTGCCAATGATCCGGCGGACCCGGTCGACCAGAATTTCGCCGCCGCCGCCGGGAATGGTCCGCAGGCCCGCCGCCTGCAATTCCCGCAGGGTATCCATCACCGACAGCTTCGACAGCTTCGACAGGTAGAAAATCTCGGCCGGCGAGAAACCGTGCACCATCAACTGCGGGAACCGGGTCTGTATGTGGCTGATCAGTTCCTGGTAGTAAGGCAGCTTCAGGGCCGGATTTAGGCCGCCCTGCAGCAGCACCTGCGTGCCCCCCTGGTCCACAAGCTCCTGGCACTTCTGATCGATCGTATGCCAGTCAAGCGTATAGCCCTCTTCGTGGCCCACATCGCGCTTGAACGCACAGAAGCTGCATTGGGCCACGCAAACGTTGGTGTAGTTAATATTTCGATCGATGATGAAGCTGACCTCATCATTCGGATGAAGTTGTTTCCGGATCACATCTGCCGCCTGGCCCAGGGCCAGCAGGTCGTTCGACTTGAGCAGGGCCACCGTCTCTTCCAACGACAGCCGCCCCCCGGCCAGCCGCCTGTCAAGAATCGGACGAATATCGGTACTTAGTGTCGCAGCCACGTCCATTACTCCCCCCACACATCTAGCGCCGGCACGGCCGGGATCTCTCCGATTTTATGGGCCAGTCTGTAGTAGGTCAGCAGGCCTCGCTTGTAAGGTTCCGTAAAGTGATGCCGAATCTGCCGGAAGTGTTCCTCCACGGCCGCCCGGGGCAGTTCCCGTCGGCGCAGCGCCTCATCAACCAGTTGGGGCATATGTTCCATCGCGTAATCTCGGCTGGCCCGGAACAGCCGGGAGACGAGACGGACACCATCCGGGTTTCGCTCGGCGAACTCCCGCCGAATCACCCACAGTGCGAAGACCATGATCTCGCCCGTCAGTTCCTTGAACGCCTCACCGAGGTCGATGATTCGCAGTGTCGGATAGAGTTCCTTCAGGCGAGCGTTGTTCGCCGCTAACAAGGCATAGTCACCGATGATCAGGCAGGCATCGGAGTCTGCGAGCATGTGGACTGGATCGGGCGGAGCCGCATGGTAGACCGGCTTCACGCCATAGCGCTCCTGCAGAATGATCTTGGTCAGAACCACGCTGGTCGCACTGTGACTCGTCAGCGCCACGGGCCGCCCTTCTAGCTCTGACGGGTCCACCTTCGTGAAGAGCAGGACCGACGTTACGCGTCCATCGGCGCTGACCGACAGGTCAGGCAGTACCACAGCATCCCCCGCATGCCGTGCGTATTCGATGGACGAGATCGGCGTAATATCCAGGGCGCCCTGTATGAACAGCTGGTTCAACTGGGAAGGCGGCCCTTTCTTGATCGCGACCGGCAGGTCGATAATGCCCTGCTCGAGGCCATAGTACACAGGCAATACATTCAGGTATTCGATATAGCCCAGGCGTACGGGGCCCAGCCGCCAGGTCGTGTCAGCTTCCGTTGATCCGGCAAGGGCAGCTCCTTGCCAGCTCAAATTCACCACCGCTGTCACCCCAATCTTGAGAGCGTCTGATTTCTATACTGTCGCTAAAACATAGTTATGTTCGGGCTGCGAAGAAACGATTCCTGCACGCGTCTCCCCGCGAACCACGGCTAGCGTCAACTGGTGCGCAGTTCAGTCTTGACAATCACTTATTTCCACGCCATAATCAGCTTACAGGGAAATTGTGGAAAGAGATCAAGCTACCGGAAGGAGTGCCCACCGTGCTGCAGAACCACCGGCCTGCCGGCCCACCGCTGCCATTCGAAGAAGCCGGTGACGGCTTTCCTGTCCTGTTGGTGCCCGGCCGGCTGAACGATTCACGGCTCTGGGCCCCCGTTGCCGACATGCTGTGCAAGCGGTACCGGTCCATCCGCTGCGACATTCGGGTCGAATCCAGCAATCGCTCAGCCCAGGCGGCCGATCGTTCGAGCCGCCTGCTTGGGCTTATGGACTGGCTTGGCATTGCACGCTGCCACGTAGTGGCTTACGGCTCTGGCTGGTCATGGGCGGCCGGCCTGGCGGCGCGCGCCCCGGGCCGGGCCGCTTCGCTCACGGTGGTCGACCCGGTGGTGCCCCGCGCCGAACACTCCCCAACGGTCCAGGAGAACTGGCACCTGGAAATGTTGCTGCAGTGGCTTTCCGTCTCCCACGGCAGCGTAGTGCGCAAGCCCGAACACGTTACGGTTCTCGCCGGCGTGGTCGCCCAGCAGACGCACGCCCGCATCGCAGAGGCCAATGAACCTGGCCTTGCTCCGGCACTGGGCGCCCCCGAATTCCCCATCCTGGAGGGCATTTGCTGCCCCGTCATGGCCCTGGTGGGGCAAGAAGCAGGCCCCGAATCCAAGGCGCTCGTCGCTTCCGTCTTCGGGCAGACCCCGCGATTCCAACTGGCCCAGGTCAGCGGGGCCGTACGCCACTCACCCCTGGAAGCGCCCCGGGCTGTGGCCGACCTGCTTCAGCGCTTCCTGGGCACCTGCCTGTAGCACAGCAAGGCCCGGACCGCCAGCGGGCAGTCCGGGCCTCGTGCGTGATCAGGCGTTGCTCAGGTCAGCGACCAGCGCTTTGGTGCCCAGAGGCTCACCGGTGCCCCGGAGCAACTTCTCCTGCCAGTCCAGGGAACCGCCGGGCGCCCAGTAGTGCTGGCGCACATGCTCAAGCGCATTGTTGCTGCGCCATACGGCACCGAACCGGCGGCGCAGGTCGTGGTGAATCTGGCTGGCAACCACATCGGCCAGCACATAGTTCTGCCAGTATACCGGGTAACGGGTATACCAGGCGTTGGGCTCGGCGGCCCACCGGGGCGACTCGTCAAAGTGGCACCCGAGCACCCGGGCCTCAATGCCGGCATTCAGCACATCCAGGTCGGCGTCGGGGTTGGCGTAGGCCTCGTACTCAAACAGGGCGTGGGCCGTGCGCTGCCGCAGGTATGCGAACCAGGGCCCCATCGCCTGGGTGGCGGCCGAGGCGACTTCCGAGGCAGACAGCCCCACGTGAGACAGCCATGCCGGGTCCTGAACCGTGTAGCCGATCAACTCAGCCATGGCTTCGCTGAATACCGACGGCTCCCGGCGCAGTATGTAACTGCCGGGGTCGCTGAAAGCATTGTGCAGGGCGTGCCCGAGTTCGTGGAAGGCCGTTTTGTAATAGTTGTGGCCGTCCGCCCAGTTCCCCAGAATCCGGATATCCCTGGGCGTAATGCCCATGCAAAGCCCGTTGTATGGAATATCCAGCATGTGCACGGAGATGCCCAGTTCCTTCAGATCCAGGCCATGGTGCCCGGCCCACTCATCGAGCCGCCCGATGATACCCGATCGCGGGAAGTAGCGCGCCGGCAGGCCGCCAACCCCATCCAGCAGGAATTTGATGTCCCACGGCTGTATGGAGCTGAGCTTCTGCTTGCCCGCCCCTTCCTCCAAAACCTCGCGGTAGGCGGGTTCCGAGGCAGTGGACAGCTCTTCCAGAATCGCTTTCACCTGAGGCAGGGTGAGCCCCTGCGCCTCCATTTGCATGTGTGCGTAGGTTTCAAAGCCCTCCACCTGGGCGATGCTGTTCCGCAGTCGGAATAGTTCCCGGGTACGCGCATCGAGTCGGCGCGAGAGGGGCGCGAACGCCAGCCAGGCAGCCCGGCGCCGCTCGCGTGACGGCTCGGTGCGCAGCAGGAAGCGCACGCCGCCCAGGTCGAGCTCATCGCCCTGCACATCGTACCGGTGCGCCACAATGGCATCACTGATTTCGTTGACGAGCGCCCGCACATCCGGGTTGGCGGTGACTCTGGCGCCACGGAAGGCCCGCAGCCACACTTCGACCCGCCGGGACAGTACGGGGTCGTCCACCTTGCCCGCGAACCGGCCAATCATTTCCTGATAGTCCGGATTGGACATGAGGGCGGCCTGGGCACCCTCCGCCTCCGCCATGCCTTCGGGCCGGCGCTTGGTCTGGTACTGTACAAAGGCCAGTTCGGACAGCGTGCAGCTGATCGCCTGGAGTTGCTCTTCCAGCTCGTTCAGGAAGGAAAGCAGCGATGGCTCGTCGACTACGGTCTGCGGGTGCAGCTTGGTGGTCATCGAAATCAGGCCTCCCAGAGCGCGTTTAACGCTGGATATTTCGCCCTGCGAAGTGCTTTCCCCTGCCCGGGTCTGGGCAAGGCGAAACCCGAAGACCGCTCGGCGATCTCCGGGTCTTTTAGTCCCAGGCCTGTATGACGGCCAGGTAGCCCTCGCGCACAGCGATGAACGCTTCGCTCTCGACTACCTGGTTGGAGACCCCCAGCGAGGTACCCCACCGCAGGGTGGCGCCATCCAGCGGCCACTTCACCCCTTCGGCCACGACGCCCTTGACTTCCGGCGAGAGCGGCAGCAGCGAAAGATAGCTGGCGGGTGAGGCGGGCACCATCATTCGCCCACCCGGGCGGAGCAGCCGGATCACATTCTTTGCATCCACCATGCTTGCATCGACATTCGCAGGTACGCCGGCGAGTAGGAGCAGGTTGGCGAACGTGTGGTCGAGCCGGTCGCCGGTTGCGCCCACCAGTAGGATTTGCCGGGCGCCCCGGCTGAGGGCTGCCGCCAGAGCCAGGTGGGTGTCGGTTTCGTCTTTCTCCACCGGGACCCGCTCCACGGGAACGCCCCGGGTAGCCTCTGCGGCGATCAGTTCGGAGCCGGCGGAGTCGAAGTCGCCAATAATCAGCGTGGGAACCAGGCCGAGTTCCCGGGCATGGCGAACGCCGCCGTCAGCACAGATGACCAGGTCGGGCGCTCCAATATGCGCCCGCACCCGGCCATAGTCGGCGATTTGGCCCGCCGACAGAATCACAGCTCTCACAGCGACACCACCTGACGAATCAGTTCAGTACCGTGCTGGTCGACCGCGACTACTGTTGCGCCGTTCAGCCATGCACGCGGCACCTTTGCAACGGTGTATGGGTGGGTGATGACCTGTGCTACGAAGTCGCCGCGGCCGGGCCTGCGCACCTGGAGTTTTAGCTCCACCACGCCCGCCTGGGTGCGGGCAACATCGGTTACCGTTAGGCTGTACCCGGCGGTCCGCTGCTCACCCATGTCGATAACCAGTGCTGCTTCGCTCGCCCAGTCAACCTGCGGCACCGTAACCGCCGGACGCATGACACTCCCGGGGAGCGGGGCCAGATCGTTCGCAGAGGTTGCCAGCATCAGGTTCATTTCATACACCTCCACCTATGACTTGGGGCGCCGCCGCAGGGGCAGCTTGAGCCGGAACTTGAGCGCCGGCCGGGGCGCCGCCGCCCGAAGGCCACGGTAGTAGGCCACAAAGTAGTCGACCCCTGACCAAATTGTAAGCGCCAGGGCTACCCACAGGAAGGGCGAAAAGAGGAATTCCGCCAGGCGGTGGAGCCAGAAGCCCACAGGCAAAGACCGGTGCAGCATGGCAGTTACGATGAAGACAATTTGCATGACCGTTTTTGCCTTGCCCCAGGGGCCCGCTGCAATAATGGTGCCTTCGGCTGCGGCTATGCCACGCAGCCCGGTAACCGCGAGTTCCCGCCCGATGATGATCATGGCCGACCAGGTGGAAATCAGCTTCACCTCGACCAGGCCAATGAGCGCCGCGGTTATGAGGAGCTTGTCCGCCAGCGGGTCCAGGAACTGGCCCAGCTTGGTGACGGCCTTGTGCTTGCGAGCCAGGTAGCCGTCGACCCCGTCGGTAATGGCCGCCAATACGAAAATGGCGGCGGCCAGCAGCCCGAGCGCCTCGAATCGGGTCAGAAACGCAAGGAGGAACACGGGAACCAGGAGGATCCGAATCATGGTAAGGATGTTGGGGAGGTTCATTGACCGGCTCCTTCAGGACCATCTCCCTCCCATTATAGCAAATTGTTGGGGGCAAGTGGAAAAGGAAAAGCCCTCCGACAGAGGAGGGCGATGCTGGTGGCTAGCTTTCGACCAGGTTGTGGTCGATGCCCCGTTCCCGCAGGATTTTGGTTAGGCGCTGAATGGCGTAATTGAGCCGGCTCTTTACCGTTCCCAGGGGGATACCAAGTACCTGTGCGATTTCCTGATAGCACAGCTGGTGGAAGAAACGAAGGTCGACGACCTCGCGATACGCAGGGGGCAGTTCGGACATGGCTTCCACCACTTCGGCGGAGAGCCAGGAACGCTCGGCCTCGCGCTCGGGTCGGAACGTGGTGGCCGCAGTTTCCAGGCAGGTGGTGAACTCTTCGAGGGGAAGACGCTTTTTGCGCATATAGTCGATGGCGTTGTTGCGGGCCACCCGGAAGAGCCAGGCCTTGAGGTGCCCGTCGAGCCGGAACGAGGCAGCCTGCTGCCAGGCCTTGAGCATTGTATCTTGATAGATTTCCTCAGCCAACTGTAGGTCGCCGACCAGGCGGTGGGCGAAGTGAAGCAGAGCACCGCCGTAGCGGTCCATGAGGGTGCCGAGCGCCTCTTCGTCGCCCGCGGACAGACGTTTGATGAGGACGGAGTCTTCACCCGGCGACTCGGTTTGCTCGACGAAGAGCCTGGCCCGGTATGCTGCGCTGCGTGCCATGGAGGTCCCCCCCTCCTTACGGCCGTTCCATTGGGGCTTTGGTCTCCTGCCTGCAGGCAGCGGGGGCGCCACATCCGAACGGGTGACGGCCAACTGCTCCTCCACCCCGGCGTCCGGAAGTGGAGTAAATTCGCAGGAATGTGAGATTAAGGATTCTACACGTTCCACAAATTTCCCTCCCCCAGCCACAACATTTTCCAAATGCTGATGCACGTACTCTTTGTATGTTTCTACATTTTAAACGCCTTCGTTGCAACACGCCGCCGCGACTGAATAATGACGAAAATAACTTGTAACGCGCGTGTTACGCGCGAAAATACCTCCCCTGTGATCGGGGAGGTATTACTCAGGCTGTGTCATCGATGGTTGATTGCTGTCCCCATCTGCTTCAGAACAGCTTCAGTTGTTCGGGCTTGGCCCCGGCCCGGCGGGGCGCCACGGGCACGCCCCGTTCGTCAAGCTCGGGAATGGCCATGCCGAGCAGGGACATCAGATCCAGGGCGTTGCGCACAGCGTAGTTGGCCCGGTTGTTGTTCATCAGCAGATGGACCTCGTCGGCCTCGCCAGCCAGCTGCCGCACCGGGCCCACCCACTCCTGAAGTTCCGCATGGCTGTACAGATAGTCGAACCGCTGGGCGGTGGTTTCCGCCTTTATGTACCACGTTTTTGCATTACGCCCGTGGAACCGAACGATTGCCAGTCGTGGGTCGGTCACGGCAACGACCGGGGGGACAGTGCCCGAGCCGACCTGGGGCTCATCACACACGACATTGACGGCGTTCAGCCGCCGAAGCAGCGACAGGGTCTCGTCCCGGGCGGCGCCCAGGAACCACGAGTGGTGGCGGAACTCCACCGCCAGGATATCATGCCGGAAGAACTCCCGGCAGTAATGGAGCCACTCCAAGTTTTCACTGCTCCTGGTGAACCAGGGCGGGAACTGGAAGTGAAGCGCTTTGAGCTTGCGAGCCTCCCGCAGCGGCTGCACCGAGGCGTCGAACCGCCGAAAGACCTCTCCCAGGTCTTCCTCTCCCGGCCGCGGCTCCCGGTGATGTCTGGTCATCGCCCCATACGCCTTCACATTGAAGACGAAGCCTGGCGGCGTCTTGGCCGCCCAGCCGGCGTACCACTTAGGCGGCTGCAAGCTGTAAAAGGAACTGTCCACTTCGACAATCGGGAAATGAGCAGCGTAGTAGGCCAGCCGTTCCCCCGGCGGCAGGCCTTTGGGGTAATACTCTTCGTGGTCGCCCCAGGCGCAGGTACCCACCAAAATTGCGGTCAAACCGCCCT
>JARBUG010000250.1 GCA_029239785.1 Symbiobacteriaceae bacterium | reverse complement strand
CTGGCCCTCAGGATACCGCCGGATGATCGCCTCCACCTCGTCCTTGCACTGCTCGGGCCAGGTGGGGGCGTGAATCTCCTTCAGGGAGACCGTCTTGCTGTGATCGTGCTCGTGTGCCATTAGCGGTCCACCTCCCCGAAGATCGGGTCCTGACCGGCGATAATGCCGGCCATGTCGCCGACGTAGTGGCCGGGCAGCAGGTGCTCCAAAGCGTACGTGGCGTAGAAGGCCGGGCCGCGGACCCGCATGCGCATCGGCTTGTTGCCGCCGTCGGAGATCAGGTAGAAGCCGAGTTCGCCGCGGGGCGATTCCACGGCCTGATAGACCTCGCCGGCCGGCACATCGAAGCCGCGCTGCACCAGCTTGAAGTGGTGAATCAGCGCCTCCATCGACTCCTTCACTTCCTCCTTGGGCGGAAGGACGAGCTTGCGGTCTTCGATGATGTGACGGCCGTCGGGCAGGTTATCGATGCCCTGCTGAATGATCTTCAGCGACTCGTCGATCTCATCGAAGCGGATGGAGATGCGGTCATTGAGGTCGCCGTTCTGGCGAACCGGCACCTTGAAGTCGTAATTCTCATAGCCGCAGTACGGGTAGTACTTGCGCACATCGTAGTCGCAGCCGGTAATGCGCAGGTTATGGCCGGTCTGGCCAAGGGCCAGGGCCTTCTCCATGCTGATCTTGGCGACGCCCACGGTCCGGTCGATGAAGATCGGATTGCCCAGAATCAGGTTGCGGAGGTCCTGCATTTTGCCGGGGGCGATCTTCAGGAAAGTGCGGACCATCTCTCCGAAGTGCTCAGGCAGGTCGTGGGCCAGACCGCCGGCCCGCATGTAGCTGGGGTTCATGCGCTGACCGGTCACTTCTTCGAAGATGTCCAGGATCTGCTCACGCAGGTCGAAGGTCCAGAAGAACGGCGTCATGGCGCCCAGGTCAAGGGCACCGGTGCCAAGGTAGACCAGGTGCGAAGTGATCCGCTGCAGTTCCATCAAAACGACGCGGGCGACGGTGGCACGCTCGGGAATCCGGTCGGTGATACCGAGCAGCTTCTCGACGGCCAGGCAGTAGCCCACGTTATTGCCGATGGAGTTGAGGTAGTCCATGCGGTCGACCACGGTGGTGGCCTGGTTCCAGGTCAGGTTCTCCGCCGTCTTTTCAATGCCGGTGTGCAGGAAGCCGGTCTCAGGCATTGCCTTGACGATGGTCTCGCCGTTCAGTTCCAAAATAACACGCAGAACGCCGTGGGTCGCAGGATGGTGCGGCCCGATCGACAGTGTCATCGTGTCCTTTTCGTGGGTGTCAAACGTCTGAGCCATACTCACCCTACTTTCCGTCAGGCTTCTTGTCGTTGTTGGCTTGTTCGTCGTCGACAAAAGCGGCGAAGCGGTTCAGCTCGGCGGGCATATCCAGGTTGATTAGCGCCCGGGGACCGCGGAGCGGGTAGTCACGCCGCAGCGGGTGTCCTTCCCAGTCGTCCGGGTTGAGGATCCGCTTCAGATTCGGGTGGTTCGCGAACTTGACCCCGAACTGGTCGTAGACTTCGCGCTCGGGGGCATCGGCCATCGGCCAGATGTGGCTGAGCGTGTGGGGGGCGTCTTTCTCCGTGCAGCGAACCCGGACCCGGATCATGCCCAGGGCGGGGAACTGCCGGAAGTGGTAGATCACCTCGAAGCGCGGATCGCGCTTCGGGTAATAGTCTGCACCACCGACGTCCACAAGCACGTTAAAACCGCGGTCCTTCAGCCAGAGCGCCACGTCCAGCAGGGCGGTGGGCTTGACAAAGACCTGCGGAATGAGGTCGTTTGTGGGTTCGATGGACGCAACCTTGTCAGTGAACGCTTCCAGGAGCGCCGGCACGACTTCGGTATTCACCTTTTCGCGGGCGGCGTTGGCCCGATCGATCATCTCCGTCTTAGGCATTGACCTTCAGGCCTCCCTTGGGGTCGTTCCGGGAAATCCGCTCACGCAGCATCTGGATGGCGTGAATGACGGCGTCCGGGGTCGGCGGGCAGCCGGGAATGTAGATGTCGACGGGGATCACGTTATCGACACCCTGCACCACAGCGTAGTTGTCGAAAATGCCGCCGGTGGAGGCGCAGGCGCCCATGGCCACGACCCACTTGGGTTCGGCCATCTGCTCGTAAACCTGCCGGGCGACGGGGACCATTTTATTGCACAGACGGCCCGACACGATCATCAGGTCGGCCTGCCGGGGGGAAGCACGGAACGCCTCGGAGCCCCACTGGGCCAGGTCGTACCGGGGGGCCGTCAGATTCATCATTTCGATGGCGCAGCAGGCCAGGCCGAAGGTGAGCGGCCAGACGGAGTTAGACTTCGCCCAACGAAGGAACCCATCGACCGTGGTGGTTACAAAACCGCCGTCTTCTCCAAAGAGATCGCTCATCGCCAGCTGAAGCCTCCCTTCTTCCATACGTAAGCGTAACCGATGGCGAGCACGATCATGAAGGTAATCATTTCGTACAGGCCGAACACGCCCAGTTCCCTAAGGTTGACCGCCCAGGGGTAGAAAGATGCCGCTTCCACGTCGAAGATGACAAAAAGCATAGCGACCATGTAGAACTTGACGGGGAACCGGCCCATCAGGGGCGATGTCGGGTGACCCGACTCGTAAGGCAGGAACTTGTACTTTTCGGGCTTGCTCGGCCCGAAGCTGGTGCCCAGAATGCTCATGGCCACCGGGACAACCAGGGCAACCAGGAGGTAAATGAGCAAGGGCAGATAGGGATGCATCGGCCAGCCTCCTTCGGACGTCAATAGGTTCGGGCGCGGGTCTGAATCCGGGGCTGTTTGCGAGCTTGTGAAGGTGAGAACGTATGGAGGACGACAAAGGCTCACTACACTAGTATACCAAGGTGACAAACTGGCTGTCATCAGCCTTGTGAATAACATCGCAAGCAAAAAACGGGCCTCGCAGCCCGTTTTGGCAAGTTTTCTCCATTTCCCTCGGGTAACCAAAAGATTCCTCGAATTTATGGTCGCGATAACCGAGGTTTATGGTTACGGAAAAACGGGCGCACTTTAGGTGCGCCTGATCGTCTACATCTTACGATTCTCTAACGAAGTTGACAAGAGGGGGCGGGGCCGCAGTTTTCCGATCATTTGCCGCAGATGACGCAGATTGCGCAGATACCAAGTAAGTTTTCCGGGGAGTTACGTACATCACCCGGATTGATCCTCAGTATCTGCGGCATCTGCGCCCCCCCTCAGAACGCGCCGGCTTCGTGGCCCCAGCGCACCAGGGGCGAGATCAGGCGCATGAACTTGTCGAGCAGGGTTGCCTTCGGCACATCAGCCGCGGCGATCAGGACGGTTTCAGCCAGAGGCTTCCCCTCTTCCCGCACCCGCGCCCGGCCCAGGGCCTCGCCTCTCTTGACCGGCGCGGTGATCTGCTCCTGCACCTGGATCTCCAGCTTTGGACGCTCGGTGCTCTGGGTGCGGGGCACCACCGCCACCAGGGGGTCAGCCAGGGCCAGCGGAATGGCCAGTTGCCTGCCGTTTGCCACCGGAGCCTCCACCACCACCTCGCCGGCTGCGCCCAATGTGGCGAGTTCGAAGTTGGTGTAGCCCCACTCCAGCAGCGAACTGGCTTCACGCCAGCGGTTGCCCGCGTTCAGCACCACGGCGATCAACTTGTGATTGTCGCGGGTTGCGCTGGCCACCAGGCAGGCCCCGGCGGCAGCAGTGGTGCCTGTCTTGACGCCGTCGGCGCCCGGCAGGCCGCCGGCCAGGAGCCGGTTCGTATTGTGCAGGATTACGTCGCGGTGCAGGTACTCGAACCGAAGCGGGGTCTCCCGGGTCGACACGATCTTCTGGAAGGTCGGGTTCTTCAGCGCTTCCCGGGCGATGAGGGCCAGGTCATAAGCGGAGCTGACATGCCCCTGGGCCGTGAGGCCATGGGGATTGACCCAGCGGCTTGAGACCGTGCCCAGCTGCTTGGACTTCGCGTTCATGAGCACCGCGAAGTTCTCCACCGACCCGGCGATATGCTCGGCAATGGCGGCCGCGGCATCGTTGCCGGACCGGAGCAGCAGGCCGTGCAGCAGGTCGTGGAGCGAGTAGACCTCGCCGGGCTTGATGTACATGCTGGAGCCGGGCGTATAGGCGGCCCGCTTTGAGATGGTCACCTTATCGTCCAGCCGGCCCTTTTCCAGGGCGATGAGGGCGGTCAGCACCTTGGTCGTGCTGGCGGGGTCACGGGGCTGGAAGGCGTTCCGGTTGTAGAGGATGCGGCCGGTCGACCAGTCCATGAGAATCGCCCCGCCTGCGGCTACCGGCGGGCGGGCGGTCAGCTTCCAGGCCGGGTTGGGCCCGGGCATAGGGGCCGCCTGGGTCGGAGCCGCCGGGCAGAGGCTGAGGAGTAATAGTGCGGCCGTACTTAGGCATTTGGCTGTCAGTCGTTGCAAGCGCATAGAGACACCTCCCGCCGTAGTATGCGCGTCTTGGGGGTGACGTCATCATGAAACGAGAGAACCCGCCACTGCAGAGTGGCGGGTTCTGTTTCGCTGACCATCACTGGCCCTTGAAAGTGAGGTTATAGGGACCGCCCCGCAGGGGTTGCTCAAACCGCTGGCCATTCACGACCAGGCTGACCCCTTCCATGTGGCCGGCCCGAATCCGGATATCGGCGCCCTTGAACTCCTTCGTGGTGCCGTTCGCCAGCTTTCCTGCGTCCTTGACCCCATCGATGGTCGACTCGTACCAGACATCGCCGCCTTTCAGCTCCAACTTGACGATGATCTCCTTGGCGGGAACCACGAAGATGGCATCGGTCGTGTTGGGCTGCGACATGGTCACCTTGGGCGGATCAGGCAGCTTGGGCGGGGGGGTCGGATCAGGCTGGGTGGACGTC
>JARBUG010000002.1 GCA_029239785.1 Symbiobacteriaceae bacterium | reverse complement strand
CAGGCATGCAGATGTGGCGGAATTGGCAGACGCGCACGGCTCAGGACCGTGTCGGGTAATCACCCCCGGTGGGAGTTCGAGTCTCCCCATCTGCACCAAATGCTGATGTAGCTCAGTAGGTAGAGCACGTCCTTGGTAAGGACGAGGTCACCGGTTCGAGCCCGGTCATCAGCTCCACTGCGAGGGTAGCTCAGTCGGCTAGAGCACTCGGCTGATAACCGAGAGGTCCCGGGTTCGAATCCCGGCCCTCGCACCAGGTTCCTTTCTCATCGCGGAGTGGAGCAGTCCGGTAGCTCGTCGGGCTCATAACCCGAAGGTCGCAGGTTCAAATCCTGCCTCCGCAACCAGTTTGGCGCCCTGAACACGGGCGCAAGCTGGCCCCATCGTCTAGGGGCCTAGGACGGCGCCCTCTCACGGCGCAAACTGGGGTTCGAATCCCCATGGGGTCACCATTTCCGCTCGCTGGTGTAGCTCAGCCGGTAGAGCAGCTGATTCGTAATCAGCAGGTCGCCGGTTCGAGTCCGGCCACCAGCTCCAGAGAACCCATCCACACGGAGAGGTGTCCGAGTGGTTGAAGGTGGCAGTCTCGAAAACTGCTGTAGGCTAACACCTACCGTGGGTTCGAATCCCACCCTCTCCGCCATAGAAAATCAGCCCAGCGCTCATGCGCTGGGCTTTTTCTTATGCGCTTCGGCCTACGGAGTGAGGCGAGTCCGGTCACGGGGGAACGCTGTCGCTTCACGAATGTTGGACAGGCCTAGCAGCCTGGCAGTCAGGCGTTCAAGCCCAATGGCCATCCCGCCGTGAGGCGGCATACCGAGCCGGAAGACCTCGAGATAAGTGCTGAAGCTTTCAGGGTCCAGGCCGCGGCTGGCGATCGACTCCACCAGCATCTGTGCGTTGTGAATGCGCTGGCCGCCGGTTGTGATCTCCAGCCCGTTAAAGAGCAGGTCGAACGATGCGGTCAGGTTGGGGTTCTCAGGCGCCGGCATGGCATACATGGGCCGGATCTCCCGGGGATAGCGGGTCATGAAGACCAGCGCCGGCTTACCGCCTTCCGATACATACTGGCAAATGAGCCGCTCACCTTCTGGGTCGAGGTCGCCCTTCGGGGAGAGCTTGCCATACTTGCGCTCGATGATGGCCTGGGCCTCGGCGACAGGAATGCGGGGGATGGCTGCGATTTCGGGGACCGTTACCCCCAGGAGCGCCAACTCGGGAGCGCACTCGGCCGCTACCTTGGCAAACATATGCCGGAGGAGTCCGGTTTCCAAGTCCATGAGGTCTTCTTCGGACTGGATAAAGCCCATCTCCAGGTCGAGGGAGAGGTACTCGTTAAGGTGGCGGGAGGTGTTGTGCTCCTCAGCCCGGTAGACCGGGGCGATTTCGAAGACCCGCTCGAAACCGGCGCCTACCATCATCTGCTTGTAGAACTGGGGCGATTGGGCCAGGTAGGCCCGTTGCTCAAAATACTCGATGGGGAATAGGTTCGAACCACCTTCGGTGCCGGTGGCGACAATCTTCGGAGTGAAGATTTGCGTGAAGTTCTGGGACGAGAGATATTCCCGGAAGCCGCCGGCCAGAGCGGACTGAATCGTGAAGACGGCATGGATTTGCGGGTTCCGCATGCTCAGCACCCGGTGGTCCAAAACGGACTCGAGGCCGGCCTTCACTTCCTTCTTGTTGATTTCAAAGGGGAGGGGCATGGATGGGGCGCTGATTACCTCGAGGCCTGTAGCCTGCACTTCCACACCACCGAGCGCCTTGAGCGCCGCGACAACCTTCCCCGACACGGCAACGACCGACTCATTTTCGATCGGCCGGCCGGCAAGTTCCCCCTCGAGGACGCACTGCACAAGGCCGGTCCGGTCCCGCAGGACCAGAAACGCCAGGTTCCCCATGTGCCGGACGTTGTGAACCCATCCCTTGAGGGTAACCACCTCACCGACATAAGCCCCTAACTGGGCAGCAAGCACGCGAACCTGCGATATGAGAGCAGACATAACGGAACTCCTCCTTCAGATTATGCGGATTGTTGTCGTCGTCATCGTCGCCATTATCGCTGTCGTCCACGTGATCACCCCCTAAAAAGGCACAAAAAAACCCCGCCCCTGATAGGGACGAGGTTGCGCTCGCGGTACCACCCTAGTTGCTGCCAGCCATAGCAGCCACTCTCCCCGGTAACGGCGGGGTGCCGTCTGCTCCTACTTGGGTTTCCCCTTTTGGGCGGCGCTCACGGGTGTCATTCGCCTGGAGTGGTCGCCGTCCTTCCACCGGTGGACGGCTCTCTGAAGGCCACGTTAGCCAGGGTACTTTGTCCCGGTCATCGCTGTCAGGTATTGTCACGCATCATACATCTGCGGCTGTATCCGTGTCAAGAGGAATCGTAACAACATTTTGCCCCAGTGTTGAGCGTATGCTATAATTTGACGGTACTCTGAGCCGCCCCTGTGGAAAGGAGCCCCGCACCATGGAACTATACTTTACGGAACAACAGACGGACAACCAGCGGTTGTCTGTACGCGTTACCAAGACCCTGCACCATGAGCAGACCCAGTTCCAGGAACTCACCATCGTGGAAACGCCGCAGTGGGGTAAACTGCTGGCCCTCGACGGGTTCTTACAGACGAATGATGTGGATGAGTGGGTCTATCACGAAATGGGCGCCCACGTGCCGCTGTTCACCCACCCCAACCCGAAGCGGGTGCTTGTGATCGGTGGTGGCGACGGCGGTATGGTGCGTGAGGTGGCGAAGCACCCCGGCGTGGAACATATCGACCTGGTTGAGATCGATGGCCGGGTGATTGAAACCTGCAAGCAGTACTTCCCGCAAATCTCCGTGGCGTTGACGGGCAACCCCAAGGTGCACGTGCATGTTGAGGACGGCATCAAGTGGGTGATGGATCGTGAAGCCGAGTATGACGTCATTATCATCGACTCCAGCGAGCCCGTTGGCCCCGGCGAAGGCCTGTTTACGGCCGAGTTCTACGCCAACGTGTATAAGTGCCTGACGGGCGACGGCGTCATGGTCGCGCAGACCGAGTCGCCCTGGACGAATGCCCATGTGATCAAGCGGGCCTTCGGCGGCATTAGCAAGTCGTTCCCGATTACCCGCCTTTACACTTGCGCCGTGCCGACCTACCCGACCGGCCTGTGGAGCTTTACCCTGGGCTCCAAGGTGCACGACCCGGTAGATGCCGACGTGCACGCCCGCTTTGGTGACCTGCCGACCAAGTACTACACGCCGAATCTGCACCTGGCGGCCTTCCAGCTGCCGCGGTTCGTCCAGCAGATTACGGAGGAGGCTGCGAAGTAATGGGTGGCCTGAACTACGCGGGTTTTCCCCATATTGAGCGGCTCTCTGACTTTATGGGTGCGTCGGACGATTACGAGGCTAGCCGGGTCGTGCTGTACGGCATTGGCCAGGACTTCACGACCTCCTACCGGCCCGGCACCCGGTTTGGCCCCGGGCGCATTCGTGAGGCCAGCTACGGCATTGAGGAGTTCAGCTACCACAGCCTGGCCAGCCTGGCCGACAAGCAGTTCTTCGACCTGGGCGACGTCGCCGTTATCTTCGGCGACGCCCGCGAAACCCTGAACCGGGCGGAGCAGGTGGCCCGGAAAATTACCCAGGATGGCAAGCTGCCCTTCATGCTGGGCGGCGAGCATCTGGTGACGCTGCCGTGCGTGAAGGCCGCCTACGAGAAGTACGGCAACGACCTGATTCTCGTCCAGTTTGATGCTCACGCCGACCTGCGCGAGGACTACCTGGGCAACCCGCTCAGCCACGCCGCCGTCATGCGGCGCTGCCTGGATTTCCTCCCGGCCAAGAACCTCTACCAGTTTGGCATCCGCAGCGGTACGGCCGATGAGTACAAGCTGGGCAAGGAACAGTGCAACCTGTTCCCTCATGAAGTGCTGCGGCCGCTGAAAGAGGTTATCCACAGCTTTGGCGATCGGCCGATTTACTTCACCATCGACATCGATGTTGTGGATCCTGCTTTTGCACCGGGCACCGGTACTCCCGAGCCCGGTGGCATTACCAGCCGGGAACTGATCGATGCGGTCATGGCCTTCAAGGGCCGGAACGTGGTCGGGTTTGACGTTGTCGAGGTGGCCCCGGGCCTGGACCAGTCGGACCGTACCGTGGTCCTAGGGGCCAAACTGATCCGGGAGGCCATTCTGGCGTTTGGATAGTCTGAAGGAGGCTGAATGGCGTGCGCGTCATCGAGCAGATTCGAGTTCAGTTGCGCCAGGCCCTGACGGACGCGATTACGTCAGCTGTGGCCGCCGGCGAGCTTACCGGCCCGGCTCCTGCCGCCGTGGTGCTGGAAGTCCCCAAGGATAAGGCCCACGGTGACTATGCCACCAACCTGGCCATGGTGATGGCCAAGCCCGAGCGCAAGGCGCCCAGGGCGGTAGCTGAAGCGATCATCAGGCACCTCAAAACCGAAGGCACCTGGGTTGAGTCGGCGGAGATCGCCGGCCCCGGGTTTATCAACATCAGGCTGAAGTTCGGCTGGATTCACCAGGTGCTGCCCGCCGTGGCGGCTGAGGGCGCCCAGTTCGGCACCAGCGACCATGGCCACGGCAAGCGCATTCTGCTGGAGTACGTCAGCGCCAACCCCACCGGGCCCATGGTGCTGGTGCAGGCCCGGTCCGGCGCATACGGCAGCACGCTCGGCCGGGTGCTCAACGCCGCCGGCTACGAGTGCAAGACCGAGTTCTACTGCAACGACGCCGGCAACCAGGTGAAGCTGCTGGCCAAATCGGTGGACCTGCGGGCGCAGGAACTGCGCGGCGCCACCATCGAGATCCCTGAGGGCTGCTACCCCGGCGAGTATGTCATTGACGCCGCCCGGGACCTCCTGGAACAGCAGCCCGATTTCCTCGCCAAGCCCGAGGAAGAGCGGCTGGCCTTCCTTGAGCGGTGGTCGACGGAGTATTTTCGGGCCGGCCAGGAAGAAGTGCTGCGCAACTACGGCGTGGTCTTCGACCGCTGGTTCAGCGAGCGCTCCCTGCGCGAGGCCAGCAAGCCTGACGAGCTGGTCAAGCGGCTGCTGGAGTCCGGCAAGGCCTACGAGCAGGAAGGCGCAGTGTGGATGCGGACAACCGAGTACGGGGACGATAAGGACCGCGTGCTGGTCAAGTCTGACGGCGAGAAGACCTATTTTGCCGTGGATGCCTGCTACCACATGGACAAGTATGACCGTGGCTTTGATGTGCTGATTGATGTGCTGGGGCAGGACCACCACGGGTACCTGGCCCGCATGAAGGCCATGGTCGAATGCCTCGGCCACTCCAAGGACTCGCTGGAGATTCTGTTCACCCAGATCGTCCGGCTGTTCAAGGATGGCGAGGAGTTCCGCATGTCCAAGCGGAAGGGTAACTTTGTGCTGATGGAAGACCTGCTGGATCAGGTGTCGGTTGATGCCGCCCGCTACTTCTTCCTGATGCGCGGCCTGGATGCCCATATGGATTTCGACCTTGACCTTGCCAACCTGAAGTCCAGCGACAACCCGGTCTTCTACGTGCAGTACGCCCATGCCCGCATTGCCAGCATTCTGCGGCAGGCGGTGGAGGCGGGGCGGCCTCTGCCCGGCGCTGGCGAGGTGGATTTGGGCCAACTCAGGGATGAGTCGGAAATCGACCTCATGCGTAAGCTCGCCGACTTCCCCGAGGAACTCATCGGGGCAGCCGATGCCCGGGAGGCGCATCGCCTTACCCGGTACGTCAATGAACTGGCGACGCTGTTCCACAGCTTCTATACGCGTTGCCGTGTCGTCACTGAAGATACGCCGCTGACGCAGGCCCGCCTGCTGCTTTGCGATGCGACTCGGACGGTTATCCACAACGCACTATCTTTGATGGGCGTAAGCGCCCCGGAGCGGATGTAATTTGGCAGCATACAAGGAATTGGCCTATGCCCTGGTTACCGGTGTCGTTGCAGGTTTTGCTTTCGCCAAAATGAAGTTGCCCATTCCGGCACCGCCCACGCTGGCAGGCGTGCTGGGCATCGTCGGGGTCTTCCTGGGCTACTTGTTGGCTAAGCGATAGCAGAAAAACACGAGAGCCTGCCTATGTATGTGAA
Source organism: Symbiobacteriaceae bacterium (assembly GCA_029239785.1). GTDB lineage: Bacteria > Bacillota > Sulfobacillia > Symbiobacteriales > Symbiobacteriaceae > JARBUG01. The sequence continues at coordinate 80,942 of JARBUG010000002.1, read as the reverse complement.
GGGCAGGCTCTCTTTTCTTCGTCTAACCCAAGGAGTTTTGTTTTTTGTGCCCAAATAACGAACCTTATGGGGCGGCGCCGCGCTCAATAAGGCGTAGCGTTCAGCTTCCTCAGTCGGACGTCGGCGCTGCATTGTGAGAAGGGGGTACCCGCAGTGACCTCAGAGGATCGCTTCTTCGCTCTGTTCAAGCCGGAAGCGGGCCGCTTGTACCGCACGGCATGGGCGATTCTCGGCAACGAGGCCGACGCCGGTGATGCGGTTCAGGAAACCACCATTCGAGCGTACCGGGCCTTTGATCAACTGAAGGGCGGCGCCGTGGCTTTTCCGGCCTGGATCCGCCGCATTCTAGTAAACACCTGTACGCAGATCATTCGTAAGCGGACCCGTGTGATTCCGGTAGAACGGCCCGAGGATCTCTCGGAAGAGCGCATGACGCCGGATATGCAGTTGTCGCTGGATGGTGACGTATGGGATGCGGTACGCGAACTAGACGAGCGGTACCGTGCAGTTGTCGTCCTTCGATTCCTGAACGATATGCAGTTGGAGGATATCGCCACGGCCCTTGATATTCCCCTGGGCACTGTAAAGTCCCGTCTGCATACGGCACTGAAGGTGCTGAGAACGAAGTTGCAAGCTGAGAACGGTGAAAGGAGGGGGGCAGTATAATGCCGTGCGATGATTTTCAGGCGGAGCTGGTAGAGTACCTGCACGGAAGCCTCCCGCCCGACCGCAAGGCCGCGATTGAGAACCACCTGTCCACGTGCCAGGCATGCGCGGAGGAGGCCGTGGCGATGAGGGACTTCGGCCGAATGTTAAGCCGTGGGTTGAGGGAGTGGGTCGACGAGGGTGTCTGCCCGCCCGATGTCATGGCCCAAATTGAAGAGAGTCTGCGCCCGGCCCGCAGGCGATCCTGGTGGAAGTCGTGGCCGGCGTATGCGAGTGCCGTCGCTGCCGTGTTCATTCTGGTGGTGGTGGCGGCAAGCCAGACCATGGATATGTCACACCAGATCGCCTCGATTCCCCTGGTCGGCGGTCTGGCCACGAACCTGCTCTATCCCAACCACGATGTCGACGTTGACGACCTGGACGGAAGAACCCCCGGAGAACCCGTGGCATCCACGGAGCATGACGGCGTTCGGCTCGATGTGTACAAACCGGTAACCGGGACCGATGCGGTCCGCATACAGTACGCCCTGCGCGGCGAACTGCTGGATACCCAGGCTGCGATGACCCGGTTTGAAGCAACCCTGGCGGGGTCAAAGGGCGCCCTGAAAATCCACCGGTTGCAGATCGTTCGGACCACCGGCGAGGTCCTGCTCACCGCCGAGTACGAACCGGTGCTGCCGGGACAGGCGCTGACATTGACGGTGAAGAATCTGCCACTAACGGTGCCTGTGGATAAGGACGAGTGGCAGGTTTCGCTCAAGCCCTAACATGACTGCGATCACTGCGGCGGAGGTCATATGACCTTCGCCTTTTTCATAGGCTGTATTTTGACGGGTTTTCACAAAAAGTGGTAGAAATACAGCAACATCGCCTGTACAATGTTAGAGTATTGCGGAGGCAGAGGGGAGGAGCCGTGTGGCTGCACAGGTGAAAATCGGCCTCGCTTTAGGAGGCGGTTTCGCTCGGGGCATTGCACACATTGGTGTCCTTCAGGCCCTTGTTGCGAATCGCATTCCTATTGACTATGTGGCAGGGACTTCAGCCGGGAGCCTGGTAGGCGCCATGTTTTGCGCCGGACTGGATCCATGGTTGCTCGAACGGGTGGCGGAACGGCTGAACTGGCGGGCGCTGGTAAGGCTCAAACTTCGCCGCGACGGGCTGCTGGATGCAGAAGGGTTGGAGCGGTTTGTGCTTGGGAACATGGGTGATATGCAGTTTAAGGACCTGAAGGTCCCGTTTACCGTAACCGCCACGGACCTGCTGACGGGAACGGAGGTGCTGCTGAACGCCGGGCGGGTCTCAACCGCTGTTCGGGCGAGTTGCGCGTTTCCGGGCATTTTTCTGCCGGTGCGGGTCGGAACCCATACACTGGTGGACGGGGGTCTTGTGCACCCGGTACCCGCCAAGGTCGCGCGGAATATGGGCGCCGACATGGTCATTGGCGTCGACCTGAGTCGGCCCGGACCCAACAGCAGGCCGCTGCGAAATCTGCTCCATATCATGCTGCAGAGCCTGGCGCTGGTGCAGAGGCCACAGGTGGAGCAGTCGCTGCGGGATGCCGATGTGGCGGTTCAGCCGGACCTGTGCGATTTCAGCGCGATGGAGTTGGAGCGGGTAGAAGATATGGTACGCTGTGGACGGGAGGCTGCCGAAGCCGCCATTCCGGCCATTACTGCCGCGATTGGCCGTGCGGCCGCAGAGCGCAGCGAAACGCCGCCGCCGGAGTAGCCGGAAGGAGGGGCTTGTCATCATCAGCCTCGAACCGTTACTGCACGCGCTTTTGCTCAACGTTGACGAAGGCATTCATGTTGTTGACCGCCAGGGGTTTACGGTGTGGTACAACCCGCAGGCGGGGCTGAATGACGGCCTGGAGCCGGATGAAGTCAAGGGAAAGCACCTGCTTGAGGTGTATCCCTCGCTCAACGAACACACAAGCACCATCCTAAAGGTGCTGGAGACGGGCACACCCATTGTCAATCAGCAGCAGACCTTTACGAACTACAAGGGGCTGCGGGTCACGACAATTAACTCGACCTGGCCGGTTCACGACGCCGGCGGCCAGTTGGTGGGTGCTATTGAGATCTCCAAAGACGTTACACGTGTGCGGGAACTGTCCGAGCAGGTTGTGGACCTGCGGGCAGAGTTGCTGGGCAGACGGAAAGGGCAGGGTCAGGCCGCTGCTCGGAGTGACGCAAGGTATACGCTGGACGACCTGATCGGCGCCCACCCGCTGTTTGTGGCGCTGAAGGAGCAGGCACAGCTGGCGGCCCGGGGCGTTTCCCCCGTATTGGTCTGCGGCGAGACCGGCACCGGCAAGGAGTTGCTGGTCCATGCGATTCACCATGCGAGCCCGCGGGGAAGCGGACCGCTGGTAACGCAGAACTGCGCGGCGCTGCCGGAGGGACTGCTCGAGGGAATTCTGTTCGGCACTGTGCGGGGCAGCTTTACGGGTGCCGAAGACCGTCCGGGCCTGTTCGAACTGGCCGATGGCGGCACCCTCTACCTGGACGAAATCAACTCGATGGATATGAACCTGCAGGCCAAACTGCTGCGGGTGTTGCAGGATGGGCGCATCCGCCGGGTCGGCGATGTGCGGGAACGACGGGTGGATGTGCGCGTGGTCGCTTCGACGAACGAGGACCCGCTGGAGGCGGTGCAGCAGCGCCGGCTCCGGCAGGACCTGTACTACCGGATCAACGTGGTCTCGCTCGAGATTCCGCCTTTGCGGGAAAGGCTCTCCGACATTCCGCTGCTGACGGAGCACTTCTTGCGGAAGCACCGGGCGGCGCTGGGCGCCCGGGTGCGGGCGGTGGACGCTGCCCTGGAACGCTTCTTCCTGGCCTATGGGTGGCCGGGGAATGTGCGGGAACTGGAGCATGCGGTTCAGGCGTCCCTGCATATGGCGAAGGGGGACAAGCTCATCCTGAACGACTTGCCGGCACACCTGCAGCGGGCGGCGGGCGCCCTCCGGGTGGAGGTGCCCGCTGGACCCGAACCGGCAGAGGTGTCGGTCAATCCTCGGGAGTTGAAGGCTTCGCTCGAGCGCGCTGAGCGCGGGGCACTGCTTTCGGCCCTTGCCCAGTGTGACTGGAACTTGTCACAGGTGTCCCGGCTGCTTGGTATGCCGAGGCAGACGCTGCAGTACCGTATGAAACGGTTGGGGTTGAGCAGGGCCGAGACCGGGAGACTTTCATAAGAGACGACCCTCCTGATATGAGTCAGCTGTGGATAACCCCTTATCCACAGGGCCTCATGTCAGGAGGGTCTTTTAATGCTTCTTCTTCTGGGCTGCCGCCATCCGCTTGGCATGCTTTTTCGTAGTGGCGGGGGCGGCTGGCGCCGCTGCCCGGGGCTTCGCCGGGCGCCTTTGTGCTGCAATCAGCGTATAGCCGTTCTGCTCGGCGATCCGGCACCCGCCAAAGACCGACCGGATCTTCTGCACGTACCAGTCAGCCCGCTTGATGACCAGGTAGAGCATGCCATCCATCGCCAGGTGCCGGTTTGCGCCCTCAATAAACGCCTTCGCAACGCCAAAGTCGGTATGGTAGGGCGGGTTGCTGGCGATGATGTCGAACTGGCGGGCGCCCAGGGCCGCGAGGCCGTCGCTGGCGATTACCTCGGCCTCGGGGGCGTTAAGCGCCGTCAGGCGCAGGGCACGGGCGTTTACGTCGACCGCAGTCACCTGGCAGCCCCAGGCCTCGGACGCGATGCGGCTGACAATACCGGCACCGCAGCCGAGGTCCAGGAACCGGGCGCCCGGCCGGTGCTCAATCTCCCCCAGCATGAAGGCAGTTCCTTCGTCGAGGTGACGTGGAGAAAAGACCCCCGGGGCAGACTGTATACGGTAGGTCTTCCCCCCGAAGGCGGCCTCGTAGGCAGACCAGGCAGGCATCTCAACGCCTTCTCTCGGCTGGCTGGCCACCAGCGCCTCACCGGCCGCTTGCACCTGCGCAAAGCAGGCCTCCACATCGGCGGGGCGGGCGGTCGTAATCAGCACCCCGCCCTCGGCCAACCGGAGCGCGGCCGACGCTACCGTCTCGGCCGCCAGGGCGGGGTCGTATTCACGAGCATCAAAGAAGATCGCCGCAAATGGGCCGGTCGGCAGTTCGTCAGCATGAAGCGTATCGGATAGGCCGGAAGCTGTGCAGGCTGTCAGGTCGACGTTGACATATGTACAGCCAACTTCCCGGGCGACGGCACCCAGGTAGCTGCCGACATCCAGGGCCGTGCCGGCGGGGCGGCGGTTGGCGAGTTCCAACAGTGCCCGGGTGGAACGAGGTAGCTCGGTCATCAATTCTCCCCCTAAAATGATGCAACCTAGAAGGTATTTTTCGACGGTCGTGGTATTTGAATCAGTGGTATAGACCACTCACAAGAAGGGGCGGGTACCATGTCAGTTATCATCCGGAGCTTCCGTCCGGAGGATCAGGATGCCTTGCTGGAGATTTGGGCCGATACACTGTATCGCGACCCGGTTTCGCCGGACCGATTCCGGACTTCGGTTTTGCTCGACCCGAACCACACGGCGGAGAGTCTGCTGGTCGCCGAGGTTGACGGTCAGCCTGTCGGCCTCCTCGTTGGCCGCATTCAGAAGCTGCACACGGAGATCGAGTACATTCGGGACAAGGCCTACATTACCGCCATGTTCGTGGCTCCGCAATACCAGCGGCAGGGAATTGGCAGCCAGCTTCTGAATCACGCGCTTGACTGGTTCCGGAGCCAGGGCAAGACGATGGTGCTGGTGTCGCCCTACCCCTACACCCGCCATTATTTCACCCCCGGCGTCGATGTAAACGCCTACGCCGGAGGCCACCAGTTCCTCAAGAAGCACGGGTTTGTCGATGGTTCGCACCAGTCCTGGATGTCGCTCAAGCTGCTCGACTTCCGCATTCCGCCTGAAATCAAGGTGCTGGAAGCTAGGCTGGCCGCCGAGGGCATTCGGGTGCAGGCCTTTGAGCATAAGTACCTGACCGGCCTGCTCGATTTTCTCAACCGGGTCTTCCCTGGCGACTGGCCTGCGCTGATTCGTGAGCGGGTTGAGCGGAAGGTCGACAACGACGAGACCTGGATCGTGCTGGACGGCGAGACCGTCATCGGCTACGCCCAGTACGAGGCGGAGCGGTTCGGCCCCTTCGGAGTCAGCGACGACTACCGCGGCCGCTCCATCGGCACGGTACTGTTCTACCGGACCCTGCAGCGGATGAAGGCCAAGGGCCGCAAGTCGCTCTGGCTTGCCTGGACCGGTGGCGCCGCCCAGCGGTTTTACGAGCGGCACGGTCTGACGGTTGACCGCGACCAGGTCATCATGAAGAAGGAGCTGTAAACCATGAGCGACGTTCAGAAGCATATCCTGTTCATCGGTGCACACGCTGCTGACATGGAGTTCACGGCCGGGGCCCTCGCCGCCAAGTATACCAAGGCCGGCCACAAGGCGACCTTTTTGGCCCTGACCCTGGGCGAGAAGGGCCACCGGACCCTCAGCCCCAAGGAGTACGCCGAGCAGAAGAAGACGGAGGCGACCGAGTGCGCCCGGCTGCTGGGTGCCGAAGCTCTCTGGCTCGATATTCCCGACGGCGAACTGGTGGTCGATGAGGCCACGAAGATGCGGGTTGCCGACGTCATTCGGCAGGTCCGGCCGACCACGGTCGTCACCCATTGGAAGGGCAGCTTCCACAAGGACCATGCCAACTGCCACTATATTGTCGAGGATGCCCGCTTCTTCGCCTGCCTGAAGACCGTGGAGACCCCGAGCGGTCTGCCCGCCGCCCCGGGCTTCAAGCTCTTCTACGCCGAGAACTGGGAAGATCCGTACGAGTACGATCCGCAGGTTTATGTGGACACCACCGATGTTCATGAGCAGTGGATTGAGGCCTGCAATCAGTACGAGATTTTCCGGCCCGGCGGCGCCTCGTTCCGTTACCAGGACTACTACCGGGCCCTCTCCGTGGCCCGTGGCGCCATTGGCAGCTACCAGCACGCCATCACCCTGAGCCGGCCGAAGTGGATTTTCCAGGATCGCGTGCCGGGCGACCGGGTTGTGGAGCGGATCTAGGTCCCACAAAGGAGTCGTTGTAAATGAACCTGCCGAAACAGCTTCTTTCCGTTGCTCTGATCGCCGGGCTGTTGGCATCTGCCTGCACCGCCGGCGGTAATAAGCCTCAGCCGCCAACGCAGACGCCGCCTGCCGCCGAGGCGCCCAAGCCGGCCGCACCGGCGCGCACGGTTGACTGGTGGATGCAGCAGCTCTCGCTTGAGGAGAAGGTCGGCCAGCTGTTCTGGTTCGGCCTCCCCGAAGCGGCCACCACGCCCGAGGCGGAGCAATTGGTCAAGGATGGGAAGGTCGGCGGGTTCATTTTCTTTGCCCGGCAGGGCAACGACCCCGAGCAACTGCGGAAGATGACAGGCCGGCTTCAGGCACTGGCGGCCGAGCGTCAGCGCCCCACGCCGGGCCTGGTCATCTCTGTGGATCACGAGGGCGGCATTGTGCAGCGCTGGGGCCCGCCCTACTTTACGACCTGGCCCGGGAACATGGCGATCGGGGCGACCCGGTCGGAAGCGTACGCCGAGCAGGTTGCCGCTGCGATGGCGCAGGAACTGAGCTCGGTGGGCGTGACCATGAACCTGGCCCCGGATGTGGATGTAAACAATAACCCGGCCAACCCGGTCATCGGGGTGCGCTCGTATGGCGAGGACCCCGAACTGGTGGCCAAGCTGGCCACAGCCGCCATCAGGGGGACCCAGAACCAGAACGTAAGCGCCGTGGCCAAGCACTTCCCCGGCCATGGCGACACGGCGGTCGACAGCCATATGGCCATGCCGTCCGTGCCGCATGCCATGGACCGGCTGGAGAAGGTCGAACTTGCACCCTTTAAGGCCGCAATGGCCGCCGGTGTCGATGTAGTCATGTCGGCACACATTATGTTTCCTGCCGTGGCGACGGATAATCACCCCGCCACGCTGTCGCCCAAGGTGATGCAGGAACTGCTCAAGGATAAGCTGGGCTTCAAGGGCGTCGCCGTCACGGACGCCATTGACTCAATGCGGGCGATTACCGACAACTACGGGCTGGAACGGGCGCTGGTGATGGCCATTCAGGCCGGTGTCGATGTGCTGTTGGTGACGGACTCGTTCGCCAAGCAGGCATCGTTCCACGCCCAGATCGTGCAGGCTGTAAAGGATGGCCGGATTTCCGAAGCCCGCCTGAACGATGCGGTCCGCCGTAACCTGGAATTGAAAGCAAAGCGGGGGCTGCTGCCCGAAACCGGTACTAAGCCGGCGGCGCCCGCCGCCGTCAATAGTGACGCGAACCGCAAACTGTCGCTGCAGGTGGGCGCCGACGCCCTGACGCTGGTGCGTAACAGGCACCTGCCGCTGAAGCTGACCGCCGAGCAGACAGTGCTGGCTGTTGGACCCTCATACGCCGCCCAGGTAACTGGAACGCCTGACGTGCTGACGTCGCTGGGGGCGGGGCTCAAGGCAGTTCACCCGAAGGTGAAGGAAGTCGTGCTGGAGAAGAAGCCGACGGCCGAGAAAGTTGCCGCCGTGCGGAGTGCCGCCCAGACCGCCGACGTCATCGTTTATGGTGTGGCGAACGCCAGGAACTACGCGGACCACCAGGCGCTGATCAAGGAACTGATTGCTTCGGGCAAGCCGGTGATTGTGGTTGGCATGGGTGAGCCCTACGACCTGACCGCCCTGCCCGGGATTGAAACCTACGTGGCCGCTTATGGATACCAGGATTCGAACCTGCGGGGCGTGGGTGCGCTTCTGTTTGGCCAGGCGCAGCCCAAGGGGAAGTTGCCGGTCAGCATTCCCGACCTCTATCCACTCGGCCATGGACTCGCGTATTAGGAGGATCATACACATGACTGACCCGCGGACAATCGTCCAGGCGATGACGCTCGAAGAAAAGGCCGCGCAGATGCTGTTCCTGGGCTTCAAGGAGACCGAGTTGCCCGAGCGTGTGGGCGCATTTGTAGAAAAGCACGGTCTGGGCGGCATCATCCTCTTCACCCGGAACGTGAAGACGCGTGACCAGACGCTCGCCCTGACCACTGCCGCCCAACAGGCGGCGAAGCGGAGCCGGCAGGGGCTGCCTGTGGCCATCTCCATCGATCAGGAGGGCGGGACCGTCACCCGCATGGGCGAGGATGCTGGCTACACCCATTTCCCCGGCAACATGGCCCTGGGCGCCGCCAACGACCCTTCGCTGACCTACCGGGCTGCCCGCACCATGGCTGCCGAAATGCGGGCCGTGGGCGTGAACTGGAACTATGCGCCGGTGCTGGACGTGAACAACAACGCCGACAACCCGGTTATCGGCGTGCGGTCCTACGGCGCTTCGCCGGAGTTGGTCTCCAGGCACGGCTGTGCCGCCATCAAGGGCTTCCAGGATGGCAACGTGGCTGCCTGCGGCAAGCACTTCCCCGGCCACGGCGACACCGCCGTTGACTCGCACCTGGCTCTGCCGGTGATTCCGCACGACCGGGCCCGCCTGGAGGCGGTGGAGTTCGCCCCGTTCCGGGAAGCGATCAAGAACGGCCTCGATTCGATGATGACCGCCCACGTCTTCTTCCCGGCCCTGGAGTCGACGCCCGGCCTGCCGGCCACGCTCTCCAGGAATGTGATTACCGGCCTGCTCCGCAACGAGATGGGCTTTGACGGCGTCATTTCGACGGACTGCCTGGAGATGAAGGCCATTGCCGACAACTACACGCCGGAGCAGACGGTGCAGCTCGCCGTGGATGCCGGTGTGGATGCTCTGCTGATCAGCCACACTTGGGACCTGCAGGTCGCCATGTACGAGGCGCTGCTGAAGCTGGTGCGTGAAGGCAAGATCAGCGAAGAGCGGGTGGCGGAGAGCGCCCTGCGCGTTGTGCGCATGAAGCTGGCCCGCAAGATGGACGAGTTCCTGCCTGCCGACATTGGCTCGGAGGAGCACAAGACGGTGGCGCTGGAGGTGGCCCGCAAGGCCGTGACGGTGGCCTGGGGCGCCGAGCGTCTGCCGCTGACGGGCAAGGTGACGCTGGTGCTGCCCCGGGTGATTTGGTTCTCCCAGGTCGAAGATTCGCGGGATGCGCTGGCGAAGCTGATCCAGGGCCTGAAGGACGCGGGCCTGACGGTCGATGCGATCGACTGCAAGCTGAACATGGAAGGCGTCGATGTGGACGAACTGATTCGGCGGGCCGGCCCCGGCGGCACGGTCATCTTCGGGGCGGTGGGCGTGGGGCGGAATCCCCAGCAGGCCCAGGCTGCCGGGCGTCTGGTTGAGGCGGGGTGCAGGGTTGTTGCCGTGGCCCGGCGAATGCCGTATGATCTCAAGCATTTCCCCGGCGCGATTGCGGGACTGGCCGCGTACGACGAATCCCCGGCCATGCAGGTGGCCGTGGTGGAGGCGTTGACCGGAAAACTCCAGCCCACCGGGAAGATGCCGGTATAACCCGGGAGGAGCCCATGGGCGACCACGTCGTTGCACTCGTTGAAGCGAACGAAGATAACAAGACGATCTTCGAGAATCTGATGCAGCTTTATCAGTACGATTCGTCCGAGTACAACGGCGAGGACTGTAACTCGCATGGGCGGTACCTCTACACGCACCTCGACCACTACTGGACGGGCGACGGCCGGGAGGTGGAGGGACGCCGGGCATTCCTCATCACCGTGGACGGCAAACTGGCGGGGTTTGTGCTCATAATCGGGTTTGAACTCCTGCCCGACACCAGCGCCGACCATTCGGTCGCTGAACTGTTCGTGATGCGCAAGTGGCGCCGTAAGGGGATCGGGCGGCAGGTGATGCTGGAGATTTTCCGCCGGTACCCGGGGCGCTGGCAGATTACCCAGGAGCGCGGCAACCGGAAGGCCCAGGCATTCTGGCGCTCGGTAGTCGCAGAGGCGACGGGTGGCGATTTCGTCGAGATCGATTCGCTGCCGCCCGCCTGGGACGGACCTGTGCAGTTGTTTACGGTATAGAAGAAACGCTCGCCCCCATCGAAGAGGGCGAGCGTTTTTGTCATTTACCGATTGAACTGGAAGACCGGGCCGCCCTGCCCGCCCAGGAAGACCTGGTCGCCGGGCTGGAGCACCGCCTGCTGCACCTGGGTCGATGCGGTGGCATTGACCACGAAGGTTCCGGTTTGCGACCCCACGTCTACCAGAACCGTCTGGCCTGCCTGGTCGAGGCCGACCCAGCAGTGCTGTGGCGCCACCTGGGGCGCCGCCACGACCAGCCCACCCGGGGCCTGCCCGATGTACATGCCGGTGGGCGGCACGGTGAAGGCCTGTCCCGCCAGCGGGCCGCTCAGGAAGTGTATGTAGCCGGCCGTCGGCTGGGCGGGCGCAGGGGCCGGTGCCGGCGCCGCCGGCGAGGTCGGCACAGCCGCCGCCACACCTGCTGCCACACTGGCACCGCCAGGCGCCGACAGGTCGATGCCCAGGTCGGACATGGCTTCTGTGGTCACATCGTTCCCGCCTGTGAAATTCTTGAAGATGACCATGGGCGTCCAGACGAAGCCCCACGGGAAGCCCCACCAGCCGACCAGGAACGAGAGGCCCGACCACAGTAGCCCCGGCGTTACCTTGCTCTGCCCCGGCGGGATGTAGTAAATGGGGCTTGCCCGCTTAAATGACATGATCAGTACGGAAAAGCAGTACTGGTAAAAGACGAACCGGCCCCCGCGGCGGACCTCGTCGGCCAATTGGGCCGGTGAGCGTCCTTCGATGCCCTTGAACACGCCATCATCTCCCTGTCGGTCATGCGGCACAAGGTTCGGCGGGCAGGAGTTTAATCCCTCTAAGGTTAACTATATACCAATTCTCATATTGAAGCGGAGGCACATCATGGCCGATTTCAGCATTTCGTTCCGCTCCCTGACCATGGAGGATCTGCCGCGCATGCTCGCCTGGGTCAATCAGGAACCGCTCCTGCAGATTTGGAATCACGGCAAGACCACGACCTTGGAAGAGTTGGAGGCCAAGTACGCGCCCCGCATCAGGGGGGAGGAATCCGTCTCCTGCTACACAATTCTCCTTGATGGAGAGCCGATCGGCTACATACAGGGCTACCTCTGGCGGGATTACCCCGAGTACAGCCAGCACATGGGCCTGACCGAGGAGTCTGCCAGCCTGGACGTGTTCATTGGCGATGCGTCCAACCGGGGCCGGGGCGTTGGTACCAAAATGCTGGTGCAGTTCATGCGGGAGCTGATCTTCAACAATCCCGAGGTGGCGAGCTGCATCATTACGCCCGAGGTGGCAAACGTGGCGGCGCACCGGGCCTACGAGAAGGCCGGTTTCCGCCACTGGAAGACGATGGAGCACCCTGATGAGCCCACACCGGTTTACTTCATGCGGGTCGGGCGGGATGAACTGCCCGCCATGTAGTCAAATACCCAGGCGCCACCTGAGTCCGTAGCCGGACTTCGGGTGGCGCTTTCGCATGTCGGTGGGTGCCGAATTTCCGGCACCTATCATCCAGGAATTTACTGCCGAAATTTCGGCACCTACACCGGGAATTGCCGCTAAACGCCGTCAACTCCCGCTGGCATGTATCTTGCTTGGAATTCAGGTCGTAAGAATGGAGGTATGGGTAATGGCTCTTGGCTGCTCCTACGGCACGCACCGGGTGCTTGAGCCCCGGGGGGTTCTCCCGCAGCCCGCCCGGCGTCTTGACAACGAATCTGCCCCGTTCGACAACGAAATTCTCGTCGATGTAGAAACGCTCAACGTCGACTCCGCCAGCTTTCACCAAATCAGCGAAAGCGTTGGCGGCGATTCCGCAAAAATCGCGGACCGCATTCTGCAAATCGTGGGCGAGCGGGGGAAGATGCACAACCCCGTCACGGGCTCTGGCGGCATGCTCATCGGCACAGTGCGCACCGTCGGCCCGGCGCTCAAGACCGATTTGAAGCCCGGCGACCGCATCGCCACGCTGGTCAGCCTGAGCCTCACCCCGCTGAAGATCAGCAAAATTAAGGCCGTCCGCCCCGAGACCGACCAGGTCGATGTCGAAGCTACGGCCATCCTCTTTGAAACCGGCCTGTACGCCAAAATGCCCGCCGACATTCCCGACACGCTGGCACTCGCCGTGCTCGACGTGGCGGGCGCCCCGGCCCAGGCCAACCGCCTGGTGAAGCCCGACAGCACGGTGCTCATCTTGGGCGGCGGCGGCAAGAGCGGGCTCCTCTGCAGCTACGTGGCGAAGCGGAACGGCGCCCGGCGGGTCGTCTGCTTCGACTACAGCGAGGCCAGCCTGGAGCGGGCCCGTCGGCTGGGCTGCTACGACGAATACATCCAGGGCGACGCCCGCGATGCCATCGCCGTCATGCAGGCCGTGGGCGAGAAGGCCGACCTGACGCTCTCCTGCGTCAACGTGCCGGGTGCCGAACTTTCGGCAATCCTGGCGACCAAGCCGGACGGCATGGTCTATTTCTTCAGCATGGCCACGTCGTTCACGGCCGCCGCCCTGGGCGCCGAGGGCGTGGGCAGCCCGGTTGATATGCTCGTCGGCAACGGGTACTACCCCGGTCATGCCGATGTCACCCTGCAACTGCTCCGTGAGAACCCCACACTCCGCACCATGTTCGAAGAGCTTTACGTGGCCGGCCGCTAGGCCCGCCCATCACAACGGGAGGTAGAGAAAAATGCTTTCCAAACCCCGCAACTGGAAGGACATTCCCCTCTGGGCCGACGCGACCGAAGAACAGTGGAACGACTGGAAGTGGCAGGTCAGCCACCGGGTAACCAACCTGGAGCAGCTCAAGCAGGTCGTCAACCTGACGGCTGAAGAGGAGCGGGCGATTCGCGACTCCGAGCACCTCTTCCGCCTGGGCATTACCCCGCATTATGCGACACTGATCGATCCCGACGACCCCAGCTGCCCGATGCGTCTGCAGGCCGTACCCAAGTACAACGAGCTGGCCTGGGCCGACTATGAAATGGGCGACCCCCTGCATGAGGATGTCGACTCCCCCGTGCCGGGCCTGACCCACCGGTACCCGGACCGGGTCCTGTTCCTGATTACCCACGAGTGCTCCCTGTACTGCCGGCACTGCACCCGGCGCCGCATCGTCGGCGACCAGGAGGGCATGTCCACGGCCATGCTCGACGCCTGCATCGACTATATCCGCCGGACGCCCGTCATTCGCGACGTGCTGATTTCCGGTGGCGACCCCCTGGCGGTGCCCGACAAGCGGCTGGAGTACGTCATCTCCAAGCTGCGCGAGATCGAGCATGTTGAGGTCATCCGCATCGGCTCCCGCATGCCGGTTGTGCTGCCGCAGCGCATTACGCCCGAGCTGTGCAACATGCTGAAGAAGTATCACCCGATCTTCTTCAACACCCACTTCAACCATCCGATCGAGCTGATGAACCCGGATGCCAAGGCCGCCATGGAGCGCCTGGCCGATGCCGGTATTCCGACGGGCAACCAGTCGGTGTTGCTGAAGGGCGTTAACGACTGCCCGGTGCTCATGAAGAAGCTGGTCCACGAGTTGGTCAAAGTGCGCTGCCGGCCCTATTACATCTACAACTGCGACCTCTCCGAGGGGCTGAGCCATTTCCGGACCACCGTCTCCAAGGGTATCGAGATCATCGAGGCGCTGCGGGGCCATACGTCCGGGTATGCGGTGCCGACCTTCGTGGTCGACGCCCCTGGCGGTGGCGGCAAGATTCCGGTCATGCCGAACTACCTCATTTCCCAGGGCGCCGGCACGGTCGTGTTGCGCAACTTCGAGGGGAAGATTTCGGTCTACCACGAAGGCACGCCCGACAATCATGTGCACGACGGCAAGTGCACCATTTGCGATACTGACCACTCGTCGATCAACGTCGGCGTGGCTGCCCAAATTTCGGCAGTACGCAAGGTGGCCGGTGAATTGGAGCTGCCTGAGAACGTCACCCGCTTTGGCGATGCCACGGGCCGGCCGTTGATCACGCCGGAACAGTTGGCAGCGCTTGAGGAGACGGCAGCCACAACGCCGAAGCCCACGGTGCCTGCCCCGGCCCCCGCACCGTCGCAGTCTGCCGCAGAGGTCAAGAATGACTGAGGCGCTGGCGCAGCGGCTGTTGGATGAAGTGCTGGCGGGGGGATCCGCATCTCCCCGCCTTTCCGTCATCGGGCTGTGCAAGAATGCGGGCAAGACCGTTACGCTGAACCACGTCATTCAGGCAGCGGCCCACCGTGGCCTTCCCCTGGGCTTGGTCAGCACCGGGCGCGACGGCGAAGAGCAGGACGCCATTACCGAGCTGCCCAAGCCACGAATCTGGGCGCCCGCCGGCGCCTGGGTCGCCACGGCCCGGGGCGCCCTCGGCGCCGGTACGGCTGAAGTGAGCACCGTCGCTGAACTCCCCATGATGACCCCCTTTGGCCCGGTGGTCATCGGCCGGGTCGAGCGGGACGGCGAGGTGCTGCTCATCGGGCCGGGGTCGGTGGCCAGGATCAACAGCCTGCTCACCCGCCTGGAAGCCCACGGCGCACGGCTCTCTCTGGTCGACGGCAGCTTTGACCGCCTCGCGGCGGCGGCACCGGCCGTGACCGGACGGGTCGTGCTGGCCGCCGGTGCCGCCTACAGCACCAGCATGGCCGAAACCGTGGCCCAGGTCCGCCACGTGCTCGACATCTTCGACCTCCCGCAGGCGCCACACCCCAACCATACCAACCCGCACCATTCGGTCAGCATCATCCACGAAAATGGTACCGTCACTGCAATCAATGCTTCCACCGCCCTCGGCGACCCCGAGCCCATCATCGAAGCGCTCACCGCCCATAGCGGCGGCTATCTGGCCCTGCACGGCGCCCTGGGCGACCGACTGATTTCCGCCCTCCTGCGCCGGCGCCCGCCCCTGGCCGGCGTCATCGTGCAAGACCCCACCCGGGTCCTGGTGGAGCGCAACCTCTGGCGCCGCTGGCGCCGCCAGGGCGGCACCGCCTACGTGCGACAGCCCGCCCAGCTCATCGCCATCACAACCAACCCCTACTCGCCCGTGGGCCAGGACTACCCGGCCCGCGCCTTCCACCAAGCCATCAAAGATATCGCCAACCGGCCCGTATTCGACCTGCAGGCCGGACTTTCACCCGAGGAGGCCTGAAAATGGCCCTGAAACTGCGCGTGGACGACAAGCTCATCGTGCGGGCCCGCGAAGCGGCCCATCGCATCACTGGCGAAGTCCAGGGATTCATCGAACAACATACCACCACCAGCACCGAGCGGGCGGTCGTCCGCCTATTTGGCGTCGAAGGCAAGGGGCTCGATGACGTCCCCCTGCCCAACCTGGTCGTCGAAAATATCCAGGATGGCGGCGGCCTCGACAAGGGCGCCTCGTACTGGGTCTGCAACGCTATGGCGCGCCATTCCCTCAGTGCCCAGGAAGTCGCCCAGGCCGTGGGCCACGGCAAGCTGGACCTGATCAAAGTCGCGCAAGCAGACGAGGGGCGCATTCGCGAAACCGCCCACCTCATCGCCCAGGAGACGCTCGACCGCATCACCCGCAACCGCCAAACCCGCAGCGGCTTCATCAACCAGTGGGGTGAGCGGCCTGCGCCGTGGCTCTACATTATCGTCGCGACCGGCAACATCTACGAAGATGTGATTCAGGCGCAGAACGCCGCCCGCCAGGGCGCCGACGTCATCGCCGTCATTCGCTCCACCGCCCAGTCGCTGCTCGACTATGTGCCCGAAGGCGCAACCACCGAAGGCTTCGCCGGTACCTACGCCACCCAGGAGAACTTCCGTATTATGCGCCGGGCGTTGGACGAGGTCTCCGAAGAACTGGGCCGCTATATCCGCCTGACCAACTACGCCTCCGGCCTCTGCATGCCCGAAATTGCCGCCCTGGGCGCCGTCGAGCGGCTTGATATGATGCTGTCGGACTCCATGTACGGCATCCTGTTCCGCGACATCAACATGAAGCGGACGCTGGTCGACCAGCACTTCGCCCGCATGATTCAGGCGCAGGCCGGCATCATCATCAACACGGGCGAAGACAATTACCTCACCACCGACGACGCCTACGAGGCCGCCAACACCGTGCTCGCCTCGCAGTTCATTAACGAACAGTTTGCCCATCGCTCGGGCATGACCGACGAGCTAATCGGTCTCGGCCACGCCTTTGAAATGGACCCCCGCCAGGAAGACGGCCTGCTGTACGAAATGGCCGACGCCCTGCTCTCGCGCCACTGCTTCCCGAAGGCGCCGCTCAAGTACATGCCGCCCACCCGCCACATGACCGGCAATATTTTCATGGGCCACATCATGGACGCCATGTTCAACCTGACCAGCGTGGCCACCAACCAGCACATCCACCTCATCGGCGTGATGACCGAGGCGATTCACACCCCGTTCCTGCACGATCGGGCCCTGGCCATCGAAAACGCCCGCTACGTCTTCGGCTACGCCCGCCACTTCTTTGAGGAGTTCGACCTGAAAAAGGGCGGTCTCATCGAAAAACGGGCAAACGACGTGCTTCAGCAGAGCGTCGACCTGCTTGAGCATATCGAGCACGTCGGCCTCATGACAGCCATTGCCGAAGGCACGTTCGGTCGGGTCCGGCGCCAGCCCACCGGGGGCAAGGGCCTGGATGGCGTCGTCGCCAAGGGACCGCAGCACTTCAACCCGTTCTTCGACCTGATTCTGAAGGGGGGCGCGCACTAATGGAGCCTAACTGGGTCAAGCCTTATGGCGACACCACCAACGACGGCGCCATGCAGCTCTCCTTCACCCTGCCGGTCAAGAACGGCGGCGTCGCCCGGGAGGCGGCGAAGCGCCTTTGTGAGTCGATGAACCTCGAAAATGTCCAGATTGTACACCAGAAGGACCTGGGCGGCGGTTACACCTTCTTCGTGGTCTATGGCCGCTGCACGCAGGCTGTGGATATCAGCGATATTCACGTGCCGGAGGTCCAGGCGCCCTCGTGGGATATGCACCAGGTCAACACCATCGCCCACGAAAAGCTAGGCCGCAAGATCACGGTGGTTGGCGCCTGCACCGGCACCGATGCTCACACCGTGGGTCTGGACGCCATTCTTAACATGAAGGGCTTCCACGGCAACTACGGCTTGGAGCGCTACAGCGAATTTACCGTACACAACCTGGGCAGCCAGGTGCCGAACGAAACCCTGGTCGCCAAGGCGATCGAAGTGAATGCCGATGCCATTCTGGTCAGCCAGGTGGTAACCCAGAAGAATATCCACCTGAGCAACCTGACCCAACTGGTCGACCTCCTGGAGGCCGAGGGCCTGCGCGACAGCATCATTCTGATCGCCGGCGGCCCCCGCATTACCCATGAACTGGCCGTCGAGCTCGGCTACGACGCTGGCTTTGGTCCCGGCACGGTGCCGTCGGAAGTAGCCAGCTACCTGCTCAAGGAACTTCTGGGACGCAAGGGCATCATGATCTAAGTCCCAAGAGGGCATCGCTAACGGGGCGGTGCCCTTTTCACGGGCGCACGCCGCGATTCCCTGGCGCATACCCTAACCCAGCCGTCGACGAATCACAAAAAATTGCGCGGGTGAACCGAACTCTTTGCAAAGTACTTACGTCTAAACGGGTAAATTCTGTCATACTGTGTGCGTCAAGAAATCTGCACGCAGGGCAGGAAAGAGCCGGTTTGGGTCGAACAATCCTGCGTTTGATCGTGACCGCAAAAGGAATCGCTCGACTGGTCATGGGAGTGTGATTGAACAAATGGGGTGCCCTCACGAAATGCGACCTGATATGTCGGTGACCGACATCGCCTTGTGCATTCTCAAGAACCGGGGGAAGACTATACATTTCAAGGAACTCATTTCGGAAGTCATGCAGGTGAAGGGCATCAACCAGGAGAACCCTGGCCGCCTGATCGCCCAAATGCATACCGAAATTAGCCTTGACTCCCGGTTTATTCATCACGGCAACGGCGAGTGGGGACTCAGGGATTGGCAGAACAAAGGCTCCAAGATCGTAAAAATTCGGCCGGAATCACCTTCCGCGCCGACTCGTTCCCGTCCCCTTCTTCGCGACGATGAGGAAGATGATCTCGGCGACGAGGAAGAAGAGGAGTTTCAGGCCGAGGAAGAAGAGTCGGAAGAGGATGAGTACGAATCCGAACCCGACGAATATGAAGACGACGATTAAGCCGCACACTAGCGGAGGGGTACCCGTCACCCCTCCGCTATTTGTTTTCCTGCATTGCCGCCTTGACACTGCCAATTTCGTGCGGATAAAATGGACAAGTTGATGATGCAGTGGACCCTCGCCCAAATTCTCCGAGGAGGGGCACGTATATGGCCAAGTTCATTTTCATTACCGGTGGCGTGGTCTCCGGGCTCGGTAAGGGCATAACGGCGGCGTCCCTCGGCCGGCTCATTAAGAGTCGCGGTTATAGGGTCACCGCCCTTAAATTTGACCCTTACCTTAATGTAGACCCGGGCACGATGAACCCCATCCAGCATGGCGAGGTGTTCGTCACCGACGACGGCGCCGAGTGTGACCTTGACCTGGGTCATTACGAGCGCTTCATGGATGTCAGTCTCAGCAAGGGCAACAACGTCACGACCGGGAAGGTTTATTCCTCGGTGATTGCCAAGGAACGCCGCGGCGATTACCTGGGCGGCACGGTGCAGGTCATCCCGCATATCACAAATGAGATCAAAATCAACATCAATCGCGTCGCCGAAGACCAGCAGGCCGATGTGGTCATGGTCGAAATCGGCGGTACGGTGGGCGATATTGAAAGCCTGCCGTTCCTGGAGGCCATTCGCCAGTTCCGCCACGAGGTCCCGCACAAGGATGACGTGCTCTACATTCACGTCACGCTGGTGCCCTACATTAACGCCTCCGGCGAGATGAAGACCAAGCCCACGCAGCATAGTGTGCGTGAGTTGCGCAGCCTAGGCATTCAGCCCGACGTCATCGTCTGCCGCTCCGAGCACGAAATCCCGAAGGATTTGCGGGAGAAGATTGCCCTGTTCTGCGACGTGGCGCCCAACGCCGTCATTCCCAACGTTGACCTGGACAGCCTGTACAAGGTGCCCCTGGTCATGGAGGAGGAAGGGCTGGCCCGTATTGTTTGCGGCAAGCTCGGCCTGCAGGACCGCACGCCCGACCTGGAAGAGTGGAACGCGCTGGTCAACTACGCGCTCAACCCCAAAAAGGTCTGCGACATCGCCATCGTTGGCAAGTACGTTGCCCTGGAAGATGCGTACCTGAGCGTGGTTGAATCGCTCAACCATGCCGGTATTCATAACGATGCCCGGGTCCGCCTGCACTGGATCGACAGCGAAAAGCTGGAGAACGGCGAGGCGGAAGAGAACCTGGTCAAGTATCTGGCTGAAATGGATGGCATTTTGGTGCCCGGCGGCTTTGGCTACCGCGGCATTGAAGGTAAGGTCAACGCCATTCGGTTTGCCCGTGAGCAGTTGATTCCGTTCTACGGCATTTGCATGGGCATGCAGTCGGCCGTCATCGAGGCGTGCCGCAACCTTGTGGGCATTCCTAAGGCGAATTCCACCGAGTTCATTCCTGACTGCAAGGAGCCGGTCATCGACCTGATGGCTGCCCAGAAGGAAGTTACGAATCTCGGCGGCACCATGCGGCTGGGCGCCTATCCCTGCCACCTGGAGCCCGGCTCCAAGGCCCACCAAGCCTACGGCCAGGATGTCATCTACGAGCGGCACCGTCATCGCTGGGAAGTGAACAACGCCTATGTCGAGCGGATTCGGGCGGTTGGCTTGAAGCCCGTTGGCATCTGGCGGGAAGGCAACCTAGTTGAGGTGGTTGAACTGGAGAACCATCCGTGGTTCGTGGGTGTGCAGTATCACCCCGAGTTCAAAAGCCGGCCCAACCGGCCGCACCCGCTCTTCCGCGACTTCGTCAAGGCCGCCATTGAGCGCCGCGAGAAGCGCACCAATCAGTAATCTCAAACTGCGCCCGGAGCGGAAAACGCTCCGGGCCTTTTGCACCCCCGCGCCATATACTAAGAAAACAGCCGTTTGGCGACGGAGGAGGGCGGACCATGCCGGTGGTACCCGCTACGGTTGACGCCCTGGTTCCGGACCAGTTGGTGGTGCGCTGGGGAAAGAATGCTCCGCTCGATGACGTGGAGACCTTTCTGACGTACCTGCTGGAAGCCGACGGGTTGGGCCAGGCGCTAGAGACCAACCACGGCCCCATGCTGGAGGCCGAGGTGGGCGACGACTACTGCATTTTCACGCCTGAACCCGACCTGTGGTCCATGATCGTGACCGAAGAGTTGGCGGTTCGACTGGCGCGCTGCCAGCTTGGCGATGTGCACGATGGGTATGGGCGCCTGCTCGCCTCTGCCGAGGCGGAAGATTCGCACCCCTGGGCGGCGCTCGAAGCCGTTGGCGTGAGCAGCATTTTCCGGCCCCGGCCCAAGTCAGCACCCGAAATGAACTCACATCCCCTGATTCCGCTTGAGGACTGTAAAATCAGCGGCATTAGCTTTACCGAAGACAACGAATGCATTCTGGATGTGTACTTCGACTACTGGGCCCGCCCCTGCGCCTTCCTGGTTGAAGACGGCCAGGAAGACGTGCTGCTCTACCGGCCCATGTACCGCTTCCGCCAGGCGATTTTCGGCGAGTCGGACTTGTGCAAGGTGACAATTACCGGGCAGCCACGGAGCCGCATATACGGGGCGCTGGGTGTTCGTGGTTATAAAGTCAATACCCACAAGGTGGACCGGCGGAACACCTGGTCGATCAAGGGGCAGGAAGATCAATTCTCCCTGCGCATTCGCACCGACGATGCCTGGCTGACACGCAGCGTGCCCCTCTGGTACCGGAGCGACCCGCTGGTGCTCGCCGTGCCCACCGACCAGAGTTTCACCGCAGATGATTTGCTGCAGCGAAAGGAACAGCACTGGGACATTATCGACTCGATTTGGGGGCAGGAGTGGTATGTGGCCGCCCATGCCGACGGCACGCTCAACCCGTTCGGGCGCATTTACAGTGCCGACCCGACGGCAGCGCTGCTGGATTTGCCGGGGCTGAAGGCAAAAAAAACACCGAACCCTTGACCTCCGTTTTCGTACTACAGAATAAGGACCGTGCGTCCTGATCGCGGTACGGGGGGAGGTGCCTGCTTGAGCAGTGTTTTGGGCGGCTACACGGTCATGCAAAAGGCAGACTGGAGCGGGCGTACATTCTACGCAGCCCAGGACCGCCGCAGCGGGCAGGTGGTGCACCTCGTTGCCACCCGCGCCACCGATTCTCTGGAACCGTATCAGCATGCCAGTCTGCCGCACCTGCAGCCCCTGGTGGCTGAGGGCGACATGCTCTGGCTTTCGGGCGCCGTTTCCGAGGGCGACACCCTGGAGGACCTGCGCAACGGTGCACACCTGAGCGAGTCCGACATGGTCAGCGCCCTGCTCACCGTGCTGGACGGGCTCGCCAGCCTGGCCCGGCTCCCGGGCACCCCGGTGCCCTCTTATGTTGATCCGGCCTGCGTGCGGCGCGATTCCCTCGGGCGCTGGAAGCTGGACTACCTCGCCCTCGCCCACGCACCGGAAGCTCGCATGCCTGCCACCGAACCCTACGGGGTCCATCCGTTCGGCATCCTGTTGTACTGGCTCATTACGGGACAAACCGTGCGGCGGTCACGGGTGCCGCTCAGCCGGGTGGAGCACGGCATTTCGGCGGCGCTGCAATTTGTGCTGATTCGAGCCCTCGGCCGTATCTATCCGTCGCTGGCGGAACTGCGGGCCGATATTGAACGGGCCGGGCAGGAGCACGAGTTCCGGCCCATTCTGCATAAGCCGCTGCCCCGTCCCGCGGGCGGGCAGCCGGTGCCGCACCCCGTTCGGCTGCCGGTGGCGCAGTCCACTACGCCTGGGTCGGTCGTACCGCTGCAGCCCAAGTCGGTCCGCCAAACCGAAGAATTACTCACGCACATTCCGGTCATCCCTATGAACCATCCTCAGGTGAATCGGCCCCCGGCAACTCCGCCCCAGTCAACGCCCGTGCAGCTCACACAAACCCATTCGGCACCGCCGAAGCGACTGCCGGAACTGGAACATCACCGCGTTACGCTCGGTGGCGGGCCGCAAATTCCGATGGATGACCGGCCCTGGGCGCTGCCACCCCGGCCGGCCGGCGGTTACCGCAAATATGTGGTACCGCCGCCGCCTAATCCGAAGGTCGTCAAGGCAATTCGGGTGGGCAGCCTGAGTCTGGTCAGTCTGGCAACCGTTTTCCTCACCGGCGCCGTCATGCTGAAGGCCGGTATTCTTCCGCCCGACCTGCTCCCGAGCCTGTGGCGGAGTCCGGCCCCGGTCGCCGGCCGGCCGGAACCGGGTGGACCGGGCGGCCTGCTGCCGCCCGAGCCTGCAGGCCCCGTCTACGGCCCGACACTGCCCGGGCCGGGCCCCGGGCAACCCGAGCCCGAACAGCCCGGTCCCACCGAGCCCAGAGAACCCATCGACGAACCGGTCGAAGAGCCCATCGAAGAGCCCCCGCCTGTTGGCGGCATTAACCCGCCCCCGCCGCCGGTGGTCACGCCGCCGCCGGTCAAAAACCCGCCGGCACCGCCCAAGACCACACCCATTCCGCCTGTTGAGCCGCCTAAAACGCCCGTACCCACGCCGCCTGCGAATCCGCCCACAGAACCGCCAAACACCAAGCGCCCCGAGCCGGAACCCGGCTCCGGCGACTTCGCCGACGCCAGCCAGGGCGGCCTGGCCACACGCATACATTTCAACGGGAACGACCTGGGCTGGGCCTATATCATTCCTCATCCGACCAGTCCGTACATCACCATCAACACGTTCAACCGGCTCTTCGGCCAAAACGTCTACTGGATTCCCATGGAGGGCAGCAGCATCCGCCTCGTCAATGGCGCCCACAACGTCATCACTACCGACTACACCCTGGTCCGCGACCGCCTGTGGCTGAAACTCACACCGTTCCTGCAGGAAGCCCTGGGCATTCACGTCACCGCTTACAACGAAAAAGGCATCTTCTTTACCCAATAACCTCCGGCCCGGGGAGACCTATCCCCGGGCCCGTTCCTTTGCTACAATAACTACTGTTCCACATTCCGGCAGGGGAGGAATGTCCGTGAAGGAGTATGTCTTCCGGGACCCGGTCCACGGCAATATCTCCGTGACGGACCCCACCGTCTTTGCCCTGATTCAAAGCCCGGAGTTCCAGCGCCTGCGCCGGATCAGGCAGCTGGGCACCTCGTTTATTTCGTACCCGGGCGCCGAGCACACCCGCTTCGCCCACTCCCTTGGCGTCTATCACCTCATGGACCGGGTGCTGCGGCACTTAACCGACCGCAACATCGTGCAAATTGACCCGGAGGACTGTGCACTCGCCTGTTGCGCCGCCCTCCTGCACGACATTGGCCACGGCCCGTTTTCCCACCTGTTTGAGAAACTGACCGGCCAGCACCACGAAACCTGGGTCGAGCGGGTCATTGGCAGTCCCGAAACTAGCATTTACCAACTGCTCTACAGCAGGAACCAACATTGGCCAGCGCGAATTACTTCGATCATAGCGGGGACGTGGGACGGTCCCCCCTTCCTGAAGGAGCTGATCTCCAGCCAACTGGACGTCGACCGGATGGACTACCTCCTCCGCGACAGCCGCATGTGCGGCGTCACCTACGGCCAGTTCGACCTCGACCGGCTCATTCAGACGATTACCGTGCACGACGGCCATGTAGCCATGACCGACAAGGGCATTCACTCCGCCGAGGAGTTCTTGCTCGCCCGATACTTCATGTACTGGAACGTCTATTTCCACAAGGCTACACGCGCCATCGAAACCGTCCTGGACAAAATGCTCCACCGCGCTGTATCGCTGGTCCGCAGCGGGCGGCGCGACGAAGTCGGCTTCTTGCCGCCCAGTATGGAACCCATCCTGGCCGGGCGTGCCATGACGCTGTCCGAGTACCTGCTGCTCGACGAAACCGATGTGCTCTACGCCATCAAGCGCTGGACGCAGGCGCAAGACCCCATTCTGCGCGACCTGAGCGACCGGTTCATCAACCGCCGGCTCTTTACCGGCATTCGGCTGGACGAGCGCCTGCACCGGGTGCTGGAGCGCCAGGCTGAAATCATCGAAGCGGTAAAGGCAGCGGGCTTCGCAGAAGCCGATTACTACTACCATATCGATAAGACATCTAACCTTGCATATTCCTACTACGTAAAACCCACCGAAGGCGGCTCGCCGCCCATTCAGGTACTGGTAGACTGGACCAAACCGCCGGCGCTGCGGGAAGTCACCGTCATGTCCGACGTGCTCAAGTCCATCGCGACCGAGCGGGTCACGCGCTATGTCCTGTTCGTGCCCAAGGAAGCGGCCGATGAGGTCGAACGAATCCTGGAAAATTGACCTTGCGGGGGTGCGGATTTCTTGTTTACACCCTACCGTTCTCTGACTCGGCTGCTCGTGACCGCCGGCGTTGTCCGCGGGCGCAAGAAGTTCCAGAAAATCGTCTTCATCGCCCAGCAGTTAGGCTACCCGTTCGGCGAGTCGTTCGACCTGCACGTATGGGGCCCGTACTCCGAAGTTGTGGCCATGAAGCTCAAAGAGATGACCGACTGGGGTTTTGCGCGGGAAGAGGTCCTGCCAGGTCCGGCCGGCAACCATCTCTATGTATATGGGCCCGGACCCAACGCCCAGGCGGCGCTGGTCGGCGCCCCTGACCCCGACCCGACCCTGCCGGGGTTGACCAGGCTGGTCGCCCACCTGAACGAGCAGGATGCCACCTTCCTCGAAGGCGTGGCAACAGCGCTCTACCTGCGCTCCAAGGGCTTTACTGATGCCGAGGTGAGCGAGAGGCTCCCGCGGCTCAAGTCCGACAAGTTTCCCGATGCGGACCGGGTGGAGACAGTGCTCGGGTTCGCCAATCAACTTAATTTCTTCCGTTCTGACGGTTAGAAACGAAGTGGAGTCAGCCAAGCGGTGGGCTGACTCCACTTTTTTTCCATAAAAGCAGCAAAGTAGTCCGTATTGGCAGGATTTTCTACCTAAAATGGCAAAGACTAAACCCTGTATACGGGGAGTGTTCTTCTGGGGGAGGAGCATCACCCGGAGCGAAATCGTATGCTAACAGCAAGCCCAGGTATGGAAGGGCACAGAGAATGCAAAAGATAGACACGGCGAGTTCCCATCGGGGAGGACCAGTAATAAAGGAGGGACCCTGTTGAACACCGTCATTTTTATGGATTACGAGAATATCTACTGGAGCATGAAGCAACAGTACGGCACCGTGCCGGACACGGAGAAGCTAATTAACAGCCTCAGGGAGTTGGGGGAGCAAAAACACGACGGCGGTCCGGTCTGCCTCATGCAGGCTTATGCGGATTTTGATCACGAAGAGTTTCGGGGGTTGCTGTCTGAACTTCAGCGGCGCAGTGTGGAGCCGCGTCACGTCTTCTCCAAGAACTATGAAGATGGTACCCGCAAAAATGCTGCTGACATTGAAATGAGTCTGGATGCGCTGGAACTCATGTACAACCGGCCCGACATTGAGATCTTCATTCTCGTTTGCGGTGACCGTGACATGATTCAGGTCATTCGTAAGCTGCGGGCCCGCGGCAAGCATGTACATGTGGTGGCAGTCGAAAAGACCATGAGTAAGGATGTCATGTCCTTCGTCAACTACTTCACGACCATTGAGGCCTTGCTGGGAATCCTGCCGCCGGCCATGTACGACATGGAAATGATGATTCGCCGTTTGGACACGGCTGAGTATGGCAAGCCCTTTGTCGGGCTCAAGTACTTCCTGCGGGTCCTGGCCGGTTCCGACATTGTAGACCGCAAAACCTACGAGTTGGTCAACCAGGCAATCTCCGAAGGCGTGATTGAAACTTACAAGGTGCCAAACCCCAAGGATGAGCTGTTCCCCACCACGGCTTGCCGGTTAAATCGCCAGCATGACCTGGTCAAACGGGTACTCGGCCCCGGAACGCCGCCAAAGGAGCAGTCGACTGCCAGCGCATAGAATCTTTGCCACGTGCGGCGCCATTGTTTCAGCCCGCCGCCAGGCCATTGTCAGTCGGCTACGAACAGGACCCTGTGGTATACTCCGTATTGCGCTGAACGAAAGCGTCGCCAAGTGAGGCGGCGTTTTTCTTTTGGCCGGACGAAAAAAATCATTTTCGTCGGGAACAAATAGCTTGGTACCTTCGTCAGTACAAAGCGTCAGGAACCTGCGGGACGCGCGACACAAGGGGTTTTGCAGGATCTGGCACGGGGCCGGCAGCAGGAAAAGCTGAACGTCCACCGAAACCTTAGGACGACCTCGCTACAGACCGAACAAACTGGACAGCACACGGTGGGTCTACCCCCACAAGCACACCAGAATGTACCGAACTGCTAAGGGAGGCAATCGGCAGGACACTGAAAGTAACCTGTCGAAACTAAGTACCCCGACAGACCCGGTATCAGGCAGGCACCAAGGGCCCCGTTCGGCCTGATGCTTTAGGTCTGGACCTTATCAGCAGCTAGTTTTCAATTCTTCCCCATGTATCACCGCTCGTGGGGAGGGTTAATTGGCCCCGGCCCCTACAACAGGAAACCCCTATTATGAAGGAGGAACCAAGCAGATGGGTCTGATGAAGAAGCTGACGTCCGCTCTCGTGGCGTCTAGCCTCGTTCTCTCCCTGGTGGGCTCGGCGTTCGCCGCGTACACCCCGGCTGCTGGCGAAATGGCCGGCACCCGGATGCAGAAGCTGGGTATGCTTCAGGGCCGCGATGGTGATCTTGCCCTGAACAGCGAGATTACCCGTGCGGAGCTCGTTACGGTTATCGTTCGGGCCTTTGGCAAGGAAGATGACGCTAAGCTCCTGAAGGGCAGCACCATTTTCCCGGATATCGCTAACCACTGGGCTTCCGGCAACATCGCCATGGCCGTCGCCCTCGTCGAGAAGGCTGGCAGCGACCCCATCGGTATGCCTGATGGCACCTTCGCTCCCGACGCCAAGCTGACCCCGGCTCAGGCCGTCGCCTTCCTGATGAAGTTCGTCGGTGTCAAGGCTGATGCCAACAAGGCTTGGCCGGCTAACTACCTCGACGTCGCCGTCGACAAGGGCCTGATCACCGCTGAGGACAAGGCTATCCTTGCTCCCATGGTGAACGACAACGCCACCCGTGGCCTGGTCTTCTACGTGTTCGACCGGGCGTTCTACAACTACGACCTCGGCGCTGGCGAGACGTTCTACACCAAGTACGTCGACCAGACCGCTCCCGAGCTGAACGTCACCAAGCCGGCTGCCACCACCATGGACAGCAAGGTCACCATCACCGGTAAGGCCACCGGCGCCACCGAAGTCAAGGTTGGCTCCACCATGGTCACCCTGGCTGCTGATGGCTCCTTCTCCTACGACCTGAACCTGCCCGAGCTGAAGGACTACGACGTCACCGTCGTCGCCTCTGACCTGGCTGGCAACATGGACACCGAATCCTTCACCGTTACCCGCACTGTCGGTAACGCCGCCACCATCGAGGCCACCCTCGAGGCTCAGCTCGTCAAGGCTGGCGCCGAGGTCGCCCTGAATGTCGTCGTTAAGGACAAGAACGGCAACGCGATCGAAGACGCCGACTACGACGTCGAGATCACCGGCGAAATCGGCACCTACGCCGATGGCGTCTTCACCGCCGCCGCCATGCCCGCCACCGGCACGATCACCGTCTCCATGGGCGAAGCCACCCCGGCCGTCCTGGACGTCGCTGTCGTCGCTGGCGATGTCGCTAAGATCGAGGTTACCGGTGCCCAGTCCGCCAAGGTTGGCCAGGCTGTCACCTTCTCCGCCAAGGGCTTCGACGCCGCTGGCAACGAAGTTGCTCTGGACAACGTGAGCTGGACCGCCAGCAAGGGCGGCGTCATCAACCCGACCACGGGTGAGTTCGCCGGCACCGCTTCTGGCACCGTCACCGTTTCCGCCAAGGTTGGCGAGCTGACCGGCACCGCTAACGTGGCCGTGTACGGCGACGCCACCGGCCTGAAGGTCGTCGCTCCCGAGGGCCTGATCGCCAACAACAAGTCCATCGGCACCCTGACCGTCTACGTTGTCGACGCTGCTGGCTCTGTCGTCAGCACCAGCGACGCCACCGTTAACGTCACCTTCGGTGTCGGCTCCAACATCTCGTTCGTCGATGCTGACGGCACCAACCCGACCGTCAACGACAGCGTCAAGGCCGTCAACGGCAAGGCCACCTTCACTGTGAAGTCTAACGCCTTCGCCGCTGCCAGCCAGACCGTTTCCGCCACTTCCGGCACGCTGACCGGCGCCCTGCAGACCGTTACGGCTGCTGCCCCGACCATCAGCGCTGTCAAGCTGAGCATGACCCCGAACACCGCTGTCACCGAGGCCACCGGCTCTGTCACGCTGACCGCTTCGCTGGTCGACGCTGCTGACGCTGTGCTGCCCGCTCCGACCGGCGGTGTTACCATCGCCCTGAGCAACACCAACACCACGTCCGCCATTCTGCCTGCCGGCGCCCAGCTGGTCTTCACCGCTGGTGCCAGCACCCCGAACTCCACCATCAACCTGACCCTCGCTGGCGTGCCTGGCGATGTCACCATCAGCGGCACCACCACTGCTGGTTACACCGTCACCCCGGTCTCCTTCTCTACCAAGTTGGCTGGCTCCGCCACCAAGCTCGTGCTGGTTAAGGCTCCGGTCGACATGGCTGCCAACGGCACCTTCAAGGTCCAGTACGCCCTCCAGGACGCTCTGGGCACCACGAAGACCACCTACACGACCGCTGGCGGCCAGGCTACCGTCACCGCCAAGATGAAGAACGTCGCCACCGGCACTGAGACCCCCGGCGTTGTCGCTATCGCCGCTGGTATCGCCGAGGCCACTTTCGCCAACGTCACCGCTGCTGGCACCTACGAGTTCTCTGCCACCGGCAGCGACGTCACCTTCGGCACGCTGGCTACCCCTGAGGTCTCCACGGCCAAGGTTAACCCCGGCGCCGCCGACCGCATCGGCAACCTGAAGATCAACGGTGTTGCTTCTACCAACGCTGCTGATCCTTACACCCTCGTTGCCAACGGCGCTCAGACCGCCACCCTGACCGTTGAGGTTCAGGACCAGTGGGGCAACAAGGTTCCGACCGCTACCAACGCTGTCACCTTCAAGCGGACCGCTGGCACCAGCTTCACCACGCTGCCCAGCACCATGACCGTTACCCCGGTCGACGGTGTCGCTACCCTGACCATCACCTCCGGCATCTCTGACTCCGGCGCTGCCGAGGACGAGTTCACCGTTGAGGCCGTGAAGGATGCTGCGGCTGGTTCCAAGCTCAACGTTCACGCTTCCGCCGCCAACGTCCTCGTGGCTACCCAGATCGTCGGCCTGCCGGCCAACATCGTGGTCGCCGCTGATGCCGACGCTGTCGCCGCTGGCAACCAGGCGTTCGCGAACTCTGTTGCTGGTACCTCCAAGGACATCAGCTTCAAGGTTGTTGACGCCTCTGGCCGCTTCGTCTCCACCGACAACGGCCGCGCTGTCACCATGACCGTCAAGAAGGGCACCACCGTGGTTAACACCCTGACGGCTACCACCGTCAACGGTATTGCCAAGTTCTCGGTCACCCTGAACGAGGCTGCTGCGACCTACACCTTCAAGGCTGCTGCCAACATCGCCGGCGTTGACAAGGAAGCCGCCTACGATGCCAGCACCGTGGTCGCCGCCGCTGCTGCGAAGGCTGCCATCAAGGCTCCTCAGACCAACGTTGAGTCCGCCACCCAGGTCGCTGTGACCGTCGACATCACCGACGAGTTCGGCAACCCGGTCACCCTGCCTGCTGGCCAGTGGGTCGAGGTTTCCTACCTGGCTAACGGCATCGCCTACTCCGACGCTACCAACAACAAGTGGCTGACCGGCTTCGCCGCTGGCAACGATGATGTCACCTTTACCGCTCGCGGTATTGCTGAGACCATCGCCATCTCCGACGCCGACGGCAAGGTGACGATCAAGGACGCCGCCAACGCTGTTGTGAAGGCTGACATCCCTGTCACCGCCGCCCAGATCAGCACCTACGTCGCTGGTCCGGCCTACAAGCTCGGCCTGTTTGAGGTCCCGGCTGCTGTCACCGCTGGTGGCACCACCACCCTCAAGGTCGGCGTGTACGACGGCCTCGGCAACCTGAAGACCAACCTGGCTGCCATTCCGGCCAACTTCGCCGTTGCCACGACTGGCACCAACCCCGGCACCCCGACCATCAACAACGCTGGCGCCACCCTGTCCTACGGTGTCATCAGCGTGCCGGTCAGCGGCCTGAGCGTTGCTGGTAACTACACCTTCAAGGCTTACCAGACTGCTACCCCGACCGTGGTTGAGTTCACCGGCATCGCCCTGACGGTCAACGCCGGCACCGCCACCCACGTCGTCGCTACCCCGGCTGCCATGAACGCTGACGGCAGCTCCGTCCAGATCCTGAACTTCAAGGTTGCTGACGGCGCCACCGGCAACACCGTTAGCTCCTACACCGGCACCATGAAGTTCGAAGTCGTCTCCAACAGCGCCGGCGCCACCCTGCTGGGCACCTCCGCTCCGATCGTGAACGGCGTTGCTCAGATCCAGGTCAAGGCTGGCACGATCGCCGGCAGCATCGTGATTAAGCCCTCCGTCGAGGGTGTCACCACGGGCCTGACGATCGCCAACGTGACGGTCGACTTCAAGTCCAACGCCCCGAGCAGCACCGCTTCTACCAACAGCCAGGCCGCCGGCACTGTCTACTTCATCCTGCGGGATGCTAACGGCAACGCCATCACCCCGGCCAACACCAGCGTGACGAACCTGCGGGTCTACCTCGCCGGCGCCGCTACCGCTGATGCTGTTGCTGACTCCGCTACCGCTCTGACCCACGTCGGCAACGGCGTGTGGCAGGGTAGCGTTGGTGCCAACACGCACGTTAAGGTCTACTCCGTGACCTTCGCTGCTGACGGCGTCACCGTGAACGGCGGCACGCTGCTGTTCGCCCAGGCGATCGTTGCTCCCTAACTCCCAAGCGTACCAAGAGAGACCGGGCTTCGGCCCGGTCTCTTTCCTTTTCCAGCTATTACCCGCTGGTAACCTCAGCAAAAAGGTGTACATAACGGAAACGACATCGACTATAATTTAGATGCAAGGAAACTTTGGCAAGGGATCTTTCGTCAATCTACATGTATTGTGGTCCCAGGTCGGAAACATGCAAGGAGGTAACCGGATGAGGAAGAGTCGCTGGGTAGCAGGCCTTCTCACACTGGCTCTCATTCTGACAATGATCCCGGGAACCGTGCTCGGGGTTACTGCGGCCCAGGTTCCGCTCACGGATGTTCGCGGCACTGCCTATGAAAAGCCCGTGGCCGCACTATATGACATCGGTGTAGTAGGAGGGACCTCGCCGACCACCTACTCGCCGGGAGACAAGGTGACCCGGGCCCAAATGGCTGCGTTTCTGATTCGCGCCCTGAAGTGGACCGATCACACCAAGAAGGGCTTTACGCCCAAGTTCAACGACGTGAAGACCACGGACTGGTTCTTTGGCGAGGTCATGCTCGCCGAACAAATGGGCATTGTCCGTGGCATGTCCACCACCGAATTCTGGCCTTCTTCCCCTGTGACCTATCCGCAGGCGGTCGTTATGACGCTGCGGGCGCTGGGTTATGAGAATGGCACCCTTTCCTATCCCCAGGGCTATGTGCTCCTGGCCAAGGACATGGGCCTGCTTGAGGACCTCAAGTGGGACCTGAACGGCGAAATGGTTCGTGGCGAAGTCGCTGTGCTGCTGGCCAACGCAGTCTTCAAGGCCAAGCACAAGGAGTACGACATGACCCTTTCGCAGAAGTTGTTCAAGAAGGCGTATACGGTTCAAATTGCGCCGACTGCAGAACAGTTGCCGCTCGGGACCACGCAGTTGACTGCCAGTGGCAAGGATGCCTATGACCGGAGCCTTCCCGGGCTCGACGCACAGTGGCGAGTTGTCAGCGGCAGCGCTTCGCTGACGGCTGGCGGGTCTCTGACCACGCAGGGTGGCGATGTAACCGTCGAGGCTGCCATTGGCGAACTGAAGTCAACTCGTACCTACAAGGTACTCTCCAACATCGCCATTACCCCGGCCACGGCGAGCGCCAAGCCTGGCGACACTGTGTCGCTGAAGGTTGTCAGCGGCACCCAGGAGGTCACCGGTGCTGTGTGGGCCGTTGAATCCGGCGCAGCGACCGTGACCCAGGACGGCAAGGTGACCGTTGCCGGAGCCGGCAACGTGGTGGTAACCGCCAAACTGGGCGCCCTTACCGCCCGGGCCACGATCACGGCGGCGACCGGACTGATGGTTGACCCCGCGAACCCGATCGTTGCTGTGGGCGGTACGGTGAACTTCACCGTGAAGCGCTCTGACGGCACCGCCTTTACGGGGCCGGTCCGGTGGTCCGTCGAAGGCAGCGGCTCGATCGCTGCCGATGGCAAGTTTACCGCTGCTGCCGGAACCGCTCCCACCATTAAGGTAACGGCTGGCGACCTGGTCGCTACGACCGGTGTCCAGGTGGTCGGGCGCCTGGAGGTGCAGCCTGGTCCTTCGGTTGCCATCCAGAAAAGCAAAACCCAGATCTTCACGGCCAAGGCGATCACCATCGACGGCAAGCAGATCGACGTGCCTGTCACCTGGACCTCCACCGGTAAGATCGGCATTATGGGTGCCGGAGGCGAGTTCGTCGCCACCACGCCGGGCACCGGCACGGCCGTTGCTTCGTACGGCCCCATTAAGCAGGCCGTTAACGTTTCGGTTTCGGGCGAAGCGACCAGCATTGTTGTGTCGGCCAGCCGGAACTCGGTGCCGGCCAACGGGCGCAGCACGATCACCGTGAAGGCCACGCTCAAGGACGTCAACGGAACCACGGTCGCCATCGATTCCCCGGTGCAGTTCCTCCTTAGCGACAGCACCAAGGGTACCCTGAGCGTTCTCAATCTCCGGACGGTAAACGGCGAGGCGACTACGATTTTCACGCCTTCCTCCGGAATCGGCAACTTCCGCATCACGGCGGCGGCTACTGATCTTCCCTTGACCCCCGGGTTTGCCGATCTCTCGACCTACGCACCGGTGCCTGCCAAGATTCGGCTGAGCGCCAACCCAAATCCCATTGCTTCGGCAGTGAACAGCCGGGCTTCGGTTACGGCCACGCTGCTGGACAACGAAGGCTACGAGATCGTAAACACGATCGGCACGGCTCAGGTGGTCTCCCTGTACTTTGCCAGCACCACCGGTGCCATGCTGTCCAACACGAACATCAGCATTATGCCGGGCACCAGCAAGGGTGAAGTGATCTTTACGGCTGGCAACCCCGGTGACGTCGTGATCAACGGCACTGCCGCTTTCCCGGTAGAACCTGTGGTGGTGCAGACTCGTGTTTCGGGTGCCGCTGCCAAGGTAGCCATTCGGCCCGGCGTCGTGGAGACCAAGGCTGACGGCGTCTCCGAAATGGTCGTGTACGCCGAGATCCAGGACGCCAACGGTGTTGTGCGCACCCAGGACCATGGTGTCGCCATTACCCTGACGGCCACCAATTCCGAAGGTGTCAACTCGCCCCCGGCTGTGACGGTGACGACGGTATCTGGTGTAGCCACCTACAGGATCAAGCATACCAAGGCCGGTACGTTCAACTTCACAGCGACCTCCGCCAGCCTGTCCACCGGCACCGGTTCTGGCAAGTTCGTGGCTGGCACGGCCATTGGGCTTAAACTCTCCGT
Organism: Symbiobacteriaceae bacterium; assembly: GCA_029239785.1. Taxonomy (GTDB): domain Bacteria; phylum Bacillota; class Sulfobacillia; order Symbiobacteriales; family Symbiobacteriaceae; genus JARBUG01. The sequence goes on along the minus strand of JARBUG010000002.1, from coordinate 46,595 downwards.
TGTGCCCACGGCCGTCATTGCGGCTGATGCGACCAGCACGGTCAAGCTGCGTGCAGAGATCGTTGACGCCAACGACAACCCTGTGCCCACTGCTTCTGGTACGGTCACCTTCCAGCGCATTACTTCACAGAATGCCACCAGCATGCCGGCTACGGTTGCGGTGCCTACTGTTGGCGGCGTTGCGGATCTGACCCTTACGTCGACGGTGTATCCTGGTACCGATAGTTTCCGGGCCTCCGTCCAGGGGATGAACCTTTCCAACCTCGTTGAAATCACGTCTCGGATCACCGGTGTACCCAACAAGCTGTCTGCCAGCGTCTCTGCCGGTGCCGTGGCTGTTGGCAGCACGGTGCAGGTGCGGGTGTTGGTCCAGGATTCCCAGGGCTACACCGTTACCGGGGCCAACAACCGGATGATCCGTGTGACCCCGAACAGCCCGACGGCGGTGGTTACCGGCACCGGCATCACTGAGAGTGGTGTAGCCACCTTTACCGTGACCGACACGACGGCAGGTGTTGTCCGGCTAACGGTGAGCAGCGACGGCCTTACCAGCGATGCTTCGCAGGCGATTCAGTACACGGCCGGTTCCCCTGCCCGGGTGGCTCTGAAGGTGTCCAGCGATGAGATGTCGGCTGACAACGGCCTGAGCTACATTCAATTGTACGGTGAAGTGCAGGATGCCTACGGCAACCCTGTCACGCAGGCCATTCCGGTTTCGCTGACTCTGAGCCGGAACGATGTTGTCACCCTGAGCAGCACGTACCTGTACACTGGCAACTACGTGTATATCCGTGCCAACATGCAGCCCGGGTCCGTCACCATCAGCGGTACAGCTGGTGTGCCGGTAACCCCGGTCAGTCTATCGACATTCATTCCGGGCGCTCCCACCAAGGTGCGGGTCGAGTCGATTCCGTCTGCCAAGGCGGGCACCTCGACCACGTTCCGTGTCAAGCTTCTGGACAATTTCGGCCACGTACTGACCGGCATGAGCACGGGTACCACGCTCTCCGCAGCGGGCGTGATGCTGTCTGGCAGCAGTGGCAACACCACGACCATTAGCAATCAGAACCTGTACGGGCTCATCAACTTCTCCGGTAATGGCACGACGCACGGCAGCGCTCCGTTTGCAAACGGCATTGCCACCTTCACGTATTACAACTCCAAGGCCGAGACGGTCACCATCACGCCGGTGGTGTACTACGGCAACGCGCAACTTCCCGTTGAGACGGGCACCATTTCGACCACGGCCGGCAACCCGACGCAGCTCCGTGTGACCTCCACCCGGACCGGCCTGTCGTCGCAGAGTGTTGAGTCGACGGTTGTTGAAGCAACCCTGCAGGATGCTGCCGGCAACCCCGTGGCTGTCGACGCTCTGGATACCTTCAACGTGACGCTCAGCACGAACGCTTACCTCGACGTAAATGGTCCGCTGTCCATCAGCACCAACAACGGCAAGGCGGTTCTGCAGGTCGCCTCGAAGGTACACGCAGTCGGCGGTGCCACGACGATCACTGTCACATCCGCCAAGTCTGGCATGACCGGCTCGCTGACGATCATGACGGACCGGCCGCCTACTGCTCCGATCGTGTTCGCCACCGACGCCCTGGGCCTTGACACGACCCTGAGTGCTGGCGAGACTGCCTCCCGGCTGGTTATCACCGTGGAAGCCCGCAATTCGGCGCAGACGATCACCGTGTACGTCAACGGGTTCCAGGTCAATCTGTACGGATCAGCAGCCGGTGGCAGCGCCGTTAACACCATCCAGCCGAACCAGACGACCATGGTCGGCTACCTGCTCAGAAGTGAACTGGGCGGTAATGGACCCAAGTCGATCCGTGTGGTCATTCAGAACTCGGTCGCCCCCGGCCCGATGTCGAATGCCCAGACGATCAACCTCGAGTAACTTGTTTCAACAGAGAACCCCAAGGCCGGTTAGACGGCCTTGGGGTTCTCTTTATTTTCGCTGCCAGCAGTTCAAACCGCGGTTGTTCGTAACCCGTATCAAAGAATAGGGAGATAGCACTTTGAAGGGGGATAAGGACATGGAGATGGCTACGACCGGTCCCCGATCGCCGTTACAAGTCGGCTGGACCGCTGCGGTGGACCTGGCCAACGCGGTAATGGGTGCGACCAGCCTGTATGGTGTCACTGACGCAGGAAAGATTGTGGCCCTCGATCCGGCAACGGGTCAGGTGCGATGGGCAACCGCGACTACGCATCTCCGGAACCGCCTGACGGTAGTCGGGAGTACCGTCTATGCCTATAGAAAAGACGAAGGCCTGTCCATTATCAACGATAACGGCTCAACGTTTGCCGAACGGTTGATCCTCGGGATTAACCCGCTTACAGAAGCTGAGCCTGTCAGCAACACTGTGGTGCTCGGGGAGTTCATTTTCGCCGCACTTGATCAGGCACTGCTGGTCTTCAACCACAACGGAAACTTCCTCGGGGGAACGGAAGTAGGCTCGCAGGGGCCGTATGTGCTTGCCCCGGCCGGTGCCAACCGAGTTGTAGCCGTGGACCGGTACGGCCAGCCGGCCCTGTACGAACTGGGGGATTCAAAGCTGACCCGCCGTTGGCTGACAACGTTTGATGACCCTGGGACAGGCCAGGCAGAGCGGCCGGTTGTCGTTGCAGGAAACCTGGTGATCACTGGGGCGAACGGCCTCGTGATCGCCGTCAACGTGAACACAGGCGCCATTATGTGGCGTTCGGCCCCTGTCAGCGGACGGAGTTTCCTGGTCAAAGGTTCGGTTCTGTATGTAGCCGGCCCGTTCGCACACCTTATGGCCCTTGATCTGGCGTCTGGCGCCGCCCTGTGGCGACGCATGTATCTGTACGAAACGGACAGTGCCTCAAAGGTCGCCCTGGCTTACGGTGATGGGCATATTTACGCCGGCGCCTGGGTGCCGGGCGGCCCCATTCACCTCTTTGCCGTACGTGAAGTCGACGGTGCCTTTGCCTGGCAGGCTAACCCCATGCGGTCCGGGCTGCCTGTGAATGTGGGAAATCGCCTGGTCCTCGTGGGAACTACGCAGCCGGCAGTCGCGTTGGAGAGCGTACCCAACCCGCAGATCGGCCCGGGCGCCATTCAGTGGTCTCCGAATCCCCTGAGAGGGGCCAGGACAGGGTTTGCAGGCACTCTGAACGTAACCCTGGCCCAAAGAGCCACCATCACGGCGACGGTGCTACGCGAGTCCGAAGGGCTCGGCGAAGTGATTCTGGCAAAGGCGTCCCGCAACGCGGGGACCCACACCGCAAACTGGAACGCCGGCGCCCCGAGCGGTTTTAGCGACGATAACCAGTTCGGCCGGATTCTCGTGGACGTGGAGGAAAGCGGCGGCGCCAAATACACGGTAGCCGCACTGGTGCCGGTCAACACGCTGCCCGACCTGCTCGGGCACTGGGCGAAGGCAAACGTGGAAACCATGCTTTATCACAGGCATATCGGCGGCTACCCTGACCTGCTCTTCCGCCCCGACAACCTGGTGACCCGTGCCGAGACCAGTGCCATTATCGCCCGCACGCTGGGCCTTTCCGGGCCGAGTGCCGGCTTCCAGACCAAGTTTGTGGACATTGCCGCCCACTGGGCCAGGAACGCTATTATGGCACTGGAGGAACGGGCGGTCATTAACGGCTTCTTGGAGAGCGACGGGACCTATACGTTCCGGCCCGAACTCAACATTACCCGTGGACAGGAAGCGCGCATTCTGGTGAATGCATACGGCATTGCACCGGCCCCGGGCGGGTTTAGGACTCGGTTCACCGATACGGCCGGCCATTGGGCGCGGCCCGACATTGAAGCGCTTGAGGCTGCCGGGTTCGTCAACGGCTTCCAGGAAGCAGACGGCACCTTCTCGTACCGGCCTGAACAGGGATTGACACGGGCCGAACTAAGCACCGTGGTTGTCCGTATCCTCCATCTGTCGAGACCCTAAGGTGCAAAGGAAAAACGGGAGAGGAAACATCCTCTCCCGTCGTTTATTGGCTGCTACTTCAGCGAGTCCAGGCCGGCCTTGGCGTCCTTGTGGTTGGGGTCCAGCTTCAGGGCCGCTTCAAAGCTCTTGCGGGCCTCGTCCTTCTGGCCGTTCTCCACCTGGTAGAAGCCAAGCACGGCGAACGCCTGGGGCATGTTCGGGTTGTTGGTCACAGCCTCCTGCATAACAGCTACGGCCTCGGGAATCCGGTTGGCCAGCTTCAACTGAAGGGCCAGCTCGGTATACGCTTCAAAATACTGAGGCTGAACCTGCCAGGCCTTGCGGTACCAGACCTCGGCATCCTTCAGGTTCTTCTGGTTCCGGAAGACGTTGGCCTTGCCCTGGTACGCTTCGACCATCTTGGCATCCAGGGCGATGGCCTTGTCGTATGCCTCGTGCGCACCGTGATAGTCCTGCTTCTGGAACCGGGTAATGCCAAGCAGGAGGAAGTTCTTCGCGTCCCCTTGCTCTACCTTAACAATCTGTTCGAGCGCCTTATTGGCTTCGTCATACTGCCCCTTCTGCACCAGGTTCAGGCTCTCCGAGGCCATTTCCCGCGCCTTCTCGGGGGTCAGTTCGGGGCTGGCTTCCTTCTTGGCACCGCAGCCGGCCAGTGCCATAGCAAGAACCAGCAGAGCACACATCATCGTGGAAAGCCTTTTGTTCATATGCAATGTTTCTCCTCCTCAGCGGCACCGTAGCGTGCAGCCAGTCTTGTCGTAGCACTGAAGATTATCCACTCTGCTGGTTCGAACGTCAAGGAACATCATTTCTCGTTAGCGGAAACATCACCCAGGCAGCGGTATATTGCGATAATCCAGGCATTTCAACGGACATCAAATGCAAGATATGGCTAGATAGTTTACTTTTCATCCATATTTATGGGATAATAGCACTTGGAAACGTTCGGCCTTTAGAAAATTCATGCGAGAGGGGGGCGTGCAACGTTGCGCCGCTCACTGAGGAAGATTGACACTCAGGAAGTAGGACACTACGCCGAATCGGACCAACTTTTTACTGTTCAGTCGCTAGAGGAAGCCCGGCAACGGCTCACGAAACAGGGACTTGATCCAGCCAGCTTCTGCTTCTTCACGTGGATGCGGGAAGGAGTCCGGTATTACCGGGTCTGGGAAGACAAGAAGCTGAAGGAAGGCATTATCCAGGTTGTTCCTTTTGGCCAGGTTGCGGCCCGCCTCAAGCGTGCTGATGCAGAAAAGCTCTACACTGTTGCCAAGCGCTACGGTGGGACGAGAATTCACTTCGAAGCCGGCGATGGACTGCTCCATGTCATGGATGCGGCCACACAGGTTGAGAAACTCGTGGTCAGTGTGCCGCTGGTCGGAGGCAGTCTGGTATTCGAGCGTGGCCTCTGGTCCGAACGGCAGGCTGCGCACTTTGTCAACGTCATCCTGGTGCGGGGACAGACCCCGGATGTGGCCTTCTCGGAAGCGGATTCACTCACCGCTGCGTCTAAGTAACATAGGGTGGTACATAGAACGGGGGCTTTTGCCCCCGTTCATAAGTAGGAGGCAAAGCTATAGTGAACCTAAGTAAGAAAAAGCTCCTTGCGGTAATGACCATCGTAGTGCTTAGCCTGACGGTCTCCCTGGGTGCGGCGTCTGCAGCGACCGGCGTCGACGAGATGCTCGAGCGCATCCGAACCGTCTATCAGGTGGTTGCGGCCTATCACAAGGACGGCGCCGACCTGGACAAGTTCACGGCAGGCGCCATCAAAGGCGGTCTTGAAGCACTTGGAGACCCGCACACAAACTACTACACGGCGAGTGAGTATACCGATTTCCTGAACAGCCTCAACGGGCAGTTCAGTGGCATCGGCGCCTACCTGGAGCAGGACGGCGATTACATCACGATCACCTCTCCGATCAAGGGGAGCCCGGCATTTCGGGCAGGATTGCTCACCGGCGACCGCATTCTGGAGGTCGACGGCGAATCGATGGTCGGGGTGGGTTCCGACGTAGCGGTCTCCAAAATTAGGGGCGCAGCCGGCACAAGCGTAAAGCTGAAGATCGAACGGCCCTCGCAGCGTCTGACCTTCACGATTACGCTGGTGCGTGAGAATATCAGCATTCCTGAGGTCGAGAGCAAAATGCTCGAAAATGGCGTCGGGTATCTGCAACTAAACAGTTTTGGTGACGATTCGGTTCGACTCTTCTACCAGGCGGTCGAATCGCTTAAGCAGGAAGGCGCCAAGGGCCTGATTCTGGATATCCGCCAGAATGGTGGCGGTTACCTGTCGGCCGGCGTGGATATTGCCAGTGCGTTTGTGCCGAAGGGTGAAACGGTTGTAATTGAGGTTGGCCAGGCTGGTCAGCAGAGCGTGACCAGTTCGGGGCGGCTTATCAATCTGCCCACCGTTGTTCTGGTGGATGGCGGCAGCGCCTCGGCGGCGGAGATTCTCGCCGGTGCCATTCAGGACCACGGCGCCGCACCGTTAGTGGGCACCACCACCTACGGCAAGGGCACCGTACAGCAAATCCTGACCCTCACGGCCGGCGGCGGCATGAAGGTGACGGTGGCCGAATACCTCACGCCGAAGGAACGCCACGTGCACGGCATTGGCCTTACTCCTGACTACGTTGTGGAAAAGCCTGTGCCCGACGCGGAACGGGTTGGACCCCTGGAATTGGACCGGCCCCTCTACCCCAGTTCCGCTGGCCTGGACGTGCTGCGTCTGCAGTACCGGCTCCAGGACCTTGGTTACACAGTGGAGACCACCGGCTTCCTCGGCATGAACACCGTGGAGGCGATCAACACGTTCGCTCACAACCGGAACCTGCCGCCTGACTATGTGGGCGAGGAGTTTGTGAAGGCCCTCAACAAGGAAGTGGCGTCCAAGAGCAAGGGGAACACCGCAGCAGACGTGCAGCTCGAAAAGGCTGTGGAGTTGCTCCGGGCCAAGCTGGGCCACTAGGCATAAAAGAACCGCCGCCAGGCACTGGCGGCGGTTCTCATTGTTGCTCCCCCTCGGGCGGGCTGTAGGGCTGGTGGGTATTAGCCTCCAGCAGTTGGATCTGGCCCCCGGCATAACGGGCATAGGTCGGGGGATATTTGTCCGAGACCCACGACCCGGTGTTCACGTATGTGCGGTTCCCGTAACGCCGCATCATGGGATGATGCGTGTGCCCCATCACCACGATGCGTGCCCCGCTGCGCATGAGGCCCAGAGCTGCCTCCTGGTAGGTGCGCTCCCCCGGTGGATACCCCCGTTCGCCCGGGGACTCCCGTGACAGGATATCCACAGTCCCGCGCAGGAGCCCCCGCAGCGATTTGCGGGAGTCCTCATCCCAGGCGGGCAACAGTGTCTCCAGGGCCGATGCCGCCTGCTCCAGAGCCCCGCCGGCATCGGCCAGCAGGTCGCCGGTCTCCTGGCCGCCCACGCGGCCCAGAAAGCCCATGGCCTGCACCAGGCGGCGAATCCAGGGCACCTTTACGTGGCCCTCGGTAATCTTCACTTTGTTGAACGGGTCGAACTGGTGGCCGTGGAGTGCCACCAGCCCGCCCCGGGCCGCTGTGAAGCGCTCGGCCACCCGAATCCGCCCGGCGCCCTGGTCGATGAAGTAATACCACGGCAGGCAGTCGTGGTTGCCCACTACATAGGTGACCGGGTGGGTGTTGGCGATTGCCCCCAGCCGGCCGAAAGTCGCGGCATGACGAACGAGGCAGCCTTCCAGGCCGGTTGCCCACAGTTCCATGAAGTCGCCAAGCAGAACAAGGTGGGCCCGGGGCTCAGCCTCGATCCGGGCCAGCAGGCCCATCAGCTGCGCCGGGAAGCGGAAGCGGTCCGCCCCGGTGCCGTCCCCCAGGTGTGTATCGCTGATGAAATAGATGATCTCATCCGCCACCGCGGTCACCCCCGGCCCTACCTTATGAGCAGACGGGGGGCAAAAGAAGCGCCGGGCGCCCCCCTGAGGGCGCCCGGCACACGCATACCTAACCCAACGGGCAGGGCGGCATCCCCGCCTCGCCCCGCACTTCCTTGCGAACCCAGCCGCCAAACCGTCGGTACATTACCGTGCACGCCAGACGGAAGCCCGCCCGTTCAATCGCCTTGCGGGAGGACAAGTTCTCTGCCTCCACGGCAATCCAGACACGCCTGACGCCCCGGTCGAACAGCATGCCACCCACTGTGGATAAAACCGCCGGGAAGATGCCCAGGCCCCTGCAGGAGCCATCGGTGAAGCAGTCGTAGATGTACGCCTCATCGCTGCCGGGCCTGACCCAGACCCGAATCTCCGCAATGTACGAATCCGCCCGTGTCACCCATGAATGGTGAACCAGGTTGCCTTCACGCCAGGCACCATAGCAGATATCCCCATTCGCCCAGCGCACCGACCAGTCATTACCAACCAAACCCGCAGCCTGTGGATTTCCCGCCCGCAGCACGTCCACTCGCACAGGCGTACGGGGTTCCACCAAACGCGGCGCAGCCTCCAGCACCAGCAAATGCATGTGGGAGCGCTCCCAAACCGGCCGCACCAGGCGGGCGCCCACACGCTGCATCAACCCGAGTGTGCCATACTGGCGGGCGTACTCCCGCCAGCGCGTCAGCATTCCCATACCGACTACCCTCCCCGCAGGGACTTGACCAACCGGTTCAGCCGCCGTAGTACCGCCAGCTTACGCAGCTGCTCTTTCCACGAAGTGCGGTACTTGTACGCCACCAGGGCGCCCAGCGATGGCCGCACCACGAATGTCAGCCGCATGTTCTGAATCTGCCCGTTGGTCCAGAGCTCCTTGTAGGGCTCCTCGCCCCGCAGCAGATCAAACAGCCGGTACCCCTGGCCAATCCCCGTTTCCAGGAGGTGAAGGAGGGCGATTTTGCCCGGCCCGGTGTTGCGGTGCTCCTCGTCAAACGCCCGGCTCCAGGCGAAAATCGTGGTTTTGTGCAGAAAGCAGAGTTCGTAGGCGATCAGCTTTCCATCAAGATAGACGCCGGTCAGGCGCAGCTGCCCGGTGGCGTCGGTGGCGGCGAGCACATCTTTGACGAACGCCCCCAGGGGGCCCTGCCACATGGGGATTTCGCCCTTGGTGCGCATGCGCTGGCTCTGCAGCTCCGACATTTGATCGCGCAGGCCTGTCCAGTCGCCATCTGCCGGGGTGATGTGGTCGGTAATCACCACTTCGCCCCGCTCCCGCAGGCGGCGTTCGCCGCGCCGGATGTCGGCCAGAAAGCTCTTCCTGAGCTCTTTATGGTATTCCTCAGGCGTCTCGGGTAGGCGAATGACCGGGCAGACATCCTGGACAGCAGTCACACCGGCTAAACTCCGTTCCCGGAGCCACTCCTGCATGAAGCCCAGCGTGGGGCTGTGCGAGGGAATCTGCTGAAAGTCAAACAGGGCGCCCCGGAACTGGGTCCCCAAGTAATCGAGGAGCGCGTAAACCGTGTCCCGTCGCCCGGCCCGGGACTCGTCTACCAGCACGTCGGCATAATCCGACAGGCCGGACCCCAGGAAAAGCACCGCCCGCCCGCCCGTGACGGGCTCGGTCATCAGAGGCGCAAACCCGACGGGTTCGGCGCCTTCACGCACCACCAACAGCAGCAGTTCCCGGCCGGACCGGTGATGATCCCACCAGGTCTGCAGCCAAGTGGGCGTTGAGAAGAAGGTGGCGTGGCCATCAGCCACCAGCAGGCGGTTCCATACCGTGTGCGCCGCTTCAAATGATGGCAGCCGTTCAACAGTCAAACTCATGCCGGTTGGCCCCCTCGACGGCGACGGCGCCGCTCTTCCAGACGCATGTAGATATTGATCCACCAATCGTAACCGCCGCGTACTTTCAACTGAAAGTCATGCAGAGAATCGGTTCCCAAAATGCCCGCCCGCACGAGCCGGAGTGGGTCGGTCCCACTGCCCACGATGCCCGCCTGCTCGGTACAGCAGGTACGGAACCCGGCGTCGCGCACGAACCCCTCCACGGTGGCGTTGTAATGGCCAAACGGGTAACAGAAGTGCAAGGGCGGTTCTGATGTCAGCTGCACGAGCTGTTCCGTCGACCCCCATATCTGCCGGCGCGCCTCTTCCGGCGGCAGGCTGCTGAGCGAAACGTGGTCGACGGTGTGGGCACCGAACGTAATTCCGCCCACCAGCATCTCGTCAATCTGCGCCTGGGTAAGAAAGAGCGGGTCCTGGTCAATTCTGCCGGTCACCAGAAAAACGGTGGCTGGCAGTCCATGCCGCTTAAGCACCGGAAAGGCGTGCTGATAGTTATCAGCGTACCCGTCATCAAACGTAATGCAGACCCACCGGTCCGGCACAGGCTGTCCGGCCGCAAGCTGTTCAGCCAGGCGAGCGAGTGAGACAACTTCATACCCCGCGCCCACCAGCCAGGCCATTTGTGCGGCAAAGTCGGACGGGTGCACGAAGCTGCTCCGGGAGCCAGGGCCGTCGGGGCGGACCGAGTGGTATGTAAGAATGCGGGCGCCCCGCGCTGCAGGAAGGAGCGAACGCATCGCGGCCAACGCTCTCAAGCCACTGCGAAAAACCTTAGCAAGGATACGCCTCACTGTCACTGGCCTCCTAGCCTGCCTGTCCGGTAGACAGGAAAAATCCCCCTACGAGTATAGGGGTATGGCAAGGACAAGTCAATTTGCGTGAAACCTTTCGGCCGTCGAGGGAGTCAAATACCAAGGTAAACTATTTCCTCCTATACCTAATTCTTAAGCACAAGTTGTCACAGGAAACGCCCGGGCTTCAACGAATTCAGTACCGTTACATTCCGCTCGACGTAAGTAGACCAGGGTGTGGAAAACCATGGAGCAGAAGAAGCGCTGGGTGATACTGGCTGGCGCTGCGGCGGTGGTCATTGCCGCAGCCCAACCGGCGATGGGGTTGCTTGTTGACATGGCGAGCCACTGGTCGGCTCCCATGGTTTCTGCCCTTATGGCGAAACGAATCGTTGCCGGCAACGACCAAGGTGAATTCGACCCCGAGGGGCCTTTGACGCGTGCCCAGCTGGCCAAGCTGCTGGTGGCCAGTGAAGGATTTCAAGATGACGCCCAACTGCTCGCACGGTATCCTTCCCGTTTTACCGACATTGCCACTTGGCACTGGGCCAACGGGTACGTCGAGTCGCTGGCAGAGCTGGGCGTTGTAGAGGGGTATCCCAATGGCAGCTTCGGGCCTGAGGACCAACTGACCCGAGCGCAAATGGCCGTCATTCTGGTCCGCCTGGCCGGTCTGTCTGCCCAGGCACGCGGGCAACGCTTCGAAGCGACCGGCTACGCCGACGATGCCGCCATTCCCGACTGGGCGCGCGGTTTCGTGAAGGTAGCCAGAGCCACGGGGCTCATGTCTGGCTTCGAAGATGGCGCGTTCCGGCCCGAGCAACCAGTAACCCGGGCCGAAGGCAGTGCAGCGCTGTTTCGCCTGATCTCCGGCCGGGGCCAAATGTTTCACCTGACCGGCACCTTGACGCGGTTTGACCCACAAACTCGCCAGGGCGTCGTTCGCGACGAACTGGGCCAGGAGCGTACCTTTACCATGGCCGCGCAGGCCGAGTATTTCCGGGGCGGCGCCCCGTCAGCCGCGGCCCTGATCAAGCCGCTTGATCAGGTCTGGATTGTGCTGGGGTCCGATGGCTTGGCGACGTATGTGGATGCCCGTTTCACGGATGTATTCGGCACGAACCTGCAGACCGACCGCACCAATGCCACCGTGACGCTGAAAGATGGTACGCGCACGTACCCCCTGCAGCCGGGTGCGCTGGTCTTCCTGAACGGAAAGCCGGCCAGCCTCAGTCAGGTCAACGGCGCGAAGGTGGCCTATCTGGTTCTTGACCAGATGGCCGAACAGGTGCGGGTGCTTGACGCTGTATCGGCCTCTCTGAGCGGGAAGTTGGTCGGCGTTAACCCGACGCAGTCCGTCATTCACGTGGAGGCAGAAGGGCAAATCGTGACGATCAGTATGGACCCGCAGGCAGCCATCCTGCGCGATGGCGCCAAGGCGGACCTCCTTAGCCTGGTGATTGGCGACCGGATTCACGTGGTTACCGACACGACCGGGCGTGCTACCTATGTGGTTGCAGAGAGGTGACCGGTTGACGATGAGCAAACGTAAAGCGACCGGGCTGAGCCTGCTGGTGGCATTTGTGGCCGCCGTGGCGCCCGGGACAAGCTACCAGCCTGTCCCCGTGCCGCTCGCGGAAACGGCGCCAGCGGCCACCGTCCCGGCCATCATTTCGGAGATGATTCAGGAAGCCGACCCGGCCGAACAAGAACAACTCATCGCTGTGGATATCACACTGGACAAAGAATCGGACCTGGCCAGGCTGAAGCAGGCCATTCACGACGCCGGCGGCGAGATTGTCGTCGAAGCGGAGACCTTCGTGCGGACGCGCATACCGCCTGCGGCAGCGCAGTCGGTGGCCGAGGTCGCAGGGGTCTCGGGCGTCGGCATCAACGGCGCTGTCGGTGTTGATTCGACCACGCAGGCCGAACCTGCCGGTGTGGTGGCTAACGCAACAGAGGCCGGCCGCTCGATGGAGATCAATCTGTCCCCGATTGGGGCGCGGGAGTTCCAGCGCCAATATGGCGTGACCGGGCGCAACCTGACCGTGGCTGTCATTGACAGTGGCATTGACCCCGGCCATCCGGCGCTGCAAACGACCGCCGACGGGCGCCCCAAGGTTGTGGATTGGAAGGACTATACGAACGAAGGTTTCGTCAGCACCCGGCAGATCGTGGCCTGGGGTGGCACGTTTACCGCCGCCGAGGGCGGTCAGTACCGGCTGCCTGACCGGCCCGCCGCCAGCCAGGCAGCCAAGTTCGGCTACCTGGAAGAAAACCTGGTGCTTGGCTACATCAACCAAGACCTTGACCGAAACGGCCAGAAGACCGACCGTTTCGGCGTACTGCTGGTCGATGCAACGACACCGGGCCGGTATGACACTGCCTACATTGACACCAACCGCGACGGCAGCTTTCGCGATGAACAGCCGCTGCGGGTCTTCCGGGAGCAACCGGGCTACGTAAGCCTGGGCCAGTACCGGCAGGGACAACTGGCCGAGCGGCGTCTGAACATGGTCGTGGCCGACCTCGACCCGGCGGGCATGTCCGTTCAAATCGGCTTCGACAGCCATGGGCACGGCACGTGGGTCAGCGGTGTGCTGGGCGGCTATTCGCCCGCGGGTTACCAGGGTGTGGCTCCGGGCGTGCAGATCATGGCGCTCAAAGTACTCAAATCGACCACCAGCGGTGACTGGTTTCATATCAAAGATGCGATTCAGTACGCCGCATCGCACGGGGCATCCGTCATTAACGTCAGCATTGGCGACCTGGCGTCCGGAGCTGCCAAAGTCTTTGACTCTGGCGCCTCCAATTGGCTCGACCGGATTGCCTCCGAGTACGGCGTTCTGATCGTGCTTGCCGCCGGGAACAGCGGGCCGGGCCTGTCCAGCGGGCTTACGGTGGGCAATTCGGCCTCTGTGCTGGCCGCAGGCGGCTATTTCTCGCCGGAAATGTGGCAGCGAGACTATGGCTGGGTGGTGCCCCACGGGAGCGTTTGGTTCTTCTCGGGCATGGGGCCGCGCTCTGACGGCACCTATCTCCCCAGTGTGGTGGCCCCGGCCGGAAGCCCGGCCCCGTCCCCGCTCTGGCGTGATGCGGCCGGCTATAGGACGGCGACGGGCACCAGCGTTGCGACGCCGCACATCAGCGGGGCAGCGGCGCTGCTCATGGAAGCGGGGCGCCAGGCTGGCACCCGGTACGATTGGGCGAGCGTGAAACAGGCGCTCGAAATGGGCGCCCAGCGGGTACCCGGGTTCGACGTTTATGAGCAGGGCCAGGGCCTGGTGCAGCTTGCGGCGTCCTTCAACCACCTCCGTCAGATCGGCGAGCGCAGAACCCTGGAGGCGGGCACCGCCGAAGGCAACGGGGGCGTGCTGGCCCGGTCCTATACGCCGGGCTCCAGCGCTTTCTACCTGACCAACACCGACAACCAGGCGGCCCGGGTCACGGTTCTCAGCCTATCACCCTGGGTGCGGCCGGCGCTTTCATCCATGCTGCTGCCGCCGGCCGTAAAGCGGTCACTGCCGCTGCAGATCGATCCACAAACCCAGCCGGGTGTGTACAGCACCTTCCTTACGGTAACCCAGCAGGACCGCTACGGCCCCATTCTGCGGCTGCCAGTTACGCAGGTCCGCCCCTACGAACTGAACCAGGCGAACGGATACCAGTACACCAACGCCACCGCCCTCGAAGTGGGCCGCTACCAGCGCTACTTCTTCCAGGTGCCGGCCAATGCCCGCAGCTTCAACGTCACGGCGCAGGTCGCCGCACTCGCACCACCCGGCGAGAAGGGTACGGTGCAGGTACATGTCTTCCGCCCCGATGGCCAGATTGTCCATGCCGGGAAAATCGGCGTGGCGGCCGACGCGGTCACGACACTGTTCCAGACCCGTGAACCGGCGCCCGGCTCGTGGGAGGTGGTCGTTGTGGCTCTGCCCGACGGCACCCCCGAAAACACGACCCCGCGCTATTCGCTGGGCGTTTCCCTGCAACCCGGCGCAATTGGAACACAACCACTCAAGTTCTCGGTAGCGGCGGGCTCCGAAACCACCGTGCCACTCCGCATCAGCAACGTATTTGAGCCCTTCACCGGCGCAGTCGAGGCAATCGGTCTGTCCAAGGTGGAAGCCAAGCCGGCCTGGAATGCGAGTCTGCCGTGGCGCGTCGTGCCCAAGCAGAGCCAGCTCATTGAAACCTTCACCCTGCGTGAGTTCACCAGCGAACTCTTGCTGGAGGTTGGCAACCCGACCCGGTCAGACCGCAACGAACCGCTTGGCAGTGCAGTGGACCTGAGCCTGTCACTCTACCGAGTCCTTCCGCAAGGGGGCGTAGAGCTAAGGGGCCAGTCCACCAAACCCGGGCAGAACAACGAGGTCGTCCGCCAGCGCTTCCTGCCCGCCGGAACTTATCAGGTCGTAGTGACTACCGGCACCACGCTGCCGGTGCAGTTTCACTACCGCCGCCTGGTGGGTGTTGAAGGCTATAACCTGCAGGTGAACGACGAGTCCCGCCGGCACGGTGTCGGCGACGTCTGGACACCGACCATCACCATCAAGGCACCGGCGGCGCCGGGCAGGTACACGGGCTGGTTAGTCCTTCGCGACACCGACCAGAACCAAATTCTGGCCTGGTACCCCATTGAGGTCTCGGTCGGGCAGCCTGCGCTCACCGTGCAGCCCATGGCGGCCCAGCTCAGCAAGGGGCGCCCGGGCACGGTGGTACTCGAAGTCCGCAACAGCGAAACCAGGGCCCTGCTCTCCGACATCTCCATGACTGTGAACGGGCAGCGCTACCTGAGCCGCAACGGGCAGATCTCGGTCCCGGTCACGCCCCAGGCCGATTCCATGGTCGTGGATGTCGAAGCGGATGTACCCGGCTACCAGTTCGTCAAGGCGCAACTTCGTCTCCCTGTAAAAGATGCATGGGGCGTATACCCGCTAGGCATCGACAAGAACGAGGAGAATTCGTCCTGGCGCCGAAAGGTAACCACACAGTTGCCCTAAAAGGAAATAAATCTGAGGGTGGTGGGCAGCATGCGCACCGAATCCCCGCTTATCCTTGTTGTAGATGACCAGATGGGCGTTCGCCGCCTGATTCAGGAAGTATTCCGGGAAGTGGGCTACCGTGTGGCCACGGCGGGCCACGGGCAGGAAGCCATGGCGCTCTGCAGCGTAGAGATGCCGGCCCTGGTTCTGCTCGACATGAAAATGCCGGTCATGGATGGAATCGAGACCCTGCGCACGCTCTTGCATCTGTATCCCGACCTGCCGGTCGTCATTATGACGGCGGTCGGCGATGGCGACCGGGTGAGCGAAGTGATGAGCCTGGGTGCACGGAACTGTATCAGCAAACCGTTCGATGTGTTCGCGCTGCGCCAACTGGTGCAGCAGGTCCTGGAGGAGGAGAAACCGTGAACGAGTCCTTCCTGCGGCTGCGTATGTCGGCACATGACGCCCACTACGGGGGCAACCTGGTAGATGGAGCGCGTATGCTGGCCCTGTTTGGCGACGCGGCGACCGAGCTTTTGATCCAGCATGATGGCGATGAGGGCCTGTTTGTCGCGTACGACATGGTGGAGTTCAAGGCGCCTGTCTATGCCGGCGACTACATTGAGATCCGGGCCCGCATTTCGCGGGTGGGCAACACCTCCCGGGCCATGTCCTTCGAGGCATACAAGGTGATTGAAGCCGCACCGACTCCCGAACAGCCGTCGCGGGCGAGGCTCATTCCGGAACCCCTGCTGGTGACCCGGGCCACCGGCACCTGCATGGTACCCAAGCAGTTCCAGAGGTCGGGCGAATAGCCCGGCCTTTTCCGTTTTACATAGCAGACGGCTAAAGGAGGTTCCGCCCATGGAAAAGCTGATCATCACCTGCGCGCTTAACGGTGCCGAGGTTACGCGGGAACAGAACCCATACCTGCCGGTGACGCCGGTGGAGTTGGCCGAAGCCGCCCACCGGGTCCGGGAGGCCGGCGGTGCCATGGTGCACGTACACGGGCGCCTGCCCGACGGCACGCCAACCCAGTCCGGGGCGGTGTACGCCGAAATCATCAAGGAGATTCAGGCCCGCACCGACATCATCGTACAGACGTCCACTGGCGGCGCTGTGGGCATGAGCGCCGAGGAGCGGCTCCAGCCCGTCATGCTGAGGCCTGAAATGGCCACGCTCTCTGCCGGCACAGTTAACTTTGGCCGCGGGGTCTTCATGAACGACCCCGAAATGATGGAGCACTTCGGCCGCACCATGGTGGCACAGGGTGTGACCGTAGAGATCGAGGCCTTTGATGTAGGGCACATTTATAACGCACTGGCGCTGGTGAAGCAGGGCATTCTGCCCCTGCCGCTGCACTTTGACTTTGTCATGGGTGTGCCCGGCGGTATTCCCGGCACTGTCAAGAACCTGCTGCTCATGGCCGAGTCGATTCCCGAGGGCTGCACCTGGTCGGTGGCCGGCGTGGGCCGGGCCCAGCTGCCCCTGGCCGCTGCGGCCATCATCATGGGCGGCCACGTGCGGGTGGGCCTGGAAGACAACATTTACTACACGAAGGGCGTGCTGGCGTCCAACGAAATGCTCGTAGCCCGTGTGGTACGCCTCGCCAAGGAGCTTGGGCGCGAGGTCGCCACCCCGGACGAGGCAAGGAGGATATTACGTTTCCCTGAGCGAAGCATCTAGTTGTTCTGGGAGAGAAATGTAGATGTATTCCCATGCAAAGGGGGTAGAACCCGTGCTTGTCCCAACGCATACGACATTCGCCGTTCGCTGCGCACAGTGTGGCAAACTGGAGATAAACACGGTCTCCCGCTTTGCGCTGGGGCGCGGCCGTTCGGTCAAAGTGGCCTGCTCCTGTGGCAGCCACAAGCTCACCGTCAGCAGCCGCGGGGGAAAGGCTTTGCTGCAAATTCCGTGCTATCTGTGCGACGGGCTCCACTTCATGCACTTCAGCACCCGCCAGTTCTGGGACGGCCAGCTCGCCCAGCTGACCTGCAGCGAAACCGACCTGCAGCTCGGCGTCTTTGGCGGTGAAAACGAAGTGGAGGTTTACACCCGCACGGGTGGCACCGAACTTGACCGGCTGTTGGAAGATGAAGCCTTCGGCGAGTACTTCGACCACCCCGAGGTCATGTATCAGGCGCTGAGCCGCGTCCATACCATGGCCGAAGATGGGAACCTTACTTGTATGTGCGGCAACCGGCACATCTCGGTTGACATCTACCCCGAGCGCCTCGAACTTTCGTGCGCCGAGTGCGGACGGCACAGAACCGTGCTGGCCGGGCGGGAAGAAGATCTCGCCTTACTGGAGTCACTGACCCACATCAAAGTGGGCGATGACGCCCCTGGGCGCCGTAAAGGGAACAAAAAGTAATATCCACCGACCCTGGAAGGAGCGTTACCCTGTGAAATTCTTCATCGACACCGCCAATGTAGACGAAATCCGTGAAATTGCCGCCTGGGGCGTGCTGCACGGCGTCACCACCAACCCGTCACTCGTAGCCAAGGAAGGCCGCGACTTCAAGCAGGTCCTCACGGAAATCCTCCAGCTCGTCGACGGCCCCATCAGCGCCGAGGTCATCAGCCTCAACGCCGACGAAATGGTCGCCGAAGCCAAGCAGTACTACGAAATGCACAAGAACGTCGTCATCAAGCTGCCGATGACCGATGAAGGCCTGAAGGCGTGCAAGCGGTTGAGCAGCATCGGCGTGAAGACCAACCTGACGCTCATTTTCTCGGCCAACCAGGCGCTGCTCTGCGCCCGGGCCGGTGCCACCTTCGTCAGCCCCTTCGTGGGCCGGCTTGACGACATCAGCATGGACGGCATCCAGCTCATCGAGGATATCGCCAACATTTTTGCCATCCACGGCATCGACACGGAGATCATCTCCGCCTCGATTCGGACTCCGGGCCAGGTCACCGAAAGTGCCAAGGCCGGCGCCCACATCGCAACCATTCCCTACAAGGTTTTCAAGCAGATGCTCAAGCATCCTCTGACGGATGCCGGTATCGACCGGTTCCTCAAGGACTGGGAAGCCGCCAAGGGAAAGGTGTAACCTGGAGACAACCGGTGCAGTTTTAGTGGCTGCACCGGTTTCTTATGAAAGTCCCGCATAGAATTTTCAGCACGGCCCGACCGTGAGTCGCGGGGAATGAGGAGGAGCATCGTGGAACGGGAGTTGGCTGTCGAGCTGGTACGGGTGACGGAGGCTGCCGCGCTGGCATGCGCCCGGTGGATGGGCCGGGGCGACAAGCACATGGCTGACCAGTTGGCTGTAGATGCCATGCGTGCCGGGTTTGACACGGTTCAGTTCGACGGCATCGTGGTCATCGGAGAAGGCGAGCTGGATGAAGCACCCATGCTCTATATTGGCGAGCATGTGGGCGCCGGCGGCGAACCGGTGGACATTGCCGTGGACCCCCTCGAGGGTACGAACCTGGTGGCCAAGGGTCTGAATGGCTCGATCGCTGTGGTGGCGGTTGCACCAAGGGGTTCTCTGCTCCACGCCCCGGACATGTACATGGAGAAGATTGCCGTGGGCCCCGAGGCGAAAGGCCGGATCGACCTGACCCTGCCAATCGGAGAGAACCTGCGTGCTGTGGCCGACGCAAAGGGCAAGGACGTGAGTGACCTTACCGTGGTCATTCTTGACCGTGACCGGCATCGGGCCATGATTCAAGCCTGCCGCGATGCGGGCGCCCGCATCAAGCTCATCTCCGACGGTGATGTTGCTCCCGCAGTTGCCGCTGCGTTCCCGGAATCCGGTGTCGATGTACTGATGGGCATTGGCGGCGCCCCGGAAGGGGTGCTGGCGGCCGCGGCGCTCAAGTGCCTGGGCGGTGATATGCAGGGCCGCCTGAAGCCCGAGAACGAGCAAGAATTCCTCCGTTGCCAGTCGATGGGTTTGGCGGATCCGACCGCTGTTCTTACCCTGGAAGACCTGGTAAAGGGCGATGATGTCGTCTTTGCTGCCACCGGCATTACCGATGGCGATCTATTGCGTGGCGTCCGGTACTCAGGGAACTCCATGGCTAGCACTCATTCGATCGCGTTGCGTTGTAAAACCGGAACTGTACGCTTTATTGAGGCCCAGCACAGGCTGGAACGGAAGCCTGTTTGGGCAAAGGGAAACCGGCTGAACGTGTAGACGGAACATCAGGGCTTGTCATAACGCGGACCGACAGGGCATAAACCTGTCCCACGACCTTTCGGAGGTGGGATCAGGATTGGAGCTACTGTCGGTCCGTTCCTATGCAGCAGGGCTTTTGCTAGCCGGTGCGGTGATGTTCACAGGATCATTGAGTTATCATCTGGCAGTGGCGGGGCGCCCGGCCGCAGGCGTGGCCGGGGCGCCGGCCCCGGGCGGGGGCGCCAAAACGGAGACGCTCGGCGTGGCTCCGACCACGGAAGCGCCTGCTACCGGGAACACCGTCAGCTCCCCAGGCCCTGCGGCGACCACGCCCGCTGCCTCCGGCACCGCAGTTACCCACACCGTGAAACGTGGCGAAACCCTCTTTGCCATCTCCCGGCTCTATGGAGTTGACGTGGCCTCGTTAAGGCAGGCCAATGGCCTGACCGGCGATCAGATCAAGGTGGGGCAGGCACTCACAATCCCCGGCGCCCAGGCCACCGTCCGCCGGCACACCGTGCAACAGGGCGAATCACTCTGGGAATTGGCGAGCCGCTACGGAGTCACCCTGGAACTCCTGTTGGACAGCAACCCCGACCTCGGCGATCCCGGTCACCTGCAAATTGGGCAGCAGGTGATTCTGCCCGCCAGTGCCACCGCAGGCGACGTGGTCGCTGCGACCATTGGGCCAAGCCCCGCCCTGGACGGGGTGTTTGCCTGGCCGGTTATTGCCCCCATCAGCTCGCCCTACGGCCCGCGCGAAGGCCGCAACCATAACGGCCTCGACCTGGCGGCCAACATGGGAGAGCCCATTAAAGCGGCCCGGGACGGCGAGGTAATCCTCTCCGGCACCGTCCCTGGCTACGGCGAAACCGTCATCCTCCAGCACAGTGACGGGAGTAAAACCCTTTACGGGCATGCATCGCGCCTGCTGGTGAAGGCCGGCGAACGGGTGCGTCAGGGTGAAGTGATAGCTGAGGTTGGTTCAACGGGTCGAAGCACCGGCCCCCATTTGCACTTTGAAATAATCGTGAACAGCAAGCCCCTTGATCCACTCTTGTACTTACCGAAATCCGCACAACGTTGACGCGACTTAGTCCACGGAAGTTTCCACAATGCCTGCTGAGTTATCCACACTATCCACAGGGCCCTGTTGGTAAATTTTCATGCAACATATCGCTCCATTCGACCTTTCTCATGTGTGTTTTGTCACATCGATGTGACAAAGGCTCTACGGTAGGGGATGGCGGGTGCCCCGAAAATCGCGGGTGTGCAGATTTTGTCGAATCCCCAGAGCCGTTGCGCCAGTAGGAAATACTGAACCCCCGGCCGCCTGGCCGGGGGTTCAGCTCACCTAGGCCCTCTCGGCGCGGGCCGGTCAAGTATTGGCCCACGCCTGCCGGGCTACGGCCCCCATTGAGGGGGCCTAGGCCCTCTCGGCATGGGCCGGTCAAGTATTGGCCCACGCCTGCCGGGCTACGGCCCCCATTGAGGGGGCCTAGGGCTCAAGTACCAGCTTTGCACCACCACGGTACGCGTCGGCCGCGAACACCTGTGGATGAAGCTGGCCCTTCATGTGGATATCTTGCTGACTGGTGTACCACTTACTCAGGAAGTGGCCGGACTGTCCGGGCATTACCACATCCCGGGAGTTACCTGCCACATTCCCCAGGTCGACCACCTGGCGCCACACGCCCAGGGAGGTCACCATACCGGTCTCCCGGTTGTAGCTCATCGCCCCGACCGTAATGTTGCTGCCGCCAACGGGGAGGGCCTTGGCGTTCAGGAACCAACCCAGCGGGGCCACTGCACCGCCGATGGCGTGCACCGGCCCGATCCGGTGATACTTGCCCCATTCCCACGACGTCACGTTCTTCCCCTGGTTATCCACAGCTGCCTGCACGGCGTCATGGTAGCTGGTTACCAGGAGCGACTGCAGGCCGCCGGCCTGTTTGACCCAGGCCGACTCGTCGCCCTTGAGCGCCCGCTGGACCATCGCATCGGTGATGTTGCCCTTGTCGGTCATCCGACCATAGAGGTCATCACCCATTTTCGATGCGTAGAGATGCCGCTCCAGCTCCTGCCACCACAGATGGAAGAGGAAGGGGGCGCCCTGGTCGGCGCTATCCACATGATTCCACTGCTCCAGCAACGCCAGTGCTGCCTTTTCGGTTGCGTTAAGTTCGGCGCTCTGAAGCATCGGCAGCAGCTGCGGCAGCATGGTCCGGGCCCGCAGGTTGGCGTAGTCGGTCTGCAACGCCTGCATATGGTCGGCCGTAAGGCCGGTCTTGCCCTGAATCATCTCCGTAATGCGTGCTGCCCGATACGGCTCGGCCCAGGTGTGCGACAGGAGGTACGGGTAGCCGCTATCGATCACCTTGTTGTTCGCCGTCACGATGAACTCTTCCGCCGGATTGACCACTTCAGGCATCTTGTCGAACGCGATGTAGCCGGTCCATTCATGCTGGCCGTCCCAGCCGGGCACCGGCAGCAGCCCGTCGCCCTTGGCACGAATCGGCACGACCCCGCCCGGCCGGTAGGCGATCGTCCCGTCGACCGACGCAAAGACGAAGTTCTGCGTGGGCACCCAGAACTGCTTCAGCGCCTCGCGGAACTCCTCCCAGTTTCCGGCCCGGTTGAGCAGCAGAATGGCCTCAGGCTCGGTGCTGGGCAAATGCGCCGTCCACTTGAGTGCCAGCGCTTCCTGCGGCCGGTCGCCTTCCGCTCCCACAACTTCGGAGACGATCGGGCCATGACGGGTGACGACCACCTCAAACGGAATGTCAGCCTGGCCTTTCACCTTGATCGGGTCTTTGTAGACCGTTGCATCTTCCCATTTGCCGTTGAACTCGAACTGGTACGGGTTATTGGGGTTCCGCCGCTCAATGTACAGGTCCTGCACATCCGGGCCGGTGTTGGTGACGCCCCACGCCACCTTGTCGTTATGGCCAATCACGACCCCGGGGGCGCCCGGGAAGGTTGCACCGATCACGCTCAGCGGGTCCTTCTCGTCGGTCACCACCAGATGGCTTTGGTACCAGATGGCGGGCAGGTTAATGCCCAGGTGCGGGTCATTGGCCAGCAGTGGCTTGCCCGACTGGGTCAGCTTCCCCGACACGACCCAGTTGTTGGACCCGATGTTTTCATCCGGATAGATGGCCGTTGCCAGCAACCCTGACACATCTACGCCGCTGCCAGCCGGCGGCAGGTACGGTGCGGCACTGCCAACCTGCTTGCCGGCGGCATCCGACCGCATAATGGTGATCCCGTCATCGGGGTAGGTAGGCATGACCTCCCGGGTCAGCTCATCTCCCACCATCGCGCGGAGCTGATACCGGAAGACTTCCGCCCGGTAGTTGCCGCCCAGGTCGTAGGCCATCAGTTTACCGACACTGGCCGAGTCGACGATCGACCAGGGCTCGGGCTTGTAGCCCAGCAGGGTGAATTCCACCGGCAGCCGGCCGGAGGCAGTCGCCTCGTTAATGAATGCATTGACGCCGGCAGCGTAAGCTTCCAGCGCCTCGATCGCCCAGGGCGACAAGCTGTCGATGGTCCGCTCGGCGGCCTGGCGGAGCATCAGCGTACGCAGAAACTTGTCGGTATTGATCTGGCTGGCACCCATCGCTTCAGAGAGGCGCCCGGCAGCTGCCCGCCGAGTCACATCCATCTGCCAGAGCCGGTCCTGGGCTGTCACATAGCCCTGCGCCATGTAGAGGTCCAGGCTGTTCGCGGCCTCAATGTGCGGAACGCCCCATTCGTCCCGGTACACCGTGACCGGCGCGCGGAGTCCGGCCAGTTTGAGCGTTCCCGTAACCTGCGGCAGACTCCGACGGGCCCCGGCGTAAACACCGCCCGCAGCAACCAGTATCAGCACAACCACGGAGTACGCGACCCACCGGAGCCAGCGCAGCCGCTTTTTCCGTGCCGGTGCTGGCACGACCTTGTGGCGCTCTTTCAGAGAGATCCCCACAAATCCACCCTCCCTGCCTAGACCTATGTATCATAATCAACGCATAACTTGTTCGACACAATGCAGAAAAGTCCTTGACTACAGAAAAATCCCCCACCGGAATCATCCGGCGGGGGCGGTGTGCTGCTTCATGGTTTGAGGTGCAGGCATGTGAGCGTTTGAATGGTCTTGTGCCGGGTCAGTTGCGGTTGCAGATCGCCCTTCAGCCAACTGGTAAGCTGGTCTGCATAATGCGGGCTGAGCGGGTGCCCCGACTGCCCCGGGGCGCAGACGTCCCGTGACTCGTCTGGCTGGCCCAGATCTACGACCTGCCGCCAGGTTGGCGCCACCGTGACCTGGAATGGCTGCAACTGGCTGAACCCAGGCCGGTTCTGTGTGACTTCACTGCCGGCCAGCGGAAAAGGCCCTACGTTGAGGAAAAAGCCCAGCCAGCCCATGTGCGGGGTTAGTGAATGGCGGAAGGTGACCATGTGCTCCTTGCCCCAGCGCCACCGCTCGGGGCTGGCACCGTGCTTGGCGCTCAGGTATCCCACCGTCCGCCGGAATGACCGCAATGCGATGCGGGAGAGGCTGTTCTCACCCTCTGCGTCCAGCCACAGGCTGCTGCCTCCCTGCGCCACATGGTGAATGAGGCGGTCGGTCACTTGCTCGGGCATGCCGTTGGCCACGAAGCGGTCAAAGAGGGCGAGGCCCATCTGCGGCCGGAAGATCCCTTCAAGCAAGAACAGATACCAGTGGTGCCACAGGAGCGTTGCTGCCGAGTCCGACCCTTCACAGCAATCCCACCCCGACAGGAGCAACATGGCCCGCTTCTCCCGCTCGCTCAGCGTTTCCGGATGCGGCCCTTGCCGGAGCCCCTCTTGAACGGCGTTCAGCAGCGTCTGCAGCAGGGAGCGGGCATGATAGTTCGCTGAGTCGACCTGCAACTGCTCCATTTTCTCAATAGTCAGGTCGCCGGCGCCACGAAGCCGGTCGGCAATCCGCATGGCACGATATGGCGGAAACCAACCCGAGCCGAGGGGCACGTTCTCCGCCTCGGAAGTAACCGGGGCAATATAACCTTCCGGCGGATTCACCACCTCAGGCAGGTCAGCAAAGGGAATGGAGCCGTGCCACTCCCATGCACCGGTCCAGCCGGGGAGGAGGGCCTGTCCCGTTCCGTGCGACCTGACCGGAACCTTTCCAGCTGCCTTGCTCGCAATGGTCCCGTCCTTGCCGGCGAACAGAAACTGCTGCGCCGGCGCCATGTGGGTTGTCAGGGCGGCGCGGAAATCCTCCCAGCTGCGTGCCCGATTCATGGCCAGGAACGGCTCAAGGTCCGCCGATGGCTCCAGGGCCGTCCACTGGAGAGCCAGCGCCGTCTCCTCGCCCCTGGCGATGATGGGACCGTGCCGGGAAACCAGCACCTCATGCTGTACGGGCTGTGTCCCCCGTACCTGAATGGTCTCCAGCATGCGCCTGGCCGGTTCCCACCGATCCTCAAACAGAAATTCGGCGCCGTTTGCCGGGTTCGCCCGTTCAAGGTACACATCCTGGCAGTCAGCGTTCAGGTTGGTGGCGCCCCAGGCGATCTCCCGGGTGTGACCGAGCACAACACCGGGTACGCCGGGGAGCGTGACCCCGGTGACATCGAGTCCTGCGGGGCCAACCAGGTGGGTTTGGTACCAGACCGCCGGGTTACCGGCCTCCAGGTGTGGGTCATTCGCCAGCAGAGGGGCGCCCGACCGGGCTTTGGATCCGCCCGCCACCCACCCATTGGTCCCGCTGGTTTCATTAATGGTGGCCGCTGCAATGTCCAGCAACTTTTCTACATCAGGCAGCGGTGTCGCCTCGATGATGTGCAGAAGCTCGGAATCGGGCGGGAGCCAGAAGAGTTCGGCGGCCTTTTCGGCCCCAACAGATTGTGTGAGCTTGCCACGAAACAGCTCACGGCCCCAGTTGCCGTTCAGGTAGTAGGCGGCGTATTTGCCGACCAGCACCGAGTCAGCCGGTGTCCAGGGGTCAGGGCGGCAGCGGAGCAGCGAAAACTCAACGGGGAGCCTTCCCTCGGCAATTCGGGCGTTCACTCCGGCGGCATAAGCCTCCAGCGCCTCAATCGCCTCGCGCGAATGGAGCGGAACCGATGCCTCGGCGCAGCGGTGCATGCCCAGGGTCCTGAAGTGCCGGTCAAGCTCCAGCACCTTCTCGCCAAATATGGCGGCGAGCCGGCCGGATGCGATCCGGCGCTGCAGTTCCATCGTCCACAGGCGGTCCTGGGCCGTTACGTAGCCCTGGGCCATGTAAAGGTCATGATCGTTCTTCGCGTAAATATGTGGAACCCCTCGGTCGTCGAGATAGACGTCCACCTGTTCCCGCAATCCCGGAAGCGTCAGCGATCCGTTTCGCCGTGGCTGGCTCCGCCGCAGGAAAACGTAGACGCCAACGATTGCGACGGCGGTTACCAGCGTCAAGCCCTTGAAAAATGGTGCGTTGGTGGCTAAAGTGATAATCGCGCTGAAAAGGACGCAGAGGCCGCCGTACCCGAACAGGCGCAGCACTGGAATCCCCCCAGTGTAGAGCAAAGGCGGCAGCCCTAAAGTTCCGCCATGCATAGTTAATGCATGATTAGATGTAAGTATGGGAACTCCTGCTTCGGATTGATCGCCTTATCTTGCTCGTTGCGCGCGTGAAATCGCGCGTGATATAATTCATCAGTACGACTCCGACTTCGTAGACCGGCGCCCTGATAGCAGAAACACTGCTCACCTGGATAGCATGGTAACGGCGGCGGGTTCGAAGCAACGGACATTGAAAGTGAGGCGTATCCCCCGTGAAGGCTGGTATTCATCCCAAGGCCGAGAAGACCAAGATCGCGTGCGGTTGTGGCGCTACCTATGAAGTTCTCTCCACCCGGAAGAACATCCACGTTGAAATTTGCGCCAACTGCCATCCTTTCTACACCGGCAGCAGCCGTCTGCGTGTGGAAGCCGGCAGCCGTATCGACCGCTTCAAGAAGAAGTACGGCCGGTAAACATCCGACAGACAAGGCAGAGCCCTCGCGCTCTGCTTTTGTTTTAATTCGCAAACCGAGTGGGGGTGAGGGGTAGCAATGGGCGAGCAGTTTTCTTACGGTGGACAAGCGGTCATCGAAGGGGTGATGATGCGCGGTCCCAAGCGTGTCGCCATCGCCGTCCGGCGGCCCGATGGTGAAATCGCCATCAAGGAGCAGGAAGTCACTTCGATTACGCAGCGGTATCCGTTCCTGAAATGGCCGATTCTCCGGGGCATGGTCGCCATGGTTGAGTCCCTCAGCATCGGCATTGGCGCCCTCATGTACTCGGCCAACCAGGCCATGCCCGATGAGGAGCAGCTTACGAAAAAAGAGATGACCCTGACCACCGTGGTCGGCCTCGTATTTGCCCTTGGCATTTTTGTAGCCGTTCCCACCCTGCTCACTAACTGGGTCAAGGGGTGGAGCCACGGCTCGGCCATCGTCAACGTGGTGGAGGGCGTCATTCGCCTTGCCATGTTCATCGGCTACATGGTGGTCATTTCAATCATGAAAGACATTCAGCGCGTCTACCAGTACCACGGCGCTGAGCATAAGGTCATTAACACGTACGAGGCCGGCGCCCCGCTCACGGTAGAAAGTGCCCGCACCTTTTCCCGCGAGCACAAGCGCTGCGGCACCAGCTTCCTGCTGTACGTCGTGGTGCTCAGTATCGTGTTGTTCTCCATTTTCAAAGTGGACAATGTGTGGCTGCGCATCGTCGTTCGCCTTGCGCTAATGCCGGTGGTTGCCGGTATTTCGTACGAGTTCCTCCGTGCCATGGGCCGGTACAACAACCAGCTTACGCTGCTGCTGAGCCGCCCTGGCATGTGGCTGCAGGGCCTCACCACCCGTGAGCCCGACGACAGCCAGCTTGAAGTGGCCATTGCAGCTTTTGAAACCGCCCGCGGTTACGGCTTGCCGGGCTAGCTTTGCTATAGAAAGGGCTGGGGATAACCCTGCCCTTTTTCCATGTCTAAACGGACATTCTACCATGTGAGGTGACGTTACCGTGGATAACAGCATGAAGGATAAGCTTGAAGGCGTCGAGGCCAGGTACGAGGACCTGGGCCACAAGCTCGGCGACCCTTCCATCATTGGTAACGCGAGCGAGTTTCAGAAGACCGCCCGCGAGCACAGCAAAATGGGTCCCGTGGTCGAGAAGTTCCGGGAGTATAAGCGCGTCGAGACCGAAATGGCCGACGTGCGGGCCATGTTGGATGGCCAGCTTGAGGCCGAAGAGCGTGAGCTCTTCCAGGCCGAGTACACGGAACTGAAGGCCCGCGAGGCGCAGCTGACGGAGGACCTAAAGGTGCTGCTGCTCCCCCGTGACCCCAATGACGAAAAGAATGTCATTATCGAAATTCGGGCCGGCGCCGGTGGCGACGAGGCCTCGCTGTTCGCAGGCGAACTTTACCGCATGTACAGCCGGTACGCCGAGCGGCGTCGCTGGAAGACCGAGTTGATCGACATCAACCAGACCGAGGCCGGCGGCGTCAAGGAAGTCATTTTCCAGATCAACGCCGAAGGCGCATACAGCCGTCTCAAGTACGAGGGCGGCGTGCACCGCGTGCAGCGGGTGCCGGAAACCGAGGCGCAGGGCCGCATTCATACCTCGACCGTTACGGTGGCAGTAATGCCGGAAGCCGAAGAAGTCGAGTTGGAAATCAAGTCCGAGGACTACAGAATCGAACTGACCCGGGCCGGTGGCGCCGGCGGCCAGCACGTAAACAAGACGGAGTCTGCGGTTCGCCTTACGCACCTGGCAACGGGCATTGTGGTGTACTGCGCTGACGAACGCTCCCAGGTTCAGAACAAGGAAAAGGCCATGCGGGTGCTTCGGTCCCGCCTGCTCGACCTGTACACTCGCGAGGCAAAGTCCAGCGAGGACGCCCAGCGCCGGTCGCAGGTCGGCTCGGGCGACCGGTCTGAGAAAATCCGCACCTACAACTTCCCGCAGGACCGCCTGACGGACCACCGTATCGGTCTGACGGTCCACAATCTGCCCGCCCTCATGGACGGCGGCATCGATGATGTGATCGATGCGCTGGCCCAGCATGAGCAGGCCGAGCGGATGCAAGGTATGGAGGCGTAATCGCGATGAGAACCGTTCGGGAGGCGCTGGCTGACGCTGCCCGGCGCCTCGCCGGTGCGGGGGTGGAGGAAGCTGACCGGGAGGCAGTCTGGCTGCTGGCCCATGTGTTGGGCACCTCTGCCGGTGCGGTCAGGCTGCATGCGGGCCGGCAAATTGATGCGAACGCCGCCGCTGCATTTGAGGGGCTTGTCGGGCGCCGGGTGGGGCGGGAACCGCTCCAGTACATTCTGGGCACCGAAGAGTTCATGGGCATGACCTTCCTCGTTACCCCCGCCGTGCTGATCCCCCGGTTTGATACCGAAATACTCGTCCGCGAGGCGGCTGCTCTGCTGCAGGGCCAGGTGCGCGTGGCGGACATTGGCACGGGCAGCGGTGCAATTGCCGTCGGGCTGGCCAGTCTGCTGCCGGAGGCCCGGGTCGTTGCGGTTGACATCAGCCCCGAAGCGCTTGCCGTTGCCCGGGAGAACGCCCGCACTAACGGCATGGGAAACCGGGTCGAGTTCCGGTTGGGAGATCTGACGGCACCGCTTGCCGGCGGTGACCCGTATGATGCCATTCTCTCGAATCCGCCGTATATTGATGAAGCTGAGTGGGCAGAGCTCATGCCAGAAGTCCGGCAGTTCGAACCGAAGGGGGCCCTCACGCCGGGGCCGGACGGGCTCGTTCTGTATCGGCGGCTGGCGGCGGAGGGGCTTTCGCTGCTCAAGCCCGGCGGGTTCCTGGCGGTAGAGGTAGGGTACCGGCAGGCTGGCGCCGTTGCAGAGATTTTCCGGGGCGCCGGTCTGGCCGCGGTTCGCGTACACACCGATACAGCGGGCATTGACCGGGTGGTTGTGGGCTTCAAGGAGTAATGGAAACGCCACACCCGCAGGGGGGGTACCTGCGGGTGTGGCGTTCATAATGGAACCGTTTTGGGGGGTTATAGGAGCCGTCAGGGGGGTAGACGGCGGGCCTAACACGCAAAAATGGACCTGCTCCGGCTGGGAGCAGGCCCTGAAATGGCCTGCCCGATCCAGCAACCCGGCTGCCGTGGCGCTTCTGCGCTGTAGGCCCGTGGCTTTGCGTCCCCGCCTTTCGGCGAGTTTGCCCTTTGTGGAAGGGGCTCACTACACTTCTAATTCTACCCAAATTGGTACAGTTTTCCATAGGACTGCAGTCCCATTTTCAGTAATATACCCATACATATGCGACGGGTTTTCGGACATCCTGGATGAGGGTAAGGCTGGTTTTCGGCAGGAAAAGCCATACTGAATCCAGAACAGTGTCCAGTTAGATGGGGGTTAAGCAGGGGGGATGACCATGGAGAACCTGGTTAACGGTACCAGAGTGTTCGCGGTGGATGTTGCGCAGCCTGAGGTTGCACCTCTGGCCGAGGCCGCTGCGACCATCCGTTCCGGGGGGCTGGTAGCATTCCCAACCGAAACTGTATACGGCCTGGGCGCCGACGCTGCCAACGCGGCCGCGGTGGAGCGAATTTTTGTGGCGAAGGGGCGTCCTTCGGACAATCCGCTCATCGTTCATGTGTCAGATCGCGGCATGCTGTCTGACGTGGTTCGAGAAATTCCGCCCAAGGCGGACCGCCTGGCAGAGCGATTCTGGCCCGGCCCTTTGACCCTTGTGCTCCCCAAACGACCGACTGTGCCTGACAGCGTTACCGGCGGTCTGGATACGGTTGGCGTTCGCATGCCGCATCATCCTGTGGCGCTGGCACTCATCCGGGCAGCCGGCGTGCCTATTGCGGCGCCCAGTGCGAACCGCTCGGGGCGCCCCAGCCCCACCGCAGCTGACCATGTGGTGGAAGATCTGGCTGGCCGCATTGACATCATTTTGGATGGCGGCGAGACCGGGGTTGGCGTGGAATCCACCGTGCTCGATTTAACCGTGGACCCGCCGGTTCTGCTTCGGCCCGGTGGCGTTACCCTTGAGCAGCTTACAAAGGAAATTGGCGAAGTTGTGGTGGACCGCACGGTGCATGGCGCCGAGGCCGGCGAGTCGCCGCGGTCGCCGGGTATGAAATACAAGCACTACGCCCCGCAGGCGCAGGTCATTCTGGTTGATGGCCCGGTGCTCGACATGCAGTCAAAAATCAAGGATCTCGCTTATGAGTACGAAGAGGAAGGCCAAAAGGTCGGTATCATGTGCTCGGCCGAAAGCCGCGGCGTCTACCAGGCGCCCGTTGTCCTGGAGTACGGCTCCCGCGACGACCTCTCCGGTATGGCGAGTGACCTTTTCAGCACCCTGCGTGCCTTTGATCGGCACGGTGTCAGCGTGGTTCTGGTTGAAGGGGTCCCCGCGACGGGTATGGGCCTCGCCATTATGAACCGCCTCCGCCGGGCCGCCGCTGGACGGGTGGTTCAGGTATGATTCGCAAGGTCTTGCTTGTGTGCACCGGCAACACCTGCCGGAGCCCCATGGCAGAAGCCATGCTCAGACATGAATGGCAGGCAGCGGCCCCCGGGTGGGACATCGAGGTCCTCTCTGCCGGAACGGGCGCCATGCCTGGCTCCGCGGCCAGCCCACATGCGGTGTCGGCCATGCGTAACCGCGGGCTGGACCTTTCGGCACACCGGTCCCGCACGGTGGACGACCAGACCCTAGCCAGTGTCGACCTGGTTCTGACCATGACCCACCGGCACAGGGAGTATATCCTTAGCCGGTGGCCCCACCTTGCCGGGCGTGTGCATCATATCAGCGAGTACGTCGGCTCCGCCCAGGATATAGCAGACCCGTTCGGCGGAACTTTGGCAGATTACGAAGCCACCGCCAGTGACTTTGCAGCCAAGTTACCGCACATTGTTGACCGTATTCGGAAAGAGGGGGCGACAGGGCAGTGAAAATCGCCATCGGCAGCGACCACGGCGGTCTCGACCTGAAAGAGGCCGTCATTTCTGTGCTCAGGGAACTCAACCTGGAGTTCGAGGACATGGGTACCCACGAACGTTCTTCCTGCGACTACCCGGATTACGCTGAAAAAGTGGCGGTCGCGGTTGCGTCAGGTGCTTTCGAACAGGGTATCCTGATTTGCGGGACCGGTATTGGCATGAGCATCGCCGCCAACAAGGTACCGGGCATTCGGGCGGCCCTGTGCAACGAGATTTTTTCCGCCAGAATGGCCCGCAATCATAACGATGCGAACATCCTGTGCATCGGTGCCCGTGTCGTTGGTCCCGGCGTCGCCCAGGAGATTGTAAAGGCCTACTTCACCAGCGGTTTCGAAGGTGGGCGCCACGCAGGCCGGGTCGCAAAAATCAACGCACTGGATACGCGAAAGTAGGGGTGCCGCATGGATGACGCCGCGTTTTTGTTGGAGGTCCGTCAGCAGGTGGCCACAGCGGTTCGCGAACTGCTGGTTGAGGCCTCGCTTCAGCGCGGCCAGGTGCTGGTCGTGGGCTGCAGCACCAGCGAGGTGGCGGGCGCCCGCATTGGCACGGCCGGCAGCGATGCAGTCGCACAGGCGATTTTGGAACCCTTGTGGGAAGTAACGCAGGCGAATCAGCTCTACCTGGCCTGCCAGTGCTGTGAGCATTTGAACCGGGCGCTCGTAGTGTCGCAGGAAGCCGCCGAGCGCTACAATTGGGAGCAGGTCACCGTTGTCCCCGTACCCAAGGCTGGTGGCGCCTTTGCCGCCCGGGCAATGCGGCACATGCCAGGCGCCGTGGTTGTTGAAGAGCTTGCGGCCCATGCCGGACTGGACATTGGCAGCACGCTGATCGGTATGCATTTGCGGCGGGTCGCCGTTCCGGTGCGGCTTTCGCTTAACACCATCGGCAATGCCCGTCTCACCGCCGCCTGGACCCGGCCCAAGTTAATTGGTGGAGAACGGGCCGTCTATCGTCTTTCTTGAAAGACCGATAGCGGCCCCTTTCTTGGACAGAATTATTGTATATGGAGGGACAAGCATGTCGAAAGTCGTCGTCATTGACCACCCCCTGATTCAGCACAAGTTGTCCATTATCCGGTCCGAGGAGACGGGCTCCAAGGATTTCCGTGACCTAGTGCGCGAAGTTGCCCTGCTCATGGCTTACGAAATCACCCGCGACCTTCCCCTGGAAGAGGTCGAGGTGAAAACCCCTGTAGCGCTGGCGAAGTGCCGCAAACTGGCCGGCGAGAAGATCGGTGTGATTCCGATTCTGCGGGCCGGCCTGGGCATGGTCGAGCCGATCCTCGAACTCTACCCCACGGCTCGGGTTGGGCATGTGGGCCTGTACCGCGACCCGGAAACGCTCAAGCCGGTCGAGTACTACTGCAAGCTGCCTTCCGACCTGGCCGAGCGCGACCTGATCGTTGTCGACCCGATGATCGCTACGGGTGGTTCGCTGGTGGCGGCCATCGATCTGGTGAAGCGGAAGGGTGGCCGGCGGATCAAGGTCCTGTCACTGATCGCTGTTCCTGAGGGTATTAAGGCGGTACAGGAGGCTCATCCTGACGTCGATATCTTCACCGCCGCGATCGATGACTATCTCAATGATCATGCATATATCGTTCCTGGCCTGGGCGATGCAGGAGATAGGCTGTTCGGTACGAAGTAAGGGGGCAGGCTACTGCCCCTTTCCCTTTGGTCCTGTCATCCAAATGATGGAGGTGCGAAGAACCCCTATGCCGAGGCCGAGTTGGGACGAATACTTTATGGAGTTGGCCCAGGTGGTGGCGAAGCGATCCACATGCAACCGTCGGTCGGTCGGCGCCGTCTTAGTGAGGGAGAAACGCATTCTTACCACCGGGTACAACGGCTCCCCGCCCGGACTGCCCCACTGCACCGATGCTGGCTGCCTCATGCTCGACAACCATTGTGTGCGTGCCATTCATGCGGAGCAGAACGCCATTATCCAGGCGGCCCTGCATGGTATTGATCTGCGCGGAGCGACGTGTTACGTCACCAGCGGCCCGTGCGTTCACTGCAGCAAAATGCTGATCGCTGCGGGCATTTCGCGCATCGTATTTCTGGACGCCTACACCGAGGAGATCGGCCAGGAAATGGCACGGGAAGCTGGCGTGGTGCTGGAGCGCTTCGGGCAGGGACTTTGACATTTCGATGCCGCGGGAGTAGAATAGGGCGTGTTTTACGTAACACCATATGCTTTTACGTTATGGACTACTGAAGACGTCTACTTCCGGGGCGGCCCTGCGCAGGGGAAGTCCCATTGTTAGGAGTGAAATAAAGCAATGACCACGAGCCTTGTGTTTGGTCTGGCCTTGGTTCTCTCGCTCATCCTCACGCCGCTTATGCGGAAGGTGGCCCTGCGCACAGGGTTTGTGGATCGGCCCGTAGCGCGGAGCATGCACAGCGAGCCCAAGCCGTACCTGGGCGGCGTGGCCATCTACCTCGCCTTTGCCGCTGCCGTCATGCTGGGAGGCCGATTGCATGACCCCCGTGTGGTCGGCATTTTGGTGGGTGGTGGCCTTACCCTTCTGCTCGGTATTGTCGACGATAAAGTCCGCCTGAGTGCGAAGGTGAAGCTGCTGGGGCAGATCGCCGCCGCAGCCGTTCTGGTTTACGGTTTCGACGTAAAGATCGCATCTATTTACAGTCCGCTCGGTGACCGTTGGGTTCCCTTCGGTGCCTTTGCCGAACCGCTCACGATTTTTTGGATCGTGGCCTTCGTGAATGTGGTTAACCTGATCGACGGACTCGATGGTCTGGCGGCCGGCATTTCCAGCATCGCTTCGCTCACGCTGCTCTTGGTCTCGCTGCAGCAGCAGTTCTCTGCCTCGATCGTACTGACGGCAGCCCTGGCCGGTGCGGCGATCGGGTTTCTGCGGTACAACTTTAATCCGGCCAAAATCTTCATGGGCGACGCCGGCTCGATGTTCCTCGGGTATACCCTCGCCGCAGTGTCAGTACATGGCGTATTAAAGACGACCGTAACTGTGGGCGTTTTTGTACCGGTCCTCGCCTTGGCGCTTCCGATTTTCGATACGGCCTTCGCCATCATCCGGCGCCTGGCGACAGGGCGCTCCATCGGTGAGGCTGACAAGGACCACCTGCATCACCGGCTCCTGCGGCTCGGCCTCTCCCACCGCAACACGGTGCTGGTCATGTGGACCATCTCGGCCTGGCTGGGTCTGTCAGCCGTAGCCATGACCGAGGTTTCCCTGGAGCAGGGGCTGATCATTATGGGCATGGTATTGCTGGGCATTCTCTTCGGCGCCAAGAAGGTGGGCCTGCTGGATGTGTCCGCCACAACCGGGCACGAAACGCCGGAGCGGAAGAGCAGCTAACTTCTGAGCATCATCCATGTAGGAGGCAGCCATCGTGGCACAGCGCCGCAAGATCATGACCATTTTCGGGACCCGGCCCGAGGGCACGAAGATGGTGCCCGTGATCAAAGCCCTGAAGAAACGCCCCGACCAGTTCGATGTAGTGATCGTAAATACCGGACAGCACAGGGAACAGCTCGATCAGGTCTTCGCGATTCACGGCCTGAAGCCCGATCATGATCTGGCGGTCATGCAGCCAAATCAGACGCTGTCGGGCACGATGACCCGCATGCTGACCGGATTGGACTCCGTTCTGGAGCAGGAGAAGCCGGACCTGGTCATCATTCACGGCGATACCGGTTCCACAGCTGCCGGTTCACTGGCGGCGTTCTACCGCCAGATTCCCGTTGCACATGTGGAGGCGGGCCTGCGCACGTACAATAAGTACAGCCCCTGGCCGGAGGAGATCAACCGGCGAATGGCCGGCATTATTGCCGACATTCACTTTTCGCCCACGCCCCTGGCCCGGCAGAACCTGCTGAGCGAGCGGGTGCCTGCGGCGTCCATTTTCGTGGCCGGCCAGACGGGCGTGGACGCGACTCTCGAAATTCTGGCGCAGCCTTATGAGTTCGAAACGCCGGCCCTTCGGGAAATCGACTTTCAAGCCCGGCGCGTCATTTCTGTGACAGCGCACCGTCGGGAGAACTACGGCGAGCCGATGCGCAATATGTTCACGGCCATTCGTGATCTCGCCGACAAATACGAAGACGTACTGTTCATCTATCCCGTGCATCTGGCACCGACGGTTCGCAGCCTGGCATTCCCCATTTTGGAGAACCATCCGCGAATTGTGCTGTTGGACCCCATTCCCCACCCGGACATGCTGCACATGATGGCCCGTTCCTACATGGTCATGGCCGACTCCGGTGGTCTGCAGGAAGAAACGCCCTGCATGGGAGTGCCGCAGGTTCTCATGCGTGAAACGACCGAGCGTCCCGAGGCTGTTGAGGCCGGGGTTGTCATCAAGTCGGGCACCAGCTACGACGGGGTCTTTACGGCGGGCGATCAACTCCTTTCCGACCGCGCGCTGTATGAGCGGATGGCCAAGGCCAAGAATCCGTTCGGCGATGGTCTGGCCAGTGAACGAATCGCCGATTACCTGGCCTGGAAGTTTGAACTGGCCGCTTTTAAACCGACAGAATTCTCCCCGGCTTAGCGCCGGGGTTTCTGCTATTCGCGAATATTACAGGTTTATTAGCGGGAATGCTGAGTCGTGACCATATCGCATAGTCTGTTCGTGTCGTCACATACAATGAAAGTAACACGAAGGTTTATAGACTAATGCCTTTGTGTTATCGAACGCTTAACAATTTGGAATGAGTCTAGGTAGGGCGCAGACTGACTTTCCTCCTTGCGCTAGGAGAGGCACTTTAGTATAATCCGCTTTGGGAGTCGAAGGACCCAATAGGAGGAGGGAGGCCCCCGTTGTTCAAGAAACCACGGGAAAAATCGCCCTACTTCCTACTGGCAGTAGACTTCGGTTATAATCTGCTCGGTTCCATTCTGGTTCTGGGCGGACTCGGTTGGTACATCGACAAGCGGTACGGCACTACCCCCTGGCTCATGATCGCCGGCGGTCTGCTTGGTATCGCCGTCGGATTCAACAGCCTCTTCCGGCGTCTAAACCTGCTGGAAGAAAAACGTAAGGTCGACAAGAAGAAAGACTCGCAGCAAAATTCGCCGCCTGGCCGTCATCCCCGTTAGGGGGCACGTCATGTGCTTTGGGTTGTTATAGGAATCACATATGGAAGCGTTATTGGTCTATTCGGCAACTGGCTCCTCTTCCGACACATCGCCGGTAACCGCCGCAGGGGCGAGGAACCGCTTAAGGGCGTCGGCGGAGTATTTGCTTTCAGGTATTTACTAGATGCCGTCGGAATCATCGTATTCTGGTTTGCGACTCGCAGTGCGTATGGGATCGTTGCCGCAGCCCTGAGTATCACGGTGGCGGTAAAGATATCGCTCTTCATTATTTACGCACGGAAAGGGGGGAGAATTGATTGACCGATACCCTCTTAGGTCTTGGCGCTGGGGAATTCCACATTCACATGCCGCATGTGTGGTTCCTCGAACACACTCCCTTCGAAATTTCCAACGTCGTCTTTGCTGAGTGGCTCATCATGGCCGTGCTTATCGCCATCGCCATCGTTGTCAACAAGGCCGTTATCAACGGGCGGTTCACGAAGGTGCGCGGGACACTGGAACTGCTGCTGGACTTCCTGGAAGGCTGGTACGCATCCTTTATCGGAAGCCGCAAGAACGCCCGGCGGTTCATGCCGCTGCTGGCCACGTTGTTCCTGTTCATTCTGTTCTCGAACTATCTCGGTATTATCCCAACGGTGGGTTATGCCGCACTGTTCGCTCCTACAGGCCGCTGGGGCACCACCCTGGGCCTCGGTGTCGTCGTGATGATCGCCTGTCAGTATGTCGCCGTAAAGGACCTCGGGTTTGTGGGTTGGATCAAGCATCTCCTGCATCTGGGGCCCCTGTCGATTCTGGAAGAGTTCGTGCGCCCCTTCTCGCTGTCGCTCCGTCTCTTCGGCAACATCTTCGGTGAAGAGACGCTGCTGGCGGTTATCGTCTTCTTGGCTCCGATGATCGCTCCGATTCCCATTATGGGTCTGAGCCTGCTCTTCGGTGCGATCCAGGCCGTCGTCTTCACCACGCTGACTTCGATTTACATCGGCGGCATTCTGGAGCATGCGGCGCACGCTCATCCGCATCACGGCCACGACGAGGGGCACGGCCACGAGGTCGCCCACGCTCACGGCCACTAATTACGTGATCTTTCCTCCCCCTCTAGGGAAGTATTGCTTCCTTGCCCATCACGGGAGGATTGACTAAGGGCAATTAGCCCATCGCTTACCGTAGGCACTTTTGTGTAGGAAGGGAGGGGAACTTTTTACATGGTTCTTGCATGGATTGCTCTCGCTGCCGCCCTCGCCATCGGTATCGCCGCTCTCGGCGCCACCTTTGCTCAGGGTAAGGCCACCGCTGCCGCCATGGACGCCATTTGGCGCCAGCCCGAGGCCGCCGGCGACGTCCGCGGTTCTCTGATCGTGGCTCTGTCCCTGATGGAAGCCATCGCCATCTACGGCCTGCTGATCGGTCTGCTGATCATCTTCATTCTGCCTGGCCAGATCTAATTCGGAGGGGGGCGACCCGAGGTTAGTCACCTCTGGTCGCCCCTTATCTAGAGAGGGGGGGAACCGCTTTTGGATCCTAACCTGCTGCTGATGCTGGCTGCGGAAGGTGCAGCGGCTGCCGGTGAACATGCCGCTCCGCCGCCTAATCTTTTCCCGGATGCTGGCACACTGATTTGGACCGTTATCAACTTCACCATTCTCTTGTGGGCTCTCCACAGATTCCTCTATAAGCCCCTGCTTGGCGCCATCGCCACCCGCGAACAGGAAATCGAGGGCGCCCTTAAGAAGGCCCGCGAGGACCGGGAAGAGGCAGAGCGCCTCCGTGTTCAGTTTGAGTCTCAGATCGCCAACGCCCAGCGTGAGGCGCACGAGATCATCGTCAAGGCGACCAAGGCCGCTACCACGGCCAAGGAGCAGATTGAGAACGAAACCCGGGTCAAGACCGCTGAAATGCTGGAGAACGCTCAGAAGACCATCGAGCGTGAGAAGACCAAGGCTATCGCTGAACTTCGCGAGGAAGTTGCCAGCTTGGCCATTGCGGTTGCCGGTAAGGTGATCGAAAAGAACCTCGATAACGCGGAGCAGAAGCGCCTTGCTGATCGCTTCGTTGCAGAGGTAGGGAAGCACTAATGCTTAACCAGGCTGTATCCCGTCGCTATGCGCAGGCGCTCTTTGAACTGGCGCAGGGCAAAGGGCTGGTGGATCAGGTCGACCGGGAGTTTGGCCTGGTCATCGAAATGATCAACGCCAACCCAAAGCTCAAGTCCGTCATGAACGACGTGCTTCTGGCGCCCGAGGTCAAGACCGACCTGATCAACAAGCTCTTTACGGGGAAGGTCAGCGAGCTGGTACACAATTTCCTGCTCGTCGTGGTGCGCAAGCGCCGTGAAGCTTACTTCCCCCAGATGTACCGCACCTTCCTGGACCTGGCCAACGAAGCCCGGGGCATCGTTGAAGTCGAGGTCCGTTCGGCTGTTGCTTTGCCGGAAGAGACTGCGCACACGCTGGAGCAAAAGCTGGTTGCGCGCCTCGGTAAGCGAGTGAAGTTCCAGACCCAGGTCGCCCCCGAGCTAATCGGCGGCCTGGTAGTGCGGGTAGGCGACGAACTGATGGACGGCTCCATCCGCACTCGTCTGCGCCGCATGCGCGACCGCCTGACCCAATCGAAAGCTCAATAGCACAGGGGTGAAACTGGGATGAGCATTCGGCCTGAAGAGATCTCCTCGATTCTGAAGCAAGAGATCGAGCGGTTCTCCACTGATATCGAGACCACCACTGTCGGCCGGGTCATCCAGGTTGGCGACGGCATTGCCCGTATCTACGGCCTGCAAAGCTGCATGGCTTCGGAACTCCTCGAGTTCCCGAACGGTGTCATGGGCATGGCCTTCAACCTGGAAGAGGACAATATCGGCTGCGTTATCCTTGGTCCGTACAGCGAGATCAAGGAAGGCATGGAAGTCAAGCGCACCGGCCGCATCGTCGAAGTGCCCGTCGGCCCCGAAATGGTGGGCCGCGTGGTGAACGCGCTCGGTCAGCCGCTCGACGGCAAGGGCCCCATTACCGCCACCGAGTTCTACCCGGTCGAGCGGAAGGCGCCCGGCGTTATTACCCGTAAGTCCGTGCACCAGCCGCTCCAGACCGGCATCAAGGCGATTGACGCCATGACGCCCATCGGCCGCGGCCAGCGCGAACTGATCATCGGCGACCGCGGCACCGGCAAGACCGCCATCGCAATTGACACCATCCTGAACCAGAAGGGCAAGGATGTTGTCTGTATTTACGTTGGCATCGGCCAGAAGGCCTCGACCATCGCCGGCGTTGTGAAGCGGCTGCAGGAGTCCGGCGCCATGGATTACTCCATCGTCGTGGCTGCCACCGCTTCCGAGCCCGCCCCGCTGAACTTCCTCGCGCCCTATGCCGGCTGCGCCATGGGCGAATGGTTCCGCGATAACGGCAAGCACGCCCTGATCATTTACGATGACCTCACGAAGCAGGCGTTTGCCTACCGTGAAATGTCGCTGCTGATGCGCCGTCCTCCGGGCCGTGAAGCCTACCCCGGCGACGTCTTCTACCTCCACAGCCGCCTCCTGGAGCGCGCTGCGAAGCTGAACGACGACCTGGGCGCCGGCTCTCTGACCGCTTTCCCGATCATCGAAACGCAGGCCGGCGACGTGTCTGCGTACATCCCTACGAACGTCATCTCCATTACCGACGGCCAGATCTTCCTGGACACCGACCTATTTAACGCCGGCGTTCGTCCGGCCGTGAACGTTGGTATTTCGGTCTCCCGCGTTGGCGGCGCCGCCCAGGTCGACACCATGAGGCGCACCGCCGGTACCCTGAAGATTGACCTCGCTCAGTACCGCGAACTGGCTGCCTTTGCGCAGTTCGGCTCCGACCTTGATAAGGTCACGATGGCCCGCATTGTCCGGGGCCAGCGCACGGTCGAAATCCTTAAGCAGCCCCAGTACGCCCCGCTGCCCGTCAGCCTGCAGGTGCTCTCCATTTTCGCGGCGACCAACGGTTATGTGGATGACCTCGAGGTCTCCCAGGTCGGCGCCTTCGAAGCGGAACTGCACAACCACTTCAAGTCCAACCACCCCGACCTGCTCTCGAAGCTGGACAACGGCAAGTGGAAGGAACTTGAGCCCACGGTCCGGGCCGCCATGGATGATTTCAAGAAGGGCTACGGTCAGCGCGCCGCCGCCAACCAGTAAGGGTGGTGAGCATAGTTGGCTGAGAACAAAAGGGCGGTCCTTCGCAAGATCAAGGGCTACAAGAGCATGATGCAGATCACAAAGGCCATGAAAATGGTCTCTGCCTCCAAGCTTCGCCGGGCCCAGGAGAAGGTTCTCGCCGCTCGTCCCTACGCCCGTGAACTGACCAAGACCCTGGCCCGGTTGGTAAAGGGCGGTGCCGGCGCGAACCATCCGTTGCTGGCACAGCGGACCGGGACGCCTACGGTCGCCTATGTGGCGATTACCGCAGACCGGGGCCTGGCCGGTGGTTTCAACGTCAATATCATCCGCAAGACGCAGGCAGCCATGAAGGCGGACCCCCGTCCGCTCAAGTTAGTGGCGATCGGGCGGAAGGGCCGTGACTTCTTCCGGAAGCGCGGTGTCATGCCCGT
The DNA here is from genome assembly GCA_029239785.1 of Symbiobacteriaceae bacterium. Taxonomy (GTDB): domain Bacteria; phylum Bacillota; class Sulfobacillia; order Symbiobacteriales; family Symbiobacteriaceae; genus JARBUG01. The sequence goes on along the minus strand of JARBUG010000002.1, from coordinate 5,347 downwards.
TGTGGAGTTCACCGGTTTCGGCGAGGAGCCGAGCTTCGCTCTGGTTCGGCAGATGCTGAGCCAGATTACCGACCTCTACCTCAAGGGTGAAATTGACGAAGTCCGGCTCATCTACACCGAGTTCGTGAACCCCGTAACCCAGCGCCCGAAGGAGATGCAACTCCTGCCGGTCGTCGCTCCTGAAGATACTGGTGCGCACGACGGTCCGGATATGGATTACATCTATGTGCCGGATGCCGAGGCGGTGCTGAACACGCTGGTGCCGCGCTTCGTCGAAACGCTGTTCTATCAGGCGATCCTGGAATCCAAGGCCTCTGAGCATGGCGCTCGTATGACCGCCATGGGCAGCGCCACGGACAACGCCAAGGAGCTCATCGCCAAGTACACGCTCGCCTTTAACCGGGCTCGTCAGGCCGGTATTACCCGAGAGATCTCGGAAATCGTCGGCGGCGCCGCAGCCCTGGAGGGCTAAGGCCGCATAGGAGGGACTTACGTGACCATGAAGACTGGCAAGGTTCTTCAGATTCTGGGCGCCGTTATCGACGTCGAGTTCGCCGACGGCCACCTGCCCGAACTGAACAGCGCCCTCGTAATTCAGGGTGGCGGCGAGAAGGGCAACATCAACCTTACGCTTGAAGTTGCCCAGCACCTCGGCAACAACACCGTGAAGTGCATCGCTATGGATACGACCGACGGCCTGCGCCGTGGTGAAACCGTTATTGACACCGGCGCCCCCATTTCGGTGCCTGTTGGCAACGCCGTTCTGGGCCGCATTTTCAACGTGATTGGTGAGACCATCGACGGTGCCGGCCCTGTGGCTACGCCCGAGCGTCTCCCCATTCACCGCATCGCCCCCGGCGTTGCGGATGTCAACCCCACCACCGAGCAGTTGGTTACCGGCGTCAAGGTTATCGACCTGCTCTGCCCGTACGCCAAGGGCGGTAAGATCGGCCTCTTCGGCGGCGCCGGCGTGGGCAAGACCGTTACCATGCAGGAGCTTATCCACAACATCGCTTATAAGTTCGGCGGCCTGTCGGTCTTTGCCGGCGTCGGCGAGCGGACCCGTGAAGGTAACGACCTGTTCCACGAAATGAAGGACAGCGGCGTTATTGACAAGGTCGCGATGGTGTTCGGCCAGATGAACGAGCCGCCCGGTGCCCGTATGCGCGTGGCGCTGACCGGCCTGACCATGGCGGAGTACTTCCGCGATGAGTCCGGCCTCGACGTGCTCCTCTTCATCGACAACATCTTCCGTTTCACCCAGGCCGGTTCCGAAGTGTCCGCTCTGCTGGGCCGTATGCCCTCCGCCGTTGGTTACCAGCCCACGCTGGCCACCGAAATGGGCTACCTCCAGGAGCGCATCACCTCCACCAAGAAGGGCTCGATTACGTCCGTCCAGGCCATTTATGTGCCTGCTGACGACCTGACCGACCCGGCCCCGGCCACGGCCTTCGCCCACCTCGATGCCACGACCGTTCTGAGCCGTGACATTGCAGCCCTGGGTCTCTTCCCGGCCGTTGACCCGCTCGACTCCTCCTCGCGTATTCTCGACCCGAACGTGGTCGGTCGTGAGCACTATGAAGTCGCCCGCGGCGTGCAGAAGACCCTGCAGCGCTATAAGGAACTGCAGGACATCATCGCCATTCTTGGTATGGACGAACTGAGCGACGACGACAAGATGGCCGTCGCCCGTGCCCGTAAGATCCAGCGCTTCCTGTCTCAGCCCATGTTCGTCGCTGAGGCGTTCACTGGCACGGAGGGCGTCTACGTCGACATCAAGGACACCGTCCGCGGCTTCAAGGAGATCCTTGAGGGCAAGCATGACGATCTGCCGGAGCAGGCCTTCTTCATGGTCGGCACCATTGAGCAGGCCGTCGAGCGTGGCCGTAAGATGCTCGCCGAGGTGAAGTAATATGGCGGGTGAAATGACCCTTCAGATCGTGACTCCCGAAGGGACCGTCGTGAAGGATGTCAAAACCGATGCCGTGATCATTCCGGCGTCAGAGGGCTCCATGGGCATTCTGCACAATCATGCCCCCATGGTTACCGCGCTGAAGGTTGGCGTGCTGCGCTACAAGCAGGGCGGCCACTATAAGCGGGTGGCCCTGGCCGGCGGGTTCATGGAACTGAGCAACAACCTGATCACCGTTCTGGCCGACACGGCCGAGATCGGCGAGACGATCGATGTGCTGCGTGCCCAGGAGGCCCGCAAGCGGGCTGAGACCCGCCTGCGTGACCGGGCGGCAAATGTCGACCGGACCCGTGCCGAAATCGCCCTGCAGCGGGCCATGGCCCGCCTGAAGGCGGCCGGCAAGCTCGAGGACAAGGACTAAACACACGAAACCCCCGGGTGCATGCAACATGCGCCTGGGGGTTCACTTTTTGGGCCTGGCGTTAAGAATCAGGTCTTCGGTCATATCGATCAGGTCCTGCACCGTGCGGATGAGGTAGAGCCGGTCTGCATACTTGCCGAGCGTGCCGTACCAGAGGGGCGGCCCCACCGAGAAAATGGGGATCTCCTGAAAGTCGTATTTCAGGCTGCCGATGCGCTGGGGCGCGACCCGTCCCCGGGCGCCATCCGAGAACTCGGCCGACGGCGTCAGGAAAATCACCTGTCGGGCCCGGCGTCGGAGTTCGGCCATGTGCGTGTCGATCAGTTCGGCTTCGTTCCCCTGCAGGGAGACCTTGCCGTCTGTTGCGATGATCACGTAGGTGTTTTCGTCGACGTGGGCCTCGTTGGCGATCTCTTTCAGGGCGGAGCCGAACCGGGTGCCGGCGTTCCAGGACCTCGCACCGGCGACCAGGCGCTGTACCCGCTCCTGGAACGTGCCAAGGCCGTTCAGGTAAGGTGCCGAGTGCGTTGCCTTCTCGCTGAATACATAGCTGTCGATCAGGAAATAGAAAGTCAGCTTGTGAAGGAAGTAAAGCACCACGCTGACATAGTGGACCATGGAGTGTGACACGTCGCCGATGACGAGAATGCGGGCGGGCTTGGCGGGCTGGGGCACCGGCCGCTCTTTGCGCGCCCACCTGAAGTTGAGAATGCGGCCGGCGTAGCGAGGAATGTTATGGCGGAGCGTCTCGCCGACATCCAGCCGGTTGCGGCGCGGCTTCGTTTCGAAGCGGTCGTCGACATCGAGCCACTTTCGGGCCAGGCGCTCGATCATTTCGTCGAGCAGGGCGATTTGGGCGATTGGGAGCCGCTTGAGCTGTGCCGCCAGTAGTTCCACATAGGAATACCGGCGGTTGGCTGCCTCGGTCCCGGGGCTGGCGTCGGCGGCGGTCACCTTTTGCTGGCCCCGCCAGAGCGAAAGCGCACTGGTTGGCAGGCTCTCTGATGGTGTGTCGCCCGCTGCCCATAGGAGCGTGGTGCGGGAGGAGTCGCTCATCTCGGAGATGACGCCAACGTTGCCCTCGGCCGCATCATGGCTGGCGTCGACCACAAAGACGTTGTTGGGGTCCCGGGGCTTCACGAGCAGGGTGAAGACCCGCTTCATAACCAGGAGGTTCCGGCCGGTCCGCCGGGCCAGGTAGCTCAGCCAGATCAGCAGCCACCTGACGAGGAGGCGGAGGAACCGGTGGATGCCCTGGACTAGGCGGTTCTGCCAAATCCATCGTACCAACGGCGGAGCGCCTCCTTGACGATAACCTCGTCTTCCGGATACTTGGCGAGGAAACCGATGGTAGCGTCGATCGCCTCGGGGGTGATGCGCCCGTCGCACACGTCAACCAGAGCCCGGGTAAACTCAATCGCTTCGGCGATAGCCGGTTTCTTCTCCAGGTTCAGCTGCCGCAGTTGATGGATGAGCCGGGAGACCCGGGCGGCGAAGTCAGCCGGTACACCGACGGTGTTCTGGACGATGGTCGCGAGGGCTGCTTCGGTCGGAAACTGCAGGTCCAGCCAGACTGTCCGCCGCATGAAGGCGGTGTCCAGGCGCTTGTACTCGTTGGAGGTGAGGAAGACGAACAGGGGCGCCGTGGCGCGCAAAACCTTGTGGGAGCCCGGTTCTGCCAAGTTATGCACAACCAACTCCTTTTTGTCCAGGTAGCGCAGAAAGAAGTTGGTGGTGTGCTCATTGAGCTTATCGACTTCGTCGACACGCACAACGGTAGGCCGATTCGAAAGCAGGCTCTCTAACAGAGGTGTGTTGTTAAGGTACTCAAGGGTGTACAGGTTTGGCGCTTGTTCACCGCTGCGATAGGCCTGGGCATCAACAATCTGCTTAAAGCCGTTCCACGAAATACCGATTTCGTCGGCCTCCAGGTGGCTGTGGCATTCCATATCGATAAAGTGATAGCCCATGGCCTGGGCGAAGGCCTCCGCCAGTTGTGACTTGCCAATGCCCGGTTCGCCTCGCAACCCAATCGGCTTTCCTTGGCGCAGATAGGTCCAAAGCCGCAGTCCGCTCGCCCGGTCCAAGGAGTAGTTCTGGCGCTGGAGCGCGCTCTGCAGTTCATCTGCCGTCAAGTTGAACACTCGGTTCGCCTCCTCCTGGATGCGGGCCTTTGTTTGTTCAAAACCGGCCTGGGTCAGGGCTTCGCGCTTCATCAGACGCCACCAGTGGCGGGCGCGCCACCCGAGCGCCACGGCAGCTGAGGCGCCCAGGGCCATGGCGCCGATCGTATAGGGGCTGACTCCCACCGGGGCGTTCACCGCCTTGCACCCGTAATACACTCGTAATGGTTCGGGCCAGGGTCACTATACTGTTGGATGGCCCCGCCGGAATTCCTGCTAGGCACCCTGTCATTACCATTAGTTTATGCAATGTCAGGAAACGGTATTCTGGTTTACAGAACCTGCTTCTGGTCAAGACTGGGCGCAGGGGGGAAACCGATGCGTTCACTGGTCTTGATTGCCGGGGTGGTCGGAATTCTGTTGTACGGTGCTGCCGTCAGCCAGAAGGGGTTGCCAGCGTTGGCCGCGCCGCACGAAACAGCGGTCCAGGCCCCGTCACAGGGGTTGGAGGCCCTGGCGAAGGGGCTGGCAGCGACCGGTGCCGGCCTTGAGGAAGCCACCTTGACTGGCTGGGGCGAGGTGCAGGCGCCGGAAGATCGCGCCGCGGTCGCCGCCGCCCTGGGCGCCGTCCCGGGCGAGGGTGAGAGCCGGACCGTGGCCGTACGTGACCAGAACGGGCGGCACTACGTGACAGTTCGCTGGACACTCACAGGGAAGCCAGCCGAGAAATGGGTCGCCAGGTTACACACCATGCAGAAGGCGCTCAACCAGACTGCTGAAAGCCCTTCGGTCAGCGTGCAGCTCAGCGGAACCACGGCGGGTAATCGCAACCTGACAGATCTGACGGACGGGGCCCTGGATGCCCTCGGTGCAACCGAGCGCCAGCCGTGG
>JARBUG010000249.1 GCA_029239785.1 Symbiobacteriaceae bacterium | reverse complement strand
AGCCGTACCTGGTGGTGGGGCAGGCCCTGCTTGTGCCTGTGGCCGACAACCAGCGCCGCACCCGGGCGGAGATCAACGCCTACGTCGAGCCGACTGCGGCCGGCGCCTACTCCGAAGCGGCCCTGACGGATGTCCGCCGCGCCCTGCCCCAGCTTACCTACCTGGCCCCGTTCAGCTACCGCGTTCAGCGGGACGGCTCCCTCCAGGCGCCGCCCCTTGACGGGCTGCTGGCCCAGGCGCAGCAGGCGGGCGTCACGCCCATGATGGTCGTCACCAACCTGGAGGAAAGCGGATTCAGCGGCGAACTGGGCCGAATCATCCTGAACGACCAGCAGGTCCAGAACCGCCTGCTCGACAACATCATCCAGACGGCCCGGCAGCAAGGGTTCCGGGACATCCATTTCGATTTCGAGTTCCTCCGGCCCCAGGACCGTGAGGCCTACAACCAGTTCCTGCGGCGGGCCGCCGAGCGGATTCATAACGAGGGCTGGCTCATCTCCACGGCGCTGGCGCCGAAAACAAGGGCCGGGCAGGTGGGGCAGTGGTACGAGGCCCACGACTACCGCGCCCACGGCGAGATCGTCGACTTCGTCGTGATCATGACCTACGAATGGGGCTACAGCGGCGGGCCGCCTATGGCAGTCTCGCCCCTGCCGAACGTCCGGCAGGTGTTGAACTACGCCGTCACGGAGATTCCGCCCAGCAAGATCATGATGGGTCAGAACCTGTACGGCTACGACTGGCGCCTGCCCTATGTGCGGGGCGGTCCCTTCGCCCGGGCGCTCAGTCCGCAGGAGGCGATCCGGCTGGCGGCGCAGGAGAATCAGGCCATCAGCTACGATCAGGCGGCGCAGGCGCCTTTCTTCTACTATCGTGACGACCAGGGGCAGGCGCATGTCGTCTGGTTTGAAGATGCCCGCTCGATTCTGGCGAAGATCAATCTGGTCAAGGAGCTGGGCCTGCGGGGCATCAGTTACTGGAAGCTCGGCCTGCCCTTCCCCCAGAACTGGGCGCTGCTGCGGGACCGCTTCGATATCGTCAAACGGTGATGGAGGCGCCCGTGGTAGAATGAGGGGAAGCTATCGCAGGAGTGATTTTGGTTGCTTCCCATCGAGCCTGTACTGCCGGCCATTCGTGAGACGCTGGCCGGTCGCACCGCCGCTGTGCTGGTCGCCCCGCCCGGGGCCGGCAAGACGACCCGGGTCCCCCTGGCACTGCTGGGTGAGCCCTGGCTGTCGGGCCGCCGGATTCTGATGCTGGAGCCCCGCCGTCTGGCGGCCCGGTCCGCCGCCCGGTTCATGGCCGCTTCCCTGGGCGAGCAGGTTGGTGAGACGGTCGGCTACCGGGTCCGCATGGAGACCCGGGTCGGGCCGGCCACCCGCCTTGAGGTGATTACGGAGGGCGTGCTGACCCGCATGCTCCAGTCTGACCCGGCGCTGGAAGGCGTCGGCCTGGTCATCTTTGATGAGTTCCACGAGCGCTCGCTCCACGCCGACCTGGGACTGGCGCTCTGCCTCCAGTCCCAGGCTTTGCTGCGTGATGACCTGCGGCTGCTTGTGATGTCCGCCACGCTCGAGGCCGAGCCGGTTGCTGCCTTGCTGGGCGATGCGCCGGTTCTGGTCAGCGAGGGGCGGAGCTTTCCGGTGGAGACCCGGTACCTGGAGCGGCGGGTGGAGGGGCGGGTTGAACCGCTGGTGGCCCGGGCGGTCGAGCGCGCCCTTGCGGCCCACGAGGGGGATGTGCTGGTCTTCCTGCCCGGGGCGGGGGAGATTCGGCGGGTTTTGGGGTCGTTGAGCCTTCCCTCGCATGTGGACGCAGCGCCTCTCTACGGCAACCTCCCCCAGGCCGAACAGGACCGGGCGATCCTTCCGGCGGCGCCCGGGCAACGGAAGGTCGTGCTGGCCACGTCCATCGCCGAGACAAGCCTGACGGTGGAGGGGGTCCGGGTGGTGATCGACTCGGGCCTCTCCCGGGTGCCCCGCTTCTCCCCCCGCACGGGGATGACCCGGCTGGAGACAGTCCCGGTCTCCCGGGCGTCAAGCGACCAGCGGCGGGGCCGGGCCGGCCGGGTGGCGCCTGGCGTGGCCTACCGGCTCTGGACCGAGCAGGAAGATAAGGGCCTGGTCGCCCGGACCACCCCGGAGATCCTGGAGGCCGACCTCGCACCCCTGGCGCTGGAGCTGGCGGCCTGGGGCGTGGCCGACCCGCTGGAGCTGCGCTGGCTCGACCCGCCCCCGGCCGCGGCGCTGGCCCAGGCCCGGGAGCTGCTGACCCAGTTGGGCGCCCTGGATGGGCGCAACGCGATCACCAAGCACGGGCGCCGCATGGCCGAGGTCGGGCTCCACCCGCGCCTCGCACACATGATCCTGCGTGCCATCCCCCTGGGGCTGGGCGCCCTCGCCTGCGACCTGGCGGCGCTGCTGAGCGACCGCGACATCCTGCGCAGCACCACCGCCGACGCCGACCTCCGCCACCGGCTGGACGCCCTGCGCACGGCGCCCGAGGGCCGGCGGGCGCTGGCCGAGGCGAACCAGGTAAAGCGCGACCTGCGCATCGCCCCATCATCCGCCGCAGGACCCACCGACCCAGGCTTGCTTCTCTCTTTCGCCTATCCCGACCGCATTGCCGCCCGGCGGGCGCCGCTCCGCTACCTCATGCGCAACGGCCGCGGAGCCGCCTTTCCCGCCCACCAGCCCCTGGCGGACGAGCCCTACCTCGTCGCCGCCGACCTGGACGACCAGGGCGCCGAAAGCCGCATCTTCCTGGCCGCGCCCATCACCGCGGCCGACCTGGAGCGCCACCACCTTGACCAGATCACCACCGAGGACGCGGTCGCCTGGGACCGGGGCGCCCAGGCCGTGCGGGCCCGCCGCCGGCGGCGGCTCGGCGCCCTGGCCCTGGACGAGCGGGTCCTGGCCGACCCGGCGCTCGCCGATACCCTGGCCGCCCTGCTGGACGGCATCACCCAGGAAGGGCTGGCCATCCTCCCCTGGACCAAGCCCGCCCGGCAGCTCCAGGAACGGCTCGTCTTCATGCACAGCCATGACCCGGCCTGGCCGGACGCATCCGACGAAGGGCTGCTGGGCCGCCTGTCCGACTGGCTGGCGCCCTATGCCGAAGGCATGAAGAGCCGCGCCGACCTGCAGCGAGTACATCTATATGAAGTGCTGGAGGCGATGCTCCCCTGGGAGCGCCGCCGTGAACTGGACGAGCAGGCCCCAACCCACATCGCCGTGCCTAGCGGCTCCCGCATCGCCGTCGACTACAGCGACCCGGGCGCCCCGGTGCTGGCCGTCCGCCTTCAGGAGATGTTCGGTCTGGCCGAGACGCCCCGCATCGGCGGGGGGCGGGTGCCCCTGACGCTCCACCTGCTCTCGCCCGCCCATCGGCCCGTGCAGGTGACGCAGGACCTGGCCAGCTTCTGGCGCAGCGCCTACTTCGAAGTCCGCAAGGACCTGCGCGGCCGCTATCCCAAGCACTACTGGCCCGACGACCCCTGGAACGCCATCCCCACCAACCGGACCCGCCCTCGTCCCTGATATCCGTCAAAGCGCTAGCTATTTTGTATTGACTTATAGCACGATATAGCTATACTGATTTCAATGACAGATGGGGGCAGGGGGCGGTGGCGATGGTTCCGAGCAAGGTGATCCATATTCACGAGGCACGCAGGCGTGTGGTCAAAGCGAAGCGCAAGAACGGCGCACCCCGCCGCGAGCCGGTCAAGGAGCGGTTTTCCCGCTGGATGGCTGGCACCACCACCAGAGGCCACGTGTTGGTTGCCGGCCTGCTGGCAGCCCTGGTTACCGGAGCGCTGGTCGCGGGCCTCATGGCGCCGCCGGCCACGGCCGACAACTATGACCCGGAGAGCATCGAGGCGGCAGCCAACCCCGAATCATAAAGCGACAAAACAGAACCCTGGCTCAGCCCTTGAGCCAGGGTTTTTGCTATGATGGCATCAGGCGATATGCAGGAGGTCGGAACATATATGAAGGCGATTCTATTTGATCTCGACGAGACGATTATTCACGATGATGCCGTGGGCGATGCGGCATACCTGGCCGCGGCCTCGCTGGCGGCGCCCCTGGGCGCCGACCCCGCCCGCCTGGCGCACGACGCCGAGGCCGTCGCCGAGCGGCTCTGGGCGGCCGGGCCCTACTTCGAGTACAGCAACCGCATTGGGCATAGTGCGACCGAGGGGCTCTGGGCGGGGTATGCGTATGGCGATCATCCGGCCATCGCCGGGCTGCGGGCGTGGACCAAGCCCTTCCGCACGCAGATCTGGGCTGAGGCGCTGGCGCTTCAGGGGATCGCGGCCGAGCCGGCGCTTCCCGAGGCCATGGCTGCAAGGTTCTTCGCGGCCCGCCGCCACTATCCGCTCTACCCGGAAATCGAGGGGCTGCTCGCCCACCTGAAGGCGCAGGGCTACCTGCTGGGCATCGTCACCAACGGTGTCCCCGACCTGCAGCGCGAGAAGATCGCGGGCTGCAGCGTCTCGCCGCTGTTCGACGCCGCGATTGTGTCGGGCGAAATCGATTGCGGCAAGCCTGCCCCGGGCATCTTCGCGCATATTTGCCGGGAACTGGGCGTCGCCCCGGCGGAGTGCGTCATGGTCGGGGACAACCCCGCCCGGGACGTGGCCGGCGCCATCGCTGCGCGCATGAAGTCGGTCTGGGTGCAGCGGAACAACCGCATTCCCTCCGACCGATACCCCGCCTCGCTGAGCTGCACCGACCTGAGCGCGATGATCCCCTGGCTGACCAGCCTGTCATCGTGATGGTCGCGCTGTGAGGTGGCGTACCGGGTCCGGCCAGGGGCGTCGTCGCGGCGCAGCGGCTTACACAGCGGAGTGAGCCTTGCTGCCGCAAGGCTCTTGATCTAACGCTGCGATGCTCCT
>JARBUG010000248.1 GCA_029239785.1 Symbiobacteriaceae bacterium | reverse complement strand
GAAAGCCTGCGGCCTTTAGCTTCTTGACGTACTCAGCAGAAAGATTCTTCCCCGAAGCATCCACCACGGCGACGGTCAGCAACTGCTGGGTGCGATTTGTGTCCGGTGCCGGCGTGGGCTTGGGCTCCGGCGCCGTGCCGGGCTTTGGCTGCTGGTCGGTCGGGCCCTGACCGCTGCCCGGCGCCGCGCCTCCAGGCTCCGCTGCCCCCTCACCGGTGGCGTCAGACTCCGCTTCTTTCTCGGCATCATGGGCATGTGCGGCCAGATACTGCCGGTTCGCCTCATCAACGGCCGTTGCATAAGCCAACTGGTCCTTGCGGGCCCGGTCCAGGAACGCCGTCGCAGGCTGGGACCCGACCAGAATTTCGTAGGCCTTCTGCCGGTCACTCACCAGGTCGGGGATGAAGTAGAAAATGCCACCCACATCCGCCGGTTTCCCGCCGAATACGCCCGTACGCAGGCTCCTGCCCACCGCTTCCTTGCCGGCCAGGCCATACTTGACCATTTCGGCCACCGACAGGTCGGTATCGATCGCATCGGAAAGTGCGGGAATCAGCTGTGGCACCTTCGTCAGAATCGCCGGGCGGGCGGCTGCCCGCATCAGGGCCATTACCACCTGCTGCTGGCGGCGAACCCGACCCAGGTCGCCTTCTTCATCCATACGGAAACGGGAGTACTTCAGCGCCGTGATGCCATCCATATGCTGGGGCCCAGCCTGAATGTCGATGATCAGACCATCGGGTCCCATCGATGTATCAGACGGATCTTCGTAATACATGCGCTTTTCGGCATCGATATCAATACCGCCGACTGCGTCGACGATTTTTGCGAAGTCCTGGAAGGTAACGGTCACATAGTGATCGATGGGGATGCCAACCAGTTGTTCCACGGTCGCCTTGGCCAGCTTTTCGCCGCCAAAGGCGTAGCTATGGTTCAACTTATCGTAACCGTGACCCGGAATGGCCGCCCAGGTGTCCCGGGGCAGTGAGAGGGCCGCCAGTTCCTGCTTTTCCGTGTCAAACGAGAACAATATCATGGTGTCGGCACGGCCGGAATCATCTTCACGCTTGTCAACACCCATGACCAAAAAGGTCGTGCGCTTCACGGGCAACGGCGGGGGCGGAGGAACCGTCGGAATCGGCGTGCCATCCAGCCCGACGACGGCCGTATTGGACGCAAAAGGGCGGTAGAAGGCGACGCAGCCTACCAACCCGACAATTACGCCGATGCAGGCAGCCAGCCAGACCAGCCAGCGGCGCCCGCGACGGCGGCGGGATCTATTCAAAGACCTCCCCCTCCTTTCTTGTGAGATGTTGAACACGGCAGAGTATGCATCTCTATCTGGACTGATGAAGGACCGGAGACGTGGCTGAAATTCAGCATACCATAAGTTCGGCTGATGTCCCAAGCTTCCGTGGGTCGGTCGGCAGTTGGACGATTTTGCCTACCCTCAGGTTCCGGCGGACGGACAGAATTTGTGCCGATGGCGAAAACCAAGAAGGAAATTTGCACCTTTTGTAGTAAAAAATCGTACGAGGTATATGATGCAGCGCTTGAAAGGGGTAACAAGATGAAGTTGGCTGTGGTCACCGATCAGATCAGCCGGGATGTTGACACCGCTTGCGAGCAGATTACGTCCTGGGGCGGTCGCGACGTAGAGCTGCGCAATGTAGGCGTTGGACCGATCGGCAGCAACCTGTCTGCCGACTTCCTGGGCGACTTGGTCGGCACACTGGAGCACTGGGATGTTCGTGTCGCCGGCATCGCACCGCAGGCCTTTAAAGTTGCAATGAACGACGCCGCCATGCGGTATCACCGCCGCATTCTCCTGCCGGCCAGCCTGCATCTGGCCGTGCTGCTGAAGTGCCCGGTGGTCCATATTGGGGCGCCCCTGCGGCCCGCCGGCGCCAAGGACCCGTGCCCCGACGAGGCGCTGGAGGTGCTGGCCGAGGCGGCCGAACTGGCGGGCAACCTCGGTCTGGTGCTGGGCCTGGAAAACGAGCCAGGCAGTTGGGCGGAGACAAGCTCACAGCTGGCAGCAATCGTCCGGGCCGTTGGCCACCACGCCCTGCAGATTACGTGGGACCCCGCCGTCAGCATGATGGCCGGTGACGCCCCCTTCCCCTCCGGGCTGATGACGGTCAGAAGCAAGCTCTGCTCCATCCGGGTGCGCGACGTGGGCCGGACGGCGAATGGTTACAGCGGCGTGCTGCCGGGCGACGGCATGTGCGGCCTCGATTTCCTGGTGACTTCCCTGGTAGGTGAGGGCTTTGCGGGCTCCATGGCCCTGGACCCCCGCCTGGTGCCCAGGCTGGAAGGCGCCCGGGCAGCCTACGAGACGGTCGAGAAGATGGCGGTTGCAGCCCGTCGGGCGGCCCGCCGGTAAGATTTCCGAGCAGTATTTAGCCGCGGATTTCGCGGATGACGCGGATTTCAAAGGCAAATCGCGGATTACCGGGTAAATCGTTCCCAGTCATTATTGATGTAATGACCTGGAATGTATCTCTGGTAATCCGCGTTCTGTCCCGAAATCCGCGCAATCCGCGAAATCCGCGGCTATAAAAATGCCCCTATTCCCCCAGCACCTTCAGCCGCGTGACCGTCACGCTCACATGCCCGCCCCGGCGCTCTACCCGGCCCAGGACAGCCAGGGGCGGGCGCGGGTGGGTGAAGATCAAATGCCCGTAGCGCTGGTACACATCTTCGAAGATCGTCACATCGACCAGCCCGGTCTCATCTTCCAGCCCCATAAAGACGACGGTCTTGCCGCTTCTGGTCGGCGGCCGGTGCGGGCAGACCACCACCCCCGCCACCTTGACCAACTCGCCCCGCTCCGCCCGCTTGACCTGGGCCGCCGTCAGGTATCCCTGCCGCTTCAGCCCTTCCCGGGCGAAGGCCATGTAGTGGCCCCGCACCATCAGCCCGAGCAGTTCATACTCCTTCAGATACTTCTCTGCCGAGGTAAAATCGGGCAGGGACCGGCTCTCAATGCCAAAGTCCAGGGCGCCCTGGGGCGAATCAAGCTGCCGGGCCGCCTCCAGCGCCGGCGGCACCTGCCAGAGCAACTCCCGCCGGTTCGGATGCAGGCAGTCAAACGCACCCGCCAGCACCAACGCCTCCAGGCTGTCGCGCGGCACCTTGCCGCCCACCTTCCGGCAAAAGTCGGGCAAAGACCGGTACCCCGCCCCACGTCCCTCCATAATCGCATCCTGAACCGGCTTCCCGACACCCTTGATCTGCTTAAACCCAATCCGAATCGCTTTGCACAGTTCAGGATACGGCGGCACATAGCCGCCTTCCGCTCGCCAGAACGCCTCCCAGGCCTCGGGTGACCACTCCTCCACCGTAAAGGCCGGCTCGCTCCGGTTGATGTCCACCGGCAGCAGCCCCACGCCCCGCCGGGCCGCATCGCCGGCCAGGGTGTTGATCGGGTAGTAGCCCATGGGCTGGGCCGACATGAGCGAAGCAAAATACTCCGCCGGATGATGCCGCACCAGGTAAGCAGTCTTGTAGGCCGTGTTGGCAAAGGCCGCCGCATGCGCCTCGCAGAAACCATAGCTGGCGTACCCCTGCACGTACGAGAAGATCGTGTCCGCCACCGCCGGATCGACCCCGGCCTGCATCGCCTTTTCGACAAAAAGGCGCCCGATGGCCACCATATCTTCCTTATTGCGCGCCTTGGTCATCACCCGGCGGAGTTGATCGGCTTCGCCGGGACTGAAGCCCGCGACCGCCGTGGCAATCTCGATCACCTGCTCCTGAAAGAGCACCACGCCGTAGGTTTTGGCCAGGATCGGCTCAAGCTTGGGATGCAGGTAGGTGATCTCCTCCTGCCCGTGCCGCCGGGCCAGGAACGGCTCCACCATGTTTCCCTTGATCGGCCCGGGCCGGATGATCGCCACGGAGGCGACGATATCTTCAAACCGGTCGGCGCCGAGCCGGGCCTGCAGCGCCCGCTGTGCGGGGCTCTCCAGCTGAAAGACGCCAATCGTCTCGCCGGTGCCCAGCATTTCGTAGGTCTCCCGGTCCTCCGGCGGTATCTGGTCGTAGTCGAAGCCTGATACCTCCAGCATCCGGGAGGCGTCATCCACCGCCGAGAAGGTGCGCAGCGAAAGCAGGTCGAGCTTCACCAGCCCCAAATCCTCGACGTACTCCTTGTCAAACTGGCAGACGGCGCAGCCCTTGGCGGCCATCTGGAGCGGCGTGATTTCGAGCAGCGGGCGCCGTGAGATGACCAGGCCGCCCAGGTGGGTGCCCATAAAGCGAGGCAGCCGGGCGACCTTGGCGCAGGCCTGAAGCAACTGCTCGAACTTATGCCAGGGAATGCCAGACTGCCGCAGCTCCGGCAGCCGGCCCATGATTTCAATGATGTCGTCTGCATTGGAATAGTAGGGCATCCGCTTCGCCAGAAAGTCAATCTCCGCCTCGGCAAAGCCCATCGCCTTGCCCATATCGCGAATGGCTGAGCGGGCGTGGAACGTGTTGTAGGTGCAGACCGAGGCGACCTTGTCGTAGCCGTACTTCCGGTAGACGTAATTGGCCACCTCATCGCGGTGGCGTGAGTCGAAGTCGATGTCAATGTCCGGCTTCTCCGCCCGCTCCAGGCTCATGAACCGCTCGAAGAGCAGCCCCCGCCCGATGGCATCCACATCGGTGATGTAGAGGCAGTAGGCGACGGCTGAGTCGGCAGCGGAGCCGCGCCCGGCGCCCCGGAAGCCCCGGCGGCGGGCGTAACCGGCCACGTCCCAGACCAGCAGGAAGTAGTCTTCATAGCCCAGCTGCCCGATGATGCGCAGTTCGTGCTCCAGCCGGGTCTCAATGCGTTCCGTAATCCGCCCATAGCGGCGGCGGGCGCCATCGTACACAAGCTGCCGCAGGTACTCAATGGCGCTCATGCCA
>JARBUG010000247.1 GCA_029239785.1 Symbiobacteriaceae bacterium | reverse complement strand
CCGGTGGGGCCGGAGGAGCGGCAGGTGGTGCTGAGCGTCCGGGCGCCCGGCGGCGCCGTGTGGAGCGAGGGGAATGTGGCGTGGTTGGAGAAGCGCCTGGTGGTGTCTGGGGAGGCCGAGGCGCGAGCGGCGGCGCTTCGCCGCGTGAGCGCCGAGGCCGGCCTGGTGGGTGGGCTGCATGCCGGCCTGCTTACCCGGCGGGCCTGGTCGGGCGGGGGGCCGGCGGCGGCAGAGGCTGGCGCCGAGGGCGATGTGATCTTCGACCTGGTGCTGGAGCACGACTGGGAAGTCAACCGGTTCCGCCGGGCCTGGGAGAGGGTGCTGCGTGCTATCCGGCCCGGGGCGCCCGTGGCTGTCGACCTGCGCATCAGTGAGCCCCTGGCCGTGCGGGAGGCCCTGGCCGAGGAGATGGCCGCAGACCTGGCCCGCCTGGGTGTGCCGGCTGCCAGCATCCGCGTGCTCTCTGCCTACAAGCAGGGGTTCCACTGGCTGGAAGAGGAGATGCTGCCGCGGCTCCGGGACATTGGCCCGGTGCAGCATGTCACCGTGCGCTGTGCGAGGTTTGCCGGAGCCACCTCGGGTGGCGCCACCGCCACCGCCGCCGCCGCCGCTGGGGGCGCCGGCCCTGCCCTGGAGATGCCCATCCGCTGGCTGCAGGAGCTTTACCCGGCCGACGAGCTCCTTGCCCGTCAACTCCCCGGCGTCGAAGTCCACTTTGAGATGACCGATGCGGCGCTGCCCGCCATCTATGAGTTGCAGGCGATCAATTCCGAGGGCCAGGTTGTGCTACGTGAGGAGTTCAGCCCGATCTGCTCGGCCCGGACCTACCTGCCCGAGTTCCCCGAGCGGGGCCGGGTCCACCCGCCCACAGGGCTGCTTCGGGTGGAGCAGGCCGGCCAGACACTGGCCGAGACCGCCATCGACACCGACGCCGAGGCATTCTGGACCGCCTGGCAGGAGCTAGTGCTGCCCCGGCTTCGCGAGTATCTCACCCCGGCCCCCGACCCGGGCGCCCAGCCGTTCTTCGGCCGCCTGCTGGTCGAGGTCGGCATGAGCGAGGACGACCGCCGGCTGGGCATCCGGGAGGAGCAGATCTCGCCGCTGGACGCCCTGCACGAGGACCTGTACTTCTACACCCTGGACTATCTCAACCAGTTGGGGCTGTCGCAGGTTGGCAAGGGCTACCCGGCACCCGGGGCGGTGGAACCTTGGGTCTCCTACGCCGAGGGCGGGCCCCGGGCGCGGGTGCGGTTGTTCGGGCGCCCGCCCGAGGCAGCGGGCGTGAGCCACGGCCGGGCCGAGGCGCCGGTCGCGGTCCCGAAAGTCTCCGGCATCCCCCTGGACCAAGTCATCGGCCCCGACCAACTCCCGGCCCACCTCGCCTACCTGAGCACTCTCCCCGGTGTGCGGGTCTGGCAGACAGGCCTCTCCTACCGGGGCCGCCCCACCTGGGCCCTCTCGGTCCTCCCGTCCACAGCCGGCGCCATCGCCCCGCCCCAGAAGCTGAGCGCCTGGCGCCCGACCCTCCTGGTCAACGCCCGGCGCCATGCCAACGAAGTCTCGTCCACCAACTCCATCCTGCGCCTGGCCGAACTGGCGGCCACCCAATCCATCGCCCGGGGCATCAACCTTGTCATCAGCCCCCTCGAAAACGTCGATGGCGCCGCCGTCCACTACGCCATGATGCAGGAACACCCCCACTGGAAACTCCACGCGGCTCGGTTCAACGCCGCCGGCGTCGACTTCGGGTCCGACCAGTTTGAGCTCGAACCCCGCTTTGGCGAGTCACGCACCCTGCCCACCCTGTGGCGCTCCTTCCTGCCCGACGTCATCCTTGACGACCACGGCTACCCCTCGCACGAATGGGTCCAGCCGTTCTCGGGCTACAACTCAGCCCCGTACTTCCGCACCTCCTGGTGGATGCCCAACGCTCTCATCTACGGCATTCACCGGTGGATGGACGCCGACCAGTTCCCGGCTAACGGCGCCATGCAGGAAGCGCTCCGCGATGCTCTGGCCGGGCGCCTGACCGCCGACCCCGAAATTGAGTCCTACACGCAAACGCTTCTGGAGCGATATGTCACCTACGGGCAGCGCTACGTGCCGGAGAAGTTCCCGCTGCAAACGCATAAGGGGTTCGTCAGCCTGACCGGCCAGGTGGCCGCAGGCCCCGAAGCCCGCAGCTATGTCGGGCGTTTCCCGCACATTACGGCGGCGGAACTGGTTACCGAAGTGCCCGATGAAACGGCCCAGGGTGACTACCTGGCGCTCTGCGCCCGGGCCCACCTGGAGGGCGACCTGGCGGTCATCTCCGTGCTGCAGGCGCATCAGCAGCCGGTGGTCCGCCGCCGCTGGACGGATGGGGACGATGTTTTCTGGACCGTGGGCCGCGAGCGGCCCTATCAACTCGCATAAGAAGAGGGGCGTGACCATCGGCGGTCACGCCCCTTCTTCGATTCTCCACACGGTGCCTTTGCCGCTGGGGCAGGAGGCGTAGTAGTCGCCGCCATTCCTATCTGCTGGAATGCCGGCCGCGGCCGCTGCCAGGAATGGGCGAAGCGCTCCGACGAGCCCGGGACACATGGGACGGTCCGGCTCGTCCCAGGGGCGGGCGAAGGTGAACGCATCTCCGAGCGCATGATCGCAAGCGCCGCGCTGCTCCACCATGACCGCACGTACCGGGCGCAGCGGCGTATCACGCAGAAGTTCCTCGATCTCCGCCGCCGTTCGCCGGTTCAACGCATTCATGACCGTTCCCACCGACCGCAATGGCACTGTGAATACCTCCCATCTTCCACAGTCAAAATCCGAAAAAAACTGCGTTTCTTCAACCGTGGGGATTTCCAAGGGAAAAAGGAGCGTGAGACCCATGTCCCTGTTTACGCCCGAAATGCGGCTCAACCCGCATCCGCTTTACGCCCAAATGCGCAGGCACCAGCCTGTCGTCTACCTCGAACCCCTTGGCACCTGGGCGGTGTTTGGTTACGACGAAGTGAGGACGGTCTTCTCCGACTACACCCGCTTCTCGTCGCAGATCTCCCATCTCTTCACCGACCCCGAAAAGGGCACCAGCCTTGTTTTTTCAGATCCTCCCAAGCATACCATGCTGCGGGCGATCGTGGGAAAGGCCTTCACCGCTGCGGCCATCGCCAAAATGGAGCCGCGCATCACCGCACTGACCCATGAACTCCTGGACAAGGTAGCCGCCACCGGCTGTATGGATGTCGTCGCCGACCTGTCCACGCCGCTGCCTGTCATCGTCATCGCCGAAATGCTCGGCGCCCCGACCCAGGACCGGGAAAAGTTCAAGTACTGGTCCAACGCCGAGGCGGACCTGTTTAACGCCGTCGTCACCGGCAACGTGCCCGATCATCTGGTGCAGGCCGATCTGGAACTCGAAGCCTACATCAAAAACCTCGCCGAGGAGCGCCGCGTCGCACCCCGTGAAGACCTGATTAGCGCCCTGGTGGCCGCCGAGGTGGAGGACCAGAAGCTGAGCGAGGGCGACCTGATTCAGTTCGTCAAACTGCTGTTGGTGGCCGGCAACGAAACTACCACAACGCTGATCGGCAATGCTGTCCTGACCCTGTTGGAGCATCCTGACCAGTTGGCGTTGCTCCGGGCCAATCCGTCGCTGATTCCCTCGGCCATCGAAGAGGTGCTCCGGTTCCGTTCACCGGTGCAGGCGCAGTTCCGCATCGCCACGCAGGACCTGGTGCTGGGCGGCCAAACCATCAAGGCCGGTGACAAAGTGGGCGCCTTCCTCGGCTCTGCCAATCGCGATGCCGCCAAGTTTGCTAACCCCGACACGTTCGATATTACCCGTGATCCCAACCACCACCTGTCGTTCGGCCACGGCATTCACTTCTGCCTGGGCGCCCCGCTGGCCCGGCTGGAGACCCGGGTAGCGCTCACGGCGCTCCTGGAGCGGTTCGCCACCTGGGAGCGGGCTGACAACGAGCCCCTCCAGATGGTGCCCGGTCTGGTCATGTGGGGCCTGTCGACCCTGCCCCTCCGGGTTACCACCGCCTGATTCAGGCCGACCCCCACATCAAAAAGGCGCAGCCCCCGGCCTCCGGGAGCTGCGCCCTTCCTTTATGCAGATGCGGGGGCAGACGCCGCCAGCGTAGCCCGTTCCCGGGCCGTCAGCAGGAAGAGGACCCCGACCTCGGCCACCTGGCCCACCATGGTGGCGGCGGCACCGGCGACGGTGCCCAGCCAGCCGGCCCCGACACCGAACAGCAGCGTCGCGAACAGGACGCCGCTGCCCACCAGGGCGCCCAGGTTGACTGCCGGCGTCCTGCCGGACCGGATCAGCAGCCCCTGGTAATGGTTCTGCAGGGCAATGCCAAGCGGAAAGAGGACCAGCAGGCGCAGCGCCGGCACCGACACCTCAACCAGGTGGCCGGACAGCCCCGTCACCTGCGTCAGCAGCTGCCCACCCGCAGGCGACAGGCCGATCAGCGCCATCAGGGCGCTGGCTGCACCGCCGGCCCACCAGGTAAACCGCGTCAGGACCCGGTAATTCGCAGGCGAATTGGCCTGCGTAATCACGACCTGCTGGATCATCCGAATGGCGTTGGCCACCAGCATCGCCGTCGTCCAAATGGCCGGCCAGGCGGCCAGGGAAAGGTCCGCCTCGGTCGCCCGTGCCAGGCCGCCGTTAATTGCCGGCTTGGAGACCCAAATCAGAATCGCCGTCAGCGCCAGTGGAGCGTACCAGGCCGTCACGGCCCCCAACGAGTGGGGCAGATGCGGCAGCGGCTCGCCCTCAGGCTTTTCGTCTCGGGCGTACCACGTCACGATGGCCGCCTCCACGATTACGCTGACGGCCAGGGCGGCACACCCCACGATGGCGCCCGGCCACCGGAGCAGCACGCCGACCAGCACCGTCACCGCCAGGCTGACCAGACG
>JARBUG010000246.1 GCA_029239785.1 Symbiobacteriaceae bacterium | reverse complement strand
GAGATCAGGTATACGTGCTGGCCGTAGGCGGTGACCCGAGAGAGGGGGCGGACAAACTCCTCGGGTATGCCGACAACCAGCAACTGCAATTTACAGTACTGTTCGATGAAGGCCAGGCGGTCCTGACCTACAAGGCCCTAGGCCTGCCCACTACCTTCGCAGTTGACCAGAATGGCGTCATCCGTGAAAAAGTCATGGGCGCCATGAGCCTTGAGCGAATGCGCGATATTGTCGCCCGGACGCAGGAAGCAGGACAGAAGACACCATAAGGGAGACGCCGCACAAACTATGACCTTACTTCGCAATTTCTTTGCCACCGTTGCGCGGGAACGCCGGTGGTGGTGGGTGCTGCTGGGCATCAATTTCTTCGGGTCTCTGTACGGTTTTTACTGGTACAAGGGGCAACTGGCGGCCACCCCGATCAAGTACTGGCTGATTGTGCCCGACAGTCCTGGCTCTACCTTCCTCCTCTGCATCTGGCTCATGCTCATGCTGGCGGGGGCTGACTGGCGGAAACCCGGCATGCAGTGGCTCGGAGCAATCGCTTTCGTCTCAAACATGAAATACGGTCTCTGGACCGCTACGGTATTGCCTCAGGCCGGTTTTAAGTTCGGCTGGGACTTTGACTTTATCCACCTCTCGCTCTCACACGCGGGTATGTGGGTGCAGGCCATGATCTTCGCCCGGTTTTACAAGCCCGCCCTGGCACCGGCCGTGGGCGCCCTGCTTTTCATGTACTTTCAGGATCTGATCGATTACTTTGTCCTTGGCACCCACCCGACCCTGCCCTATCAGTCGGAATTCGCCTACGCCCGGGGTATGGCCATTCTGCTCTCTACGCTCTGGGGCTTCTTCCTGGTCTGGCAGGCATGGTTTGACAGAAAAGAGAAGAGGGCGTAGACTGGTTGTAGCTACCCGGGTAGGGTAGTGGAAGGGGGCCGTCACTATGGTGCGTAACAGCGGCACTGGCACGTCAGACGAAATGGTAAGGGACAAGCAAGCCCTGCTGGACCGGCTGAAGAAAATCGAAGGCCAGGTGCGGGGGCTCCAGCGCATGATTGAGGAGGACCGGTACTGCGTCGATGTGCTCGTCCAGGTAGCGGCTGTCAAGGCGGCCATGAACAAGGTCGGCATGGCGCTCCTCGAAGGCCACGCCCGGGGCTGCATGCAGGCTGCCGTGCGGCGCGGCGAGGGCGACCAGTCCGTCAGCGAACTGATGGAGGTCCTTGACAAATTCGTGAAGTAATAATCGGGCGGACCCCTATGGGTTCGCCTGTTTCGCACCGCCCGGGGAGGCTAGCGTCATGGTACGTGAGAGTAGGAACAATACGGCCGATGAAGTGGGCTTTCAGGCCTTTCAGTTCTTCCTCAGCTTTCTGTTGACCCTGCCGCTGGCGGCCCACTGGGTGGCCATTTGGCTGGGCTGGCGCATTTTCTTTCTGGCTGACCCGTGGATTCAGTTGGTCTGGGCTGCGCTGTTGCAACTGGTCTGCGGATGGCCCTTTGTTGCGGGGGCTCTGCGCGGGCAGGGCGCCCGTCGCAGCTTTGATGGGCTGATCGCCCTGGGCACATGGCTTCTGTTCGGCTACGGCCTCTATTTGACAGTGAGGCGCCCCGATGTGGCCACGCACCCATACTTTCAAATGCAATCGGTGCTGCTGCTGGCGGTGACGCTTGACCGCCTCACCGTGGCGGTGCTGGCACGCCGCCGTCACCGAGCACAATAGGCTTGGCCCCATTTACAACACAGGAGGGATTCGCCGTGAGCCAGACTGTACTGAAGATTTCCGGCATGACCTGAGGCCACTGTGTCGCGAGCGTGACTCGCGCACTGATGGGTGTCGGCGGGGTTGAGGATGTCAAGATTGATCTCGGTCAGCGGACAGCTACAGTCGCCCATGCCGGCGCCGATGTTGAAGCAATGAAGGCCGCCGTTGATGACGCGGGTTATGAAGTAGTAGGGGTACAATAGCCGCTGGACGATGGCGAAATAGGCGAGGGGGGCCGCAGCCCCCCTCGCTTTTCATGTACCCCTGCCCTTACACGCCCCAACCGAAACCGGCGTTGCCGGGGTATGCGGCGATACCCGGAATGCCCGCCGTGGTCGGATACGCCGAAGGCACGGTCGCGACCGTGGTCACGGGAACAGCATACTCGTAAACACGGTACACGGTGGCGTTGGCAGCAGGGTATACAGCCGCCCCGGGGGCGATGGCCAGGTCATTGGCTCCGGCCTGGGCGCCGATAAATGGCGAGACTGCCGGAAGGCCCTTGCCGAACGTACCAAAGTTCATGCGTTCGCGCACTCCTTTCTAACTCGCGACCTCCGGGGAGACCGAAGGGTGGAGGTCACCGCCTCCCTCACGGGTGGCGCTTCAGTCTTAGCGTATGAAAGGGCGCCGGGGGGTGTTACATAAGCGCAAATGAAGAAGCGAGGGGGCACCGCCCGCCTCGCTTTCCGTTTCTCGTCACGTTTAGGCCATACCCTTGGTCTTGTCCTCAGCGGGGAAGACGAGGTAGGAGAGCGCATACTGGCCTTCCTCATTCTCGTACTTGCTGATCAGCTTCTGCAGCTCGGCGACAAATGCCGGCATCTGCTCTGCAGTGACGTTGACACGGAAGAAGCCGTGCGCAGTGGTCAGCTCCTGCTCCTCGCCGTTGCCCGCACGCTCCAGGTCAGCCCGATAGGCACGGAGGAAGTCAGACTGCGTCTTGTTCAGTTCGCGCAGGAAGCCGGTCTCCAGATGGCTCCGCCCCTCCGGCTGCCGGGCCAGATAAGGATCGGTCTGGAACTCCTTCGCGATCGCCTGATAGTACTTTTCAATGATGCCGTTCTGCGTCTCACGGGTGAACTTGAGTTCCACCAGTCCGACCTTCAGCAACTGCTTTACATGGTAGCTGGTCTTGGCGGGCTCTTCGCCAAACTGATCAGCCAACTGTTTGGCAGTCATAGGTTTTTCGGACAGAGAACTGAGGATCTTCACCCGGGACGCGTGGCTTAGTGCCTTGAGCTGCTTAATGTCGCTGATCGTATACTGCTCCAGCATGAAAGAACGTCCCCTTTTACCCCTTCATACGATGACGGGAAATTATTGCACATTAAGTTTAACACGACGACGCAACCACGGAAAGTCATTATGGTAATGGCGAAATAATCTGTTACAGAACCGGGAAAAGGAAAGACCGCCGCAGGGGCGGTCTTGCGCGTTTGTTACGGGATTCGAGTGCCCACCGCTTCGATGGCAGCCCACGTGCTGGGGAACGATCCAGGAAAGGCAGCGCGCATCAGCTTAGCCGCAAGTTGTTCCACAGTCTGCTCCAACTCCGGTGGTAAGTCGGCACTCCACAAGGGCGCAACGGTCGACATGAGTTGGATGAAGCTCTCGTAGTCGGTGATTTGTTGGAGATGCACCGGATTCGCCAGATGGTCGAGGACAAACCCGGCCTCCTGCATGAGCCCCCCGACTTCAACGGCCGTGGGCAGGTTCGGAACCAGCGACGGGTGAGGAGCGAGGCCAATCAGTTGCCGCAGCTGGTCTGTAAAGGCAAACCATTCCCGGAACCCTGGTGATGCTGCACAGATCAGCAGCAGTTGGCCACCGGGCTTCAGGACCCGGCCTATTTCCCGCAGGGCCGCTCCCCGGTCTTTGAACCAGTGAAGCACGCTGTTGCAGATAATCAGGTCGAACTGGCCGCTATCGTACGGGAGCTGCTCTGCGTCACCCACAGTGAAAGTGGCTGGAATGCCCAGGGCAGCAGCTTTCGCCGCTGCCACCGAAACCATTCCCGGGGAGATGTCGATTCCGCAGAGCTGGCGGGCGGGAGCGAACCAGCGTGCCGCCTCAAGCAGGTTGACTCCCGTCCCGCACCCCACATCCAATATGGCCGGCATCGGCCCGGTCCGGGCGCGCGGCAGCAGTCTCCGAATGCCCATCAGGTACAGATGACCGGCCAAGGCGTCGTAGCGGGGGGCAGAGTGTGAGTAACCCTTGGCGATCCGCTCTTTTGTCGCTTCCACGTCCCTGAAGACACCCCCTGCCACTCAGCATATTCACGCCGGCCCCCGGTGGCACCGAGCGGGTCACCCCATAGTATGGGAGCATCCGACGAGCAAGGAGGTCACCCACGTGCCGCGTGGAATGATTGCGGCTCCGCCCTTCATGCCGCCATGGGGGATGTCGTTCCCGGGCGGGATGCCCCAAATGCCCCCTATGCCAGGAGGAATGCCGAAGTTCCCGGCGCCCCCGCCGCAGCAGCCCGTCCCCCAGAGTCAGGCGCAGCCGCCGGAGCAACCGGCCCAGGCCTACCAGCCGTACCAGCCTCAGGCGTTCCCGGCGCAGGCCTACCCGCAGCAGGCCCACCAGCCTCCGATTTATCAATCTCCCATGTATCAGCCGCAGGCAAATCAGCCGCCCATGTTCCAGCCCCAGGCGTACCAACCGCAGCCCTTCACACAGCCCCCGCTCGCTGCGGCAGCAGCGCTTGACCCCGTCGCTCTGCAGCAACTCGCCCTTCTTCAGCAGGCGGTGCAGGCAGCCCAGACCACACCTGCCCAGCCGGAGCCCGTCACCCCAGCGGAGGGCCACCCGATCGGGCCTGCCATGGCACCAAAGGTGGAGTCGGCAATACCGCCCGTTAGCAGGGTGGCTCGGCCCGATACTTATAGCACCAAAGCGCGTGATGTTCAGTACTCAACCAGAGGGTGATTGCGGTTCCCTATCAATCGCCCAGGCGCCTTGTATCTTCAGAAATCCTTCTGACAGATACAAGGCGCCCTCTTTTGATTACCTCACGCTAACACGGTGATTACGAAAAACAAATCCAGAACGGCTTTTGTGGCTTTGCAGTGGGGCGAAATGTTGGTACTATAGTGTCAGGTCAGCTGATACCCTTTTGGTTGTATGTACGAAATCGTAGCGTAGGTTGATAGTACTTTCTTGAACAAAGTCCCTC
>JARBUG010000087.1 GCA_029239785.1 Symbiobacteriaceae bacterium | reverse complement strand
GGCCCCTTGGCCCCAGGGCCGCCGCTGCGCCCCGCCGCCCGCCAGCCCAAACCCCAGCCACAACGGCAAGGCAAAGAGCCCGTAGCTCAGGTCCCAGTCAAGTAGGGCGTGGAGCCCCAGGGCGCCGAGCCCGGCCAGACCGGCGAGGCGCCACGGGCTCCACGCCCAACCGCCCCGCAAGCCCAGCCCGAAACGTGCAAGCAGGGCCAGGAACGCCGCCCCGCCCACCCAGCCAAACGCCAGCGCCAAATCCAGGGCCGCACTATGCACCTCCGCCGAGTAATAGGCATAGCTCGCCCCCTGCAGCTGCAACGCCGTCCAGGCCCGGTACCCCGCTCCCCAGGGCCATGCCCCGGCCAGCCTGAACCCGTCTGCCAAAAACGTCATCCGCTCCACCGAAGAGCCCTCGGTCAGCGGCAGCGCCGCAGCCCGGCCGAGCAACCAGCCCCAGCCCGGCGCCAGCGCCGCGCCGGCCAGCCAGGCCACCACGCCCCCGACTAGCACCCACCGCCGCTGGAACCAGCCGGCCGCCAGCACCGTCAATCCAATAGCCAACAGTATGAAGATCGCAGGAAACAAGGTCCGCTGCGCCACCGCCGGCCCGACCCACAAAGCCCCGGCCAGGGCAGCCACCAGGGGCCACCAGACCGAACGCAGCAGCCGCCGGTCTGCCCAGAAGAAGTACCCGGCCAGCACCAGCCCCACCGCCCAAACGCCCCGCGACCCCGACAGCAGCACCGCCAGCCCGTTTGCCCAGACCAACACCGGCGCCCACTTTCGCCCCTCCTGCAGCAGGGGCAGTGAGCCGGCCAGGCCGAGCAATCCTAACACCCCAACCGCGATGGGATACCCAAGAAACGAAGCCAGCCGCCCCGAATGATGCGGCGGCAGATAGGACATCGCCGCCAGGCCGCCGAAGAGTATGACCGGCCCGAGCACCGCCCAGAGCCAGCAGAGCAGTTGCTCCATCCACCCCGCGGCAGCAAAGCGCCGGCCCAGCCAATAGGCCAGCAGCCACCCAGCTGCCACCACCGGCCCGTGCGCCGCACTGCCCGCCGCCACAGGCGACCCCAGGGAGACCAGCACAGCGCCGCCAAACAGCGCCAGCCAAACCGCCTCCCACCAGGTCAGCCCGGCACCGGCCTCACCGCCGCCACCAAAAGCGCCCCCGGCCAGCACAACCAGCACCGCCATCAACGCGGTGCCCGCCACCTGCTGCGCAGGCGAATATAGCCCGTCCCAAAACGCCCCGGCCCCGAACAACGCCACCAAACCGCAGCCAATCCATCGATTGCGCATATATGTACCGCCCCGTTCAAGGAGGGAAAAACGTGGAATCTGCCCATCAGCCATTCCGTCCCCGGGGTGTGCCCCGCTGGATCCTCTGGGCCGCGGTCCCCGTCGTCCTCGCCCTGGGATTCGTCACAGGCATGGCCATCGCCACCTACCGCACCGACAGCACCCTCCAGGCTGAAACCGAGCCCACCATCACGGCGCCCACGGCCGGCACCGCCACCCCGCCGCCGCAGCCCTCGGCGCCCCAAACCGACACCTCATTCCTCATCCCCACCACCACCACAAACGAACCGCTTGCCCCCGGCCAGCCAGGCGAGCACCCCCTCGAAACGAACAGCCGCCCGACGGAGCCCATCACGGCCCCGCCCAAGTTCACCGGCCCCGCCACCAGCCTCGCCGACGCCAAAAAGGCGCTCGCCTCCGATTTTGGGGTCTACTCGCACGAGGGCGCCGTCTTTCGCGTCGAGTACCAGAGAATGACGCACACCAACGGCGGCCACTCGCTCGTGGGCATCATCGACATCAGCGACTATCCTGCCTGGGAAAAGGCGGTCAAAGACTCACCGGTGGCGCTCACCGCCTGGTTGCAAAAGGCTGCCGAACGTGTCCTCGATGCCTCCCGCCGCGACGGCTTCCACATCGCCTGGGCGGTCATCGGCACCCCGTACCAACGCCCC
The DNA here is from genome assembly GCA_029239785.1 of Symbiobacteriaceae bacterium. GTDB lineage: Bacteria > Bacillota > Sulfobacillia > Symbiobacteriales > Symbiobacteriaceae > JARBUG01. Next base: position 18,453 of record JARBUG010000087.1, on the reverse strand, counting down.
GCCGGCTTTGCCGACAACGAAATCACCGCCATGGATAACGACACCTACCTCGTCATCCGCCGTCTCGCCTCCACCCTTGACCACACCAAAACAGTCATTTCGCTGCGATCGCTCACGAGCCTGCAACAATCCGCAGCAAATAAAGCGGTGACTTCGAGCGACCCCTGGGCCACCTACGGCCCCGTCATCCACTTCGACGGCACCGACGTTTACCGCCCCAGCCGCCTCGCCGGCGCCAAACCTAGATAGGGGCATGTATATAGCCGCGGATTACGCGGATAACGCGGATTTAGGGACAAACGCTCGTTTTCACCAAGGATATCGTTCCAGGTCGTTAATATATAAAAGACCTGGAAAAGCATCCCCGGTAATTCGCGTTCATGTCCGGAAATCCGCGTAATCCGCGAAATCCGCGGCTAAAAAACTGCCTCAAAAACTAAACAGAATCGCTCCCTCAGCCGAGTAGGTCCCGATCGTCGCCCCAATCTCCGTCTCCCACACCTCTGCCGGGTTGAAGCGCTCCCGCACCCGCCGGGCAAAGGCCTTCGCCTCCTCAGCGGCGCCCCCGTGCGCCACCGCCACCCGCCGGTCGGCCCAGTTCTTCCGCAGCTCCCCGGCCAGGTCCAGCGTCCGTTCCAGCGCCCGTTCCCGGCCCCGCACCCGGTCGATCGGCTCCACCTTGCCGGCCCGGGTCACATGCACAATCGGCTTCACATGCAAAAGCCGCGCCGCCATTCCCGCCAGCGGGTTCACCCGCCCGCCCCTAACCGCATTCTCCAGCGTGTTCAAGGCCACCAGGGTATGGGTCTCCGCCCGCCACGCCTCCAGATACGCCCAAATCTCGGCAGCCGTGGCGCCGCCCCGGGCCAGTTCGGCGGCCCGCATGGCCATCAGCCCGATGCCCGCTGAGCCCGTCCGGCTGTCAAACACCCGAATCGTCTCGCTGATCGACCTGGCTGCCATGGAGGCCGTCTCCCACGTGCCGCTCAGCGCCGAACTCAAATGTACGCCCACCACCGGCCCCCGCTCGGCTGCCGCCCGATAGGCCGACTCCACATCATGCGGAGTCGGCTGCGACGTCTGCGGCAGCTTTTTCGCGGTCCGCATCTTCTCGTAGAACATCATCGGGGTCAAGTCGACCCCATCGCGGTACGAAACGCCATCAATCAGCACCTGCAATGGCACCACCGAAATCCCGTGGGCAGCCGCCAACGCCGGCGGGATGTCCGCCCCACTATCCGTCACGATCTGAACGGTCATCGCTCCACGCCTTCCTACCGTTTTGCGCCCGGGCTGGACACAAAAAAGCCCAGCTCCAGCACCTCCTCAACCTGTGGCACGGCCCCCCGCGCCGCCGGCGGCTGCAGCCGCAGACTCACTTCCGGCACTTCGACCAGCAGCCGATGCTCTTCCAGGAGCCGCAGAAACCTGATGAACTGGTTCCGATCACCTTTCACCGTCACCGTCGCCTGGTACCGTACGAGCCCCGGCAGTTCGGGCACCTCTCCCGGCCCCTCCAGCACCACCGACCCCAGGCTCACACCGCTCTGCCCAGCCGCCGCAGTCAGTTCCCCCTGAATGGTCGCAAACGGCTGCGCCCCAATCAGCCGCTGCTGCGCCGCGGTCACACTGCCGGTGCGGTCTGCCACCTGCGCCTCCAACGCCCGCACCTCGGCAGCCTGCCGCCGCAAGGGGGCCAGCGCCACCTGCTCCGTTTCCAGGCGGGCCCGCGCCACCGCCAGTCTCGCATCCATGAAGTAGATCGGCAGCCCCAGCAGCACCACCGCCACCAGCACCGAAATCAGCAGTTTTTGCCGGCTCACGGCCTTCCCTCCCGGCGGACCCTGGCCGCAAACGCAAAGGTTGTCTCACCCTTGGCCGCGGTCGCTACCTTCCGCTCCTCCACCCCTGACAGCACCGGCAGCGCCTGCAGCGCCTGCAAGTAGCGCATCGCCGATGAAAAGTCTGCCGCCTGGCCCGTCAACAGCAGCCCCTGCTCCCGGTCGATTACCGCTTCGGTGACCGCTACCTCGGGCGGGGCGGCTGCGAAAACGGCGGCCAACACCTGCGACTGTCCCGAAGGCGCCTGATTCCGCCCCATGTTGGCCAACTGCCGCTCCTGCCTGTCCAGCAGGTCTGCCTGCTCCGTAAGATTCCCACGTTGGGCAACCGCCTTGCGGTAGGTTTCGGCCAACGGCCCCAGGTCAGCCAACTCCCGCTGCACCTGGGTGTAGTCGGTCCACCAGCCGAGCGCATACAGGCCAACCCCCGCCACCGCACTGCCGGCTGCCACAATTACGCCAACCCTGCGCCAGTTGACCTGCGGCCGCTCCTTGATGATCAGGTTGATGTTGATCATGACAGCACCTCCGGCGTCACCGACAGGCCGAAGGCCAACATCTGCGACTGTGATACCCCCGGGTCGTGCCCCCGCAAAGGCTCAACCTGAAAGTCCGCGGGCAGCCGGCCCGACAGAAAGCTGCGCAGGTATCCGGTCAGCGCGATCAGCATGTACTCGTCGGACCCCGCGCCGCCTCCGATGTAGACCCGCGATGGGCGCCCGCCCGACTGCGACATGGCAAACTCAAGCGACCGGCGGATATCCAGGAAGAGATCCTCCGTGCCGGCAATATCGACCACCCGGGTAATCAAAGGGATGTCACCTTCGAAGAGGCTGATTTTCGCAAGGCTCGCGCCCAGGTCGACCAGGGCGCAGGCAGTGCCCCGCGCAGCTAGGCCGGCTGCCATCAAGGCCCGGTGCAGCGCCAGCGGCTCCAAATCGATGCGCACCGGCCGCAGACCGGCCGCCCGGCTGGCCGCCATCAGATCAGCCACCTGCTGGCGGGGCGCCGCGGCAACCACCGCGGTCATCTGCCCGCCATCGTTCAGGCCTGGCAGAATTTCCACGTCGTATACGCTGCCTTCCCGGGCAAGGGGTATGTATCGCTCTGGCTGCAGGTCGATCGTCGCCCGCAGTTCTTTGATTGGCATGGGCGGAAAGGTAACGCGGCGCAAAAAGCCGTACTGGGCGGGAACCGCCAGGGCCGCCGCCCGGGCCGTCACGTTTGCGGCCCGCAGCGCCTCCCGGATCGCGGCCCCCAGCAGACCCGCATCGAGCACCTGTCCTTCATGTATGGCGCCGGGCGGCGTCTCCACCTGGGCGGCGCCGTGAATGGCGAACCCTGGTTCGCGGCCCCGTTCGTCGCGGGGCGCCGCCTGCACCACAGCAATCGTCCGGGTCCCCACATCGACCCCCACCACCGGCAGGCGCCGCCTGAGCAGACTCGCCAGCACTGCGCATCCCCCCTTTACGGCCCCAGTCGTGTGGTCGCCCGGCTCTCCAGTCGGTACCCCGTCTCCAGCGTAATCACCGCCCGCACCGTCCGACCGCCATCTTCCCGGTAGAACTGCAGGCCCGCCACGCCCTCGGCCATCACCCGTCCATCGCGCAGCGCCCGCCGGGCTTCTGCATCATATTGATAGGTGACGCCGCTGCCGGTCACCGTCAGCGTCACCGCCGGTGCGCCGTCACCAGCCAGACTGATGCCGGTAGCCCGGCGCACGTCCTGCGCCAGGCGGTCCAGCAGGTTCGTCGCTTCGGCCTGGCCGGCAAAACCCCGCTCATCAGCCCCGCGATACTTCCAGGATGAGATTTCGACCGAGGCCACGGTCAAAAGGACCAGTCCGGCCACGGCAGTGCCTACGATTAGTTCGACCAGCGTCACCCCCCGCCGGTCGTGGGCCAGTTTCACCCACCACATGGCGTCAGGGCCTCCGGGCCACGGCTGTGGCCAGTGCGACCGACTGTGCCTTCCCCCGGGCATCCACCCAGGCCACGGTCACGGTCACATCCTTCAGGCCCGCCTGGCCGGATCTGGGCGCTGCAGTCCGGGTGATGGTGAACCCGGGGTTGGCGGGGTCCTGAAGCGTCACCTGCGGAGGCATTTCGTCCCAGGCCAGCGCGCTGTACCTATGCAATGGCTCCATGTGCGCCCGGGCCACGGCCAGGGCCGCATTCTGGCGGGCCGTCTGCGCCCTCGCCCCCGCCGACAGCGACCAGCCCCCGAAAATCGGCATCAGCCCGACCGCAAGCACGGCCACGGCGATCAACGCTTCCACGTATATATTGCCCCGCTCGTCAGCGGCGAAACGAGAACGCACCGGCCATCACCTCCAGTCGGGCTTTCGGGCATCTATTTCGCCGCGGATTACGCGGATTTCCGAACACCCGCGTCTGTCCCGAAATCCGTGCGATCCGTGAAATCCGCGGCTATAAAAGAAGACCCGCGTTAGTTGCTGGCAGTAATCGCGTCCTGGGTAATCGTATAGGTCTTCCCGCCGCCGCCGGCGCTGTAGACCATCGTAAGCGTGAACGAGTTCGTGCCGGTCGTATAGGTCGCCGAAGTCAGGTTCGTCGTGTCAATGTTGACGATGTTCACCAGCCCCGTCTTCAGCGAGGGCAGCGCGCAGGCCGGTGCGGTACCGGCACCGCACAGGGTCGCATAGGTCGGGTAAGCGCCCGTATCGGCATAAAGCCGCTCCAGGGCAATCTGCACCTGCTTGGCGTTAGAAGCAGCGGTCTTTTGCTTGGCGTTATCCAACGCCCCGGTCACCTTCGGCGTCACCACGATCGCCAGAACGCCCAGAATCGCCACCACGACCACCAGTTCAATCAACGTAAACCCATCACGAGCCCCGAGCCGCTTGCGCATTTCCTGCCACATACGTTGCTACATCCTTTCCGCTACTTCACCTGACCAAGAATATCGAACATAGGAAGAATCATCGGGACGATCACCATCACAACCAGACCGCCCACCAAAATCGTCATCAGTGGCTCCAGCAGCGCCGTCAGCCGCTCCAGCAGCAGGTTCACATCCTTATCGGCGACCTCCGCCACCTTGAAGAGCATCGTCTCCAGGGTGCCGGCCTCTTCGCCCAGGGCGATCATCTCCACGCTGATGCGGTCAAATGCAGGCTGCGCCCGCATCGCCTCACCAAAGGTATCCCCTTCGGCCAACCGCTGACCGATATCGGACACCGCCCGCTTCATGGCGCCATCCTCCATGGCGTCGCCGGCGGTCAGCAGGGCGGCCATCAGCGGCACACCGCTCCGGTTCATCGTCCCCAGGGTCCGGCAGAACCGGGATAGCTCCCGTTTCGCCCGCAGCGGCCCCAGCAGCGGCAGACGGCCCATGAAGGCGCCCAGCCGCTCCCGCACCGCCTCTATCCGCAGCAGCCGCCGCACACCGAACCAGACGCCCGCTGCCACCGGCGGCAGCAAGTACCACTGCGACCGCAGGAACGTACCCATCCCCATGAGCACCCGGGAGATGGTTGGCATGGTGGCACCCATTTCGGTATACATATTGCCGTAACTCGGCAGGACAAAGGCGAGCATAAAGCCCACAACAAGCACCGCAATCACCAGAACGGCCACCGGATAGGTCATCGCTGACCGCACTTTGCGGGCCAGCTTCTCCTCCTCGTCAAACTGGCGTGCCAGCAGGGCGTAGGCCTCGTCCAGCCGGCCCGACACCTCCGCCACCGACGTGATATAGATCATCGTCGCCGGCAGATGCTCCCGTTGCTGGCGCATGGCCTGACTCAGACTGTCGCCGCTCTCAATCGAAGCGATGATCTCAGGCAGAATCAGCCCCAGCTTCTTACCCTGGAACTGCCCGGCCAGCACCCTGAGCGACTGGAGAATCGGCACACCCGCCCCCAGCAGCGTCGCAAGCTGGTCGCAAAAGAGCCCCAGGTCGCCCGCAGTCACCTTTCTGGCGCCCAGGTTGAACCTGATCTCCATCTTCAGGTCGATGCCGGTGCCGGCCTGCAAATCGGTGACAACCAGCCCGCCCTGCTGCAGTGCGGCCAGGGCGCCGCCCCGGTCCGCCGCCTCCACCACACCGGTCTTTGGCAGCCCGGCGCTGTCGCGCCCGCGGTAGCGGAATTTCATTGCCTATCCCTCCGCAAAGGCGACCCGCTTGACCTGGTCCAGCGTGGTCTCCCCGGCTCGCGCCTTCAGCAGGCCGTCCTGCCAGATGGTTCGCATGCCCGCCCGACAGGCCTCAGCCTGCAGTTCTGCCGCCGTCGCCCGCCGGGTCATGCAGGCGCGAATCTCAGCGGTCACAGGCAACAGCTCTACCAGCGAGATTCGCCCGGTGTAGCCGGTATGGTCACAGTGGCCGCAGCCCTCGGACCGGTACAGTGTCACCCCGTCCAGCCCCTCGGCGGCCAGCAGCGGGAAGTCGGGGTCAGCGGGCGTCACCTCATACGGCGCCCGGCACCGGGGACAGAGCCGGCGCACCAGACGCTGGGCCAGAATGCCCGCCAGCGATGAGGCCAGCAGGAACGGCTCCACGCCCATGTCGGTCAGGCGCCCGGGGGCGCCGGCGGCCTGGTTGGTGTGCAGCGTGCTCAGGACCATGTGGCCCGTCAACGCAGCCCGCACCGCGATGTCCGCCGTTTCGCCGTCGCGAATCTCGCCGACCATCATCACATCGGGGTCCTGGCGCAGGAAGGCCCGCAGGCCGGCGGCGAAAGTAAGACCCGCCTTCGTATTCACCTGCACCTGATTCACACCGGGCAGGTAGTACTCCACCGGATCCTCCACCGTAATGATGTGCCGGTCGGCCTTGTTCAGTTCGCCCAGGGCGGCCATCAGCGTGGTCGTCTTGCCGCTGCCCGTGGGGCCGGTCACCAGAAACATGCCGTTGGGCCGGGCCAGCATCGTCCGAATCGACCCAGCCACATCGGGCTCCATGCCCAGTTCGCCCAGCCCCAGCAAGGCGGCGCTCCGGTCCAGAATCCGAATGGCCAGTTTCTCACCAAAAACGGTCGGCACCGCGTTGACCCGCAAATCGAGCCGGCGCCCCTGCAGGTCGACCTCAATCCGGCCATCCTGCGGCGCCCGCCGCTCGGCGATATCCATGCCGGACATGATCTTGATCCGGCTGATGACGGGCAGCGCCAGCGACCGCGCCAGCGGCGCCACCTCCTGCAGCAGGCCGTCCACCCGATAGCGCACCCGAATCTGGTACTCGCCCGGCTCGATGTGGATGTCGGTGGCCCGGTTGCTGAGCGCCTGGGCAACCAGGTTGTTCACAAGCTTGACCACGCCCGAATCGTCGGCTTCGTCCAGGTCGTAGGCCCGGGAGCCGGTCCCGTGACCGTCAGCCCCAGCACCAGACCCGCCCGGCCCGCCCGGGGCCCCCGGCCCGCCCGGCCGGCCCTCGCCCGGGGCGCTGCCCGCCAGGCCGTAGGCCTTCAGCAGCGCCCGTTTGACCGCCTTGTCAGGCGAGATGGCCGGTTTGATCCGGCGCCCGCTTTGCAATGACAGGTCTTCAATCGCCAGCAAGTTGAGCGGATCAGACATCGCCACAACCAGCGAGTTGCCGTCAAACTTCAGCGGCACCGCACTGTACTTGCGGGCGAGCGCCTCGCTGACCAGCGCCGACACACCGGTCTCCAACTGCGCTTCCGGATTAGAAATGAAGGGGTACCCTAACTGGTCGGCCAGCGTATTGCACATGTCAAACTCTGTCACAAAACCGAGCTGCACCAGCACTTCACCCAGCCGCCCGCCGGTCTTCTGCTGCGACTCAAGCGCCAGTTCCAGTTGGCGAGGCGTAATCAACCTCGCTGCGACCAGCGTGTCGCCCAGCCGCATCGTTCTGCCCGGCATGGCCATTCCCACCCCTCACTCGTTCCTTACTCTATCTGTAAGTCCCACCATTTTTGATGGACACCGACCAGATTCGACAATATCCGCTCCCGTACCTTCCGGAAAGCTATGGATTCATTCCCCCGTCTCTGCATTGCGTCCGGCATCGTCCCAATAGCGGTCGGAGGTGACCGAAGAAATGTCTGACAAGGGTTTCCGCCGCTTTCGCATCGCACGCAAAGTAAAAGACGCCCCAGCCACTCCGCCTGCGCCACCCGCCACACCTAAGGACCCTGAAACGTACGCCCAAAAGGTCATGCGCGAAGTGGAAACCGACACCGCCGACAAGGGCTCGCCCGAAATGGACAGGGCCGTCAGCAAGGGTTGCATGGGCTGTCTGCGGGTGACGGTGCTTTTCTTCCTCATCATGCTTGCCTCCATCGTTGCCACCTGGTTCATACGGCGCCAGGGTGTGTGAGGCATATTCTGGCACTGCATACAGAAAAGGAATCCCCCGGGGCGAAAGCGTACTTTACCGGCAAGCGGTACTACGCTACTCAACCTGGGGGATTTGTCATTGAACGGCAGGCGAAACGACAGCGGATATATCCTCATTACGACGATGATCGCGCTCGCCGTGGTCGCCCTGCTGGGCGCCGGCGCGCTGAACTGGGCCAGTTCGGGGCTGCGCCTCGCCCGCAAGGCGGTGGAGTCCGAGCAGGCATTCTACATGGCCAATGCCGGCATTGAAGATGCCCTGGCCCGCGTGCTGGCAGGAGAGGCGGCCGGGCCGATCAACCGCCAGCTGCCGGTCGCCGGCGGACTCGCAGGCACCTACAGCGTGAGCATGACCCCGCAGGCAGACGAATCGCTGAGCGTGGTCAGCACCGGGCAGGTCGGCAGAACGACCCGGGTCGTCACGGCCCGCATGATGCCCGGCAGCACGGGCGGGGGGCCGGGCGGGGGCACCCCCGGCAGCGGCGAGGGCACTCCGGCGCCCCCGGGGGTGCCTGAGCAGGTCTTCCAGCAGGCCATCTACAGCAACGGCTCCCTCGCCTTTGACAACAACTCCGTCATCTGCGGCGACCTGACCGCCGTGGGCAGCGTCACCCTGGGCAACGGCACCCGGGTGGTGGGCAAGCCCGGTGCCGGTTGCTCCTACGTGGTGGGCACGGGCAAAGTGATCGCCACCGGCCTTGTGGAACTGGGCAACAACGCCACTGTCGCCGGCGGCTGGTGCGATTACTGGCGCTGGGGCAGCGCGGCCCATCCCTGTCCGACCCGGCCCAGCGCCGCCCCCCTGCCGGCGCCCGACTTTGCCGCCCTGAGCGCCCAGGCGACGGAGCGCCACAGCACCAGCCGGGCCTGGTCCGGGCTCCGTTCGTACAACAACGACCTGGTCTACATTAGCGGCAGCCTTCTGGTGGAGAAGGCCGGTCTGACCGTCTCGGGCACCGTCACCTTTGTGGCGACCGGCGGGGTCAGCCTGGAGGGGAGCATCATCTGTGCGGGCGCCTGCACGGTGGCCATCATCGCCCGGGGCGATATCACGTCGGGCAACAGCCTGACCTTCCGAGCCACGCTGGTCAGCGCCAACCGGATCGCCCTGGGCAATCAGGTGACGGTCCATGGAAACTTACAGGCCAGCAGCTATGCGGTGCTGAACGGCGCTACGGTCTATCCGCTGCAGGCAGCGGCCCAGGTGGTCTCGCCTCCGACGCCGGGCGGGCTGACGGACTGGCGCTAAGGAAAGGACCTGCGAGATCTTCGCAGGTCCTTTCTTCCTGTTTTGCGAAAGGATTCGTGCCTGTCGACGCCGAAAAATAGATGCTTGAAATTCTGTGAATGGTTTGGGGGGAAGCCCATGCGCATTGAAGTCGATCCGTCAGAACTCCGCTATGTGGCGGGGGTCATTCAACGCGAGGGATCGGTTTCTGTCGATTTGCTGCGCTCGCTCAGACTGCGCGCGGACAGCGTGCGCGGCGGCTGGGAGGGACATACCAGGCGCCAGTTCGACGAGGCGTTTGCCGAACTGGGGCGGGATGTGGACCAGTACGCCTCGCACCTCCATGCGCTCGGCGCCGACCTCATCCGGCTGGCCGAGTACTACGAGGAACTGGAGCGCGAACTTGCGAGGCGCCTGGCCGAGGCGGCCCGGGCTCAATCCTCTACATAAGCACCAACCGGGGGGAAACAGCATGCGGATCAAGATTACGCCGGAACAGATCCACGCCATTGCCAGTGAGTTCAAATCGAACAGCACGCAAAGCCAGGAGATGGTCAGCCGCCTGACCGCGCTGCTCGATGGGGCGTCAGACGACTGGGAGGGCATGACCAAAGAGCAGTTCTACTCCGACTTTGGGCGGTGGCAGCGGTCGATGAGCAGTTTTGTGAGTCTGCTGGAGAACATCGGGCAGCAGCTTGATGACATCGCCACGCGCTTTGAGTCGGCCGATCAGCAGTAGTCCGGCAAAAAAGGAGGAACCGGCGCATGACCAGTACCCCTGTCTCCTTGACGCTGACTAAAGCCGAGTACGCCCTGATCGCCGGCGTGCTGGGCGCCAGCACCCTGATCGGCATTGATGATCCATTCAAAGGCTATCTGGCTGACGAGCTCCGCGCCGAACTGGACAAGACCCTGGACGGGTTGGTCAAACGGGGCGTCGCCGAGCTCCGCGCCGACCGCCGAGTCGTGTTTGACCAGACCCTCGGGCTCGTGTGCGCGACGTGCGGCTTCCCGGAAGCCGTTTATACCCTGACGCGCACCAACCGCGAAGGCGTTGCCGACCAGCACTTATTCTTTATTACCCGCACCGCCTCCGCCGAGATGGTGCACAGTGCGCACAACTCCCTGACCCTGACAAAGTGGGAGACCCCGCAGCAGGTTGTTGCGCGGGTGCTTGCTCTGCTTAAGCTGACGGAAGTCGCGGCCCTTGAACTCCCCGCGGCTGTTCTGCCGCAAGCCAGCCTATCGGCCGCAGTCGCCGCCGCCCAGGCTTCGGGGGCGGAGGCTGCCCTTGCCGCGCTAGTGGAAGCCGGTGTGGATCAGGCCACGGCAGATGCGCTCTCCAAGTCGCTCACGCACCCGGACCTGAACGCCTCCTTCGTCTCCCTGGCCCAGAAAGGCGCAGCCTGGGAGTCGGGCGGCGTTGCTCTGCTGCTCGGAGCCGGTCAGCTGTGGAAGCTCCAGCCGGTCACCGGCGGCACTGAGGCTGCTGTGGCTGTTCTCCCGTGCACCACGGCGGCCATGAAGGAAGAGCTTGTGCGCGTCGTTCAGGGCGCCCTCCCCCCCGCCGTTCCCGTCGCCTGATGGCAGTCTGGTTGACCTTGAAAGTGAGTGGTTGATGCGATGGAAAGGATTCTGGTCAACCCCGACGACCTTCAGGAACTGGCCAGAGATCTCCGCCAGTATGGTGAAGAACTTCATGAGGTTGGCGGCCGCATTCAGTCCGCCGTCTATCGCATGAGTTGGGAGACACGGTCGCGGGCCAACGTCAACAGTCGGACGGACGAGGCACGTAACCAGGCCCAGCGGCTGGCCGAGCGGTTTGACACGCTGGCACGGTATCTGGAGCGGAAGGCCGAGGCCTTCGAACAGGCGGACCGGCCGACGGCAGATAACGGGCCGTTCGATATCGCGCAGATCGTACGGCAGATTCAGGAACTCCTGCCGCCCTGGGCAAGGATGCTCGGCATAACCCCCGAGTCCCTGGCTACTTGGGTGACCCTCGGCACCTTTGCCTTCGGACCAGCCGCCGACCTGGGCAACAAATGGCTGATGACCGGCACCCAGGCGATCGAACGGTACCTGCGTGAAGGGGTCTACCCGCCCATGCTGGGTCTGGTCCCCGGCATCCCGGCGACCGCCGCGTTCATCAAGCTGGGCGCCTTGCTGCACAAGGGCTTCAGTGCCGAGGACGGCATGGCGCTCGGTATCGACGGCCTTACCGCGGGTAAGGCGAAAGTCGACGTGAGCGGCATGGGTGTCGAGGCGTCGGTAGATATCGTGAACTACGAAAAAGAGCTGATCGATGGTGTTACTGTCGAGGCCGCGGTGGGCCACCTCGCCGCCGAGGTGGACACCTTCGACATGGATGAACTTCTCACAGAAGGCAAGGCTGACTTCGGCGTGAGCGCTGAGGCCAGTACCGTGCATGGCGAACTGGACGTCGACCTCCTCGGTAACGAAAAGCTCGGCCTTGGCGTGGGTGCCGAAGGTGATGTCCTGGGCGCCGAGGGCGCGATCAAAATCGGCACGAGCGGCGTCGAAGTGGGCGGGTACGCTTACACGGCCCAGGGCGAGGCATCCGTAGATTTCAAGTTCTTTGACTGGTCCATCAAGCTCGGAGTCCGCGGCTGCGCAGGTTGCGTGGGCGGCGGTTTCAAGGCCGACTGGGCCGGCGGTTCCGGCGAACTCGGCCTTGCCGCGATTTTCGGCGGCAGAGTCTTCTGGGATATTGATTAGGGAGGACATGTATCATGCGCGGCTGGATTACCGGCATCTTCCTACTCGTCATCGGCATTCTCGTTATAGCCTTTCGGCACAAATTCCAGCACGGTAATGATATCATTCCGGGCAACGCACCAAACACCCGGTTTGACCGGGTGATCGTCTCCCTGCTGGGCGGGGTTCTGGTTGCGGTCGGACTCTTCACCCTCGGGCGTGAGGTCTGGCTGCTGATGACCAAGTAGGAATAAAACACACCTGCAACCCAAACGAGGGCCGCAGGTGTGTTTTATTCTATGTCCTACCGCTCCTCATCCAGCCAGCGGGCCACATCCTTCGCATGGTAGGTCAGAATGACATCCGCCCCCGCCCGCTTGAAGCCCAGCATCGTCTCCATCACGGTGCGGCGCTCATCGATCCAGCCGTTGGCCGCAGCCGCCTTCACCATCGCGAACTCGCCCGACACGTTATAGCACGCCACGGGCAGATCAAACGCTTCCTTCACGCGATAGATGATATCCATATAGGCGAGCGCCGGCTTCACCATCACGATATCGGCGCCCTCCATCACGTCCAGCTCAGTCTCCCGCAGGGCCTCCCGGGCGTTGCCGGGGTCCATCTGGTACGACCGGCGGTCGCCAAAGGCGGGGGCGCTGTCCGCCGCCACCCGGAACGGGCCGTAGTAAGCGCTCGCATACTTGGCGCTGTAGGCCATAATCGGCGTCGCCGCAAAGCCGCCCCGGTCCAGCGCCTCACGGATGGCCGCGACCCGGCCGTCCATCATGTCGCTGGGCGCCACCATATCCGCACCGGCCTCGGCGTGGCTCAGGGCCGTCCTGGCCAGCAGGTCCAGGGTCGGGTCGTTATCGACCGTCTCCCCCTTGATGATGCCGCAGTGCCCGTGCGACGTGTACTCGCACATGCAGACGTCGGTCACCACGTGCATCTCCGGGAAGCGGGCCTTGATCGCCCGGATGCCCTGCTGCACGATGCCGTGCTCGTGATACGCCCCGGTGCCGATCTCATCCTTGGACTCCGGCAGGCCGAAGAGGATGGTGGAGCGGACGCCCAGCTTCAGCATCTCCTCGATCTCCGTCAGGATGGTGTCGGTCGACCAATGATAGTTGCCCGGCATGGCCGAGATTTCGTGCTTAACGCCCTTGCCCGGGGCGACAAAGAGCGGCATGATCAGATCGTTCTTGGTCAAGACGGTCTCGCGGACCATCCGGCGCAGCGTTTCAGTCTGCCGCAAACGGCGGGGCCTGGCGGTCGGAAACTGCATGGTGGATCGATTCCTCCTCATCTCGCTGTATCCAAAGCAAGTGCATTCGCCAGCCCGTCCAGGCTTACCTCCTGCGCCACCACGTGAACGGTCAGCCCGGCGGCCTCGGCCGCTTTCCGGGTTTCCGGCCCCATCACCGCCACCCGCACCCCGTCCAGCCAGTGGGCGCCCCCCAGCCGCTCGATCAGGTTACTCACGGTCGATGATGAAGTCAGCGTCACATAGTCGATCTCCCCCCGGCGCAGGGCAACCTGCAGGGCCTCCACGTCGCCGCCTTCGGCCAGGGTCCGGTAGGCGACCACATCATCAACCCGGGCGCCCAGGGCCCGCAGGGCCTCGGCGGGCGCCGGGTCGGCCAGGTTGGCCCGGGCCATCAACACCCGGTCGCCCGGGGCCAGGTGGGGCGCCATGGCTGCGGGCAGGGCGGCGCCCCGGGCCTCGGCGGGCATCAGGTCGGTGCGTATGCCCCGGGCGGCCAGGGCCCGGGCCGTGGCCGGCCCGACGGCCACCACCTTCAGGTGGCCGAGGGCGGGCGCCACACCGCCCCCCGCCCCCAGCCGCCCCGCAAACTTCTCCGCCCCGTTCGGGCTCGTAATCACCAGCCACCCATACTCGCCAATGCGCCCAATCGCCTCATCCAGCGGCTCCCAACTCTCCGGGTCGGCCACCGAAATCACCGGAAAGGCCCAGACCCTGCCGCCCAGCGCCTCCACCCGCTCCACCAGCGCCCCGGCCTGACTCCGCGCCCGGGTCACCAGCACACACCGCCCCGCCAGCGGGCGCCCCGCCTCCGCCACAAGAACCCCCTCCAAATCACGGCCCATCGGCCCCAAGTATACCAAAGCCACCCCCCAAACGAATATCCGGCCTCGGTACCACAATTCACGAAATGCCCATCACCCGGTTACCTACCACCCCAGCGCCCAAATGAGTGCTATGGTCCATGGCAATCCCTGTAAGCCTCGAGTAAGATTTATTGTGAAAGTAAATACGCGGCCGATCAGGGGGATTCACAGTGGCAGACTTCACCCGTCGCGACGTCATCTTCCTCCACGCCCCCAGCGTCTATGATTTCCGGAAGGAATCGATCCTTTTCGGACCCATCAGCGACGTCGTCCCCTCCTCCTCCGTCTTCGAGATGTACCCCGTGGGCATCACCTCCATCGCAGACAGGCTGGAACGGGCCGGCTACCACGTCCAACTGATCAACGTCGCGTATCGCATGCTCCGTGACCCCGACTACGACCCCGAAGAACAGATCAAGCGTCTCAACCCCCACCTCTGGGCGATCGACCTCCACTGGCTCCCCCACGCCCACGGCGCCCTCGCCCTGGCGGAAATCATCAAAAAGCACCACCCGGACGCCCAGATCATGATGGGCGGCCTTAGCGCGTCTTACTACCACGAAGAGCTGATCCAAAACCCCAACGTCGACTTCATCGTACGGGGCGACTCCACCGAAGAGCCCGTCCTCGACCTGCTGCGCCGCCTGCGCACCGGCGTACCGCTTGACGGCGTGCCCAACCTCACTTGGAAGCGGCAGGACGGCACCGTCGTCATCAACCCGCTCACCCACGTGCCCGACGACCTGAACGACCCCAACCTCCCGGCCTACCGCTACTCCATGCGGTCGGTCTTCAAATACGCCAACCTGCACAATATCGTCCCGTACCTGCGCTGGCTTGAATACCCCATGACCGCCCTGCTCATCTCCCGGGGCTGCACCCAGCACTGCTCCATCTGCGGCGGCTCCTCGGCAGCCTACGGCAAAATCTGCAACCGGCAGAAGCCCGCCTTCCGCTCGCCGGCCAAGCTGGCCGAAGACGCCCACTTCATCAGCCGCTTCAGCAAGGCACCCATCTTCGTCATCCACGACCTGCGCATGGGCGGCAAAGAGTACGCCCACCAGGTCCTGAACGCCCTGGGCGACCAGAAGATCGACAACGAGATCGTCCTCGAACTCTTCACCTACGCCGGCGACGACTTCTTCGGCGACGTCCAGCGCAACCTCCCCCGCTTCAGCCTGGAGATGACCCTGGAAACGCACGATGAAGAACTCCGCCGCCTCAACGGCAAGTTCCCCATCACCAACGAACAGGTCGAGCAGACCATCGACTCCGCCCTCAGGCACGGCTGCCACCGGCTCGACATCTACTTCATGGTCGGCATTCCGCACCAGACGCCCGCGTCCGCCATGGCGTCGATGGAGTTCGCCCGCCACCTGCTGGAGCGGTTCGGCAGCAAGCTGCAAATCTACGTGGCGCCCCTGGCGCCCTTCCTCGACCCCGGCAGCCCGGCCTTCGAGAATCCCGAAAAGTACGGCTACAAGCTGAAGGCCCGCACGCTCGAAGAGCACCGTCGGCGCCTCACCAGTCCCACCTGGGCCCAGATTCTCAACTACGACTCCGTCACCATGACCGCGGCGCAGGTGGCCGAAACCACCTACGCCACCACCGCTCGCCTGACCCAGATCAAGGCCGACCTGGGCCTCGAACCCAAGGAAGGCGCCGCCCGCACCCTGGAGCTGATCGACGCCGCCCAATCGCTCATGGGCCGCATCGACAAGGCCTGCGAACTGCCCCCCGCCGAGCGAGAGCAGGCCCTCTCTGCCTTGAAAGAAGAGGCCAACGCCGTCAACAACCGGCGGGTTTACAAGCAGACCGACTTCGTTTCGTGGGGCGGGCGCCGCTGGCAGCTCCGGCCCCTGGGCCTGGCCCGGCTCATGGTGGAGCTGTTTTTCGAAGAGCTCTCCCTGGCCTGGCTCCGGTGGAAGAAGCGGCGGTACCAGTGGACGCCGGGGGCTGCCGCACCCGATACGTCGGATTGATACGAACGCCTGCACGTACACGACGTGCAGGCGTTTTCTGTTGGGACCAAAGTCCCGCCCGACCGGGACCAAAAGCTTTCCCGTGTAATCACTTATGTTTATATTTGTCGATTTTCCTTCAAGACTAAATTCTTGTATGATACAAATGATTTGGGACCGCATCTACCAACGATCGTGCCACGGAAGAGGAGGATGCTCTGTGAACCATCGTCGATGGCCTTTCAGAACAGCGTTGCTGGTAATCGTCTTCATGCTCGTGCAACTGCTCGGCACCGCCCCCCAGACGGCAATGGCCTACGCAGAGAGCCAGCCTGCCGGCACGTGGGTCTGCGAACCCCAATCGGGCCACTGGGAAGACCAGGGCCATTGGGAAGACCGTGGTCACTGGGAAACCCGGGAGTACGTCGAACAGGTCGGCCACTGGGAAGATCATGGGTACTGGGAGGACCGGGGCCACTGGGAAGACCAGGGCTACTGGGAGACCTATTACGTTTGGGTTGAGGACGGGTACTGGGACTACTACCTGGAGCAGGACGAAAACGGCGAATACCAGGTCGTCTGGTACTGGGTTGACAGCAGCTACTACGAAGCCCGTGAGCGGTGGGTCTCCCGCATGGTCTGGGTCTCTGACTGGGTCTGGGTTCCCGACATGGTCTGGGTGACCGAAACCGTCATCCGCACCGAAACGGTCTGGGTTTCTAACATGGTCTGGGTCCCGGTATTGGTATGGGTCGTCGATCCTCCGGTCTGCCACTATCAGCCCTAGTCTCCTGCATGGCTGCGAAAACCTGCACGACTTCCATTGGCGAAGATCGTGCAGGTTTTTTCTATTTGCTCGCATAGGACTATGGTCCTGTTTGTTGTAGGACTGATCAATTTAATGACCTAAGCACATCTATTCATTTTTATCTGTGTGTCACGATTCGACAAAATAGCAAGTGTTTTCGCGGTACATAAGAACTGTGCTTCTGTCCCCGAAGGGCCAACATCGTCGCAGAAAGGAGACCCAATCATGAGACGTGAACGGATTCTGGTCCTGGCGGTCAGCCTGCTCACCGCCGTAGCCGTTGCAGGCACTGCCGCGGCAAGCAAACCCACAGCACCGACGGACTCCAAACCGACTCTGCCCAAGCCTGACCGT
Source organism: Symbiobacteriaceae bacterium (assembly GCA_029239785.1). GTDB lineage: Bacteria > Bacillota > Sulfobacillia > Symbiobacteriales > Symbiobacteriaceae > JARBUG01. The sequence goes on along the minus strand of JARBUG010000087.1, from coordinate 1,090 downwards.
GGCGCCCCAACGACACCGGCCCCGGCTGAAGGCAATCCGCATGGCGCTCCCCCGGCAGCGAACCCGAAGGGCACCGCCCCGGCCGAGGGCGTTCCCTCCACGCCCAAGCCCGAAGCGATTCCCGGCGCCAACAAGCCCGAGCGGATTCAGCCCTCGGCGCGGCCCGGGTACGGAACCCCCAGCCTGCCTGAGCCGACCGAAGCCCAGCCCACCCCGGAGCCCAAAGGCGGCATCCCCAACGGTAACCCGCCCAGCGGCAGCAAGCCGAAATCCGCTCCGCCAAAGCCTGCCGTTGCGGTCAAGGGCGGCCTGAAGACGCTGACCCAGCCCGAGTTGGAATCGCTCGTCGGGCAGGGGTACGGCCTGGCCGATATCCGCAAGGCAGATGAAGCTGCCGCCAAGGGCATCGGCACAGTCCCGCAGATTCTCGGCTGGCTGGCCGAAGGCAAAAGCTGGTCCGCCATCATGCAAGTAAAGAGCAAGACCCCGCCCACTGCGGGTCTTTATGCAGCCGACGTGCGGGCGTTGCTCGCCGAAGCGGCAAACACAGGAATCCGCTCACTCCTGAACGACGTCGCCGCCCAGACCGGACTGACCACCGAAGGGCTGCTGGACCTGATGGGCGATCAGTACACCCTGTCCGACATCCGCAACGCGGCCGGCATAGCGGCGGCCAGCGACCAGGAACTCCAGACCGTGCTGACCTTGAAGACCGCAGAGAAGACCTGGCAGGAGATTGCCAACCAGTTGAAGCCCTGATCGCACCACCCCATCGAAGCTAGTCGCAGCAGACGAAGGAGGTACGTCCTGTGTTTACGCGTCGGTGGCTCCCCAAGGGAGCCCTGCTCATCATCGCCCTGATGCTGGTCCAGATACTGGGTCCCGTTCCGCGGGCGGCCAAAGCCTATTGGGAAGACCAGGGCCACTGGGAAGACCAGGGCAGTTGGGAAGACCAGGGGTATTGGAGCACCACCTGTTACGATGAAGTGGGCCACTGGGAGGACCAGGGCCATTGGGAAGACCAGGGCTATTGGGAAGACCAGGGCCACTGGGAAGACCAGGGCCACTGGGAGGACCAGGGCCACTGGGA